>JALOQB010000104.1 GCA_025453595.1 Polyangiaceae bacterium
GTCTCCTCGAGCAGGCCGCCCGCGCCGCTGTCCGCCGCGCCGCTGACGACGACGAGCGGGCCCTCGGCGCCTTCCGCGGCGAGGCCGTCGCCCAGGCCTGGCGCCGCCTCCTCGACGACCGCGAGCCCGCCGTATGGCGCCACGTCGCCACCGCCCGCGGCCTCCTCGCCCACCACGCTCCCCAGCACCTCGACGCCATCGAGCAGGGGCTCCGCAGCGACCTCTCCCCCACCGAATGGCGCCGCGCCGCCACCTCCGCCGCGGCCTTCGGCGCCTTCCGCCCGGACCAGAGCCTCCGCCTCCTCCGCGACGCCCTCGCCCGCGGCCTCCTCAAGCGCGACCCCGGCGTCGCCTCCGCCATCATCTGGGGTCTCCTCGCCGCCGCCGAGGTCGAGCCCGAGATGGCCGAGGAGCTCCTCGAAGACCTCTTCACCGAGGCCGACCCCTCCATCCTCGCCGAGTCCCTCGGTGAGATCCTCCCCTTCGGCCCCGGCGGTGGCTTTGGCGAACGAGCGGCCATGGGTCTCCTTGACCTCATGGGTAAACTTGCACCCAGTTCACGGCTCACTGGCGAGGCGGACGACGGCGCGGTGGCGCTGCGAGCCCGGGTGATCATGGGCCTGAAGCCGCGGGAGGAGCGGGAGCCGACGCTCCACGAGCGGCTGGGGGACGCGCTGGAGGCCTTCGTGAACCACGGGGCGAGGGCGGCCTACCAGTCGGCGCTGGAGGCCCTGGAAGCGGTCGAGGGGGGGCTGACGGCGCTGGAGGGGCTGAGCTCGGAGGGGACCGAGAGCGCGCTGGCGCGGCGGGCCTCCTTCGCGGCGCTGCGGGACATCAGCGTGGGGCTGCTGGAGGACGGGATCCTGAGGGATCTGCTGCTGCTGGGGGCGCGAGGCGACGTGCAGCGCTCCATCGGGGCCTACGAGCAGGGCCTGGACCGGCTGAGCCGCTGGCTGCTGGAGCGGGAGCAGAGCCCGACGCCGCGCGGGGGGCCGGTGCCGCACCGGGTGCTTCGGATGGAGCGGCTGCGGGGGCTGCTGCGGCTGGCGGACGCGCGGGGCGGGGATGAACACGGGGATACGGGGCTATCGCAGGCGATCCAGGCGCGGCGATTCCGGCTGGCGTCGCTGATGCTGAGGCACCTGGTGACCAGGCCGCCGCCGGTGCTGCACCGGACCATCGCGGCGGCCTTCGCCCGGGCCCTGGACGCGCTGCTCCGGGACGACAGCGTCGACGTGGCCGACGTGCTGCTGCTGATCGCGCAGCGAAGCCTGGGCACCGAGGACATCCGGATGATCTTCGAGGCGTCGATGCACGGCGACCTGCGGGCGGCGCTCCAGGCCTACCTGGGCCTGCAGGCGGCCCTCGAGTCGGTGGACGGACCGGGCTCGATGTCCGGCGAGTTCTCGCTCCAGGGCGGGCTCCTTTCCGGGGAATTCTCCCTGGCTGCCAGCCCCTCCTCGCCCCCGGGGAGCATCGTGGTGACGCAGATCACGGGGACGCCCGCGGTGCGGAAGGTCGAGGCGCTCCGGGCCTTCGCCCGGGGGCTCGAGGTCGACGCGTCGGTGCGGGTGGAGGCGCTGCGGGGCGCGCTCTTCCGGCTGGGCCGCGCCCTGCACAAGCTGCTCTCGGCCCCTTCGCTGTCGGTGGCCGCCGGCGTGGGCACCACCGAGCTGTCCCCGGTGCGAGAGCTGGAGATCGCCCTGAACACGCTGGCCCAGCTCTCCCTCGGCGCGCGCCAGCGCCTCGACGATCGGGGAAGCGAGGTCCGGGCGGCGCTCCCGGATCTCTCGCTGGCCTCCGCCATCGACGCGGTGCTCCGCGGCGCCGACTCGGACGGCCTGGTGTTCGCCGTCGCCTCCGCCCGGGAAGAGCTGGCCCTGGGGCTCCCGCCCCTGCTGGTCGACATCACCGCCTCCGCCCTTGAACCCCTGATGACCTTGCCGCTGGTGGCCTCCGACAAGCGCTCGATCCCGGCCCCCGCGCTCACCGAGAAGGCGCTCCCCGCCTGGCTGCCGCGGCGGCGCACGCTCGGAGGCTTCTACGTCGTGCGCCCGCTGGGCTCCGGGGCCGGCGGTACCGTCTTCGTCGTGCGCCGCATCGAGGACCGGCACAACGAGCAGGCCGAGCACTTCGCCCTCAAGGTCCCCGATTACGACGGCAACGCGGCGCGCTCCCTCTCGGAAGAGCAATTCATGCAGCTCTTCCGCGAGGAGGCCACCGCCCTGCTGGGTCTCCCCGGGCACCCCAACCTCGCCCGCTTCGTGACCTTCGACCTCGCCGCTCGCCCCAAGCCCATCCTGGTCATGGAGCTGGTCGAGGGGCTCTCCCTGGAGCGCCTGCTGCAGACCGGAAAGATCGCCGTCAAGGTGGTCGTCGACATCCTCGATGGCGTCCTCGCGGGCCTCGAGGCCATGCACAGCGCCGGCATCGGCCACCTCGACGTCAAGCCCTCCAACGTCATCCTCCGCGGCGGACGCACCCCGGTGCTGGTCGACTTCGGCCTCTCCGGGCGCAACATCCGCCCTGGCTGCGCCACCCTGCCCTACGGCGCCCCCGAGGTGTGGGGCCTCCACCTGGAAGGCTGGACCCTCACCCCGCCCCCCGTGGACGTCTACGCGGCCGCCTGCATGGCCTTCGAGATGCTGACCACCCACGACCTCTTCGATGGCTCCAGCGAGATGGCCCTGATCTCCCTCCACCTGCACTCGGACGGGTGGCCCGCGCCGCTCCAGCGGCTCCGGCAGGACCCGGCCCTCCAACCCCTGGCCGAGGCCCTCGCCGCCGCCCTGCGCCGTCACCCGGGCCAGCGCTCCACCGCCCCCCAGCTCCGCGCAGCTCTACGCTCCAGCACCAACCACCTCCTCGACCGCCCCTGGCCCCTTCGCCTCCCCTCCTGAGGCCAGCAGGTAGATAGTTTGAACTCAAATCGATACGCCCGGGACGCCGTTCACCCTTCCAGGTCGGCGAGCTCGCGCCCGGGCGGGGGCCTCTCGGGCGAGCGACCCCAGGCGACCTCGTGCCCCTGGGGGTCCAGCCCGGCGCCGACGAGCTCGTAGCCCCTGGCCAGGAGCGCCGTGCAGCGCAGGGCCAGGTGGGCGCCGCCGGGCTTGCGGAACCAGCGCGCCAGCAGGCCACGGGCAGGGGCCTGGGCGGGTCGGATGGCGATCCAGGAGCCCCGAGGGACCGAGTCGGCGGCCGGGATCTGGGCGGTCAGGACCGCGAGCGGGCCGAGGCCATCGGCGGGCCAGTCCGGGGGGAGCACCGGCTCGATCCAGAGCTTGATCGGAGGCAGCGGGGGGCCATCCTGGACCGCGACCATCAGGAGACCTGCTGGGAGGGAGGACCGATGGAGAGCGGAGGCCGCACGATCTCGACCTTGAGCAGCCGCTTGGCGTCCCCCTCGCGCACGATGCATTCGAGCCCGGAGACCGCGATCCGATCCCCCACGGAAGGGACCCTGCCCGCCTCGTGCATCAGCAGCCCGCCGAGGGAGCCGTAGTCTCCCTCCCCTGCGATCTCGGTGCCCAGGTACGCCGAGAGATCGGCCAGGCTGACGGAGGCATCGACCAGCAGCTGACCGCCCCCGAGATCCTGGATGGGAGCCTCGTCCGGATCGTACTCATCCCGGATATCACCGACGATGCGCTCCAGCAGGTCTTCCAGGGTCACCAGCCCGGACACGCCGCCAAACTCATCGACCAGCACCGCCATGTGCTGCCGGCGCCCTCGCATGTCACGGAGCACCGTGGCCACCGGCTGCGTGTCCGGGACAAAATTGACCGGCGTCCGCAGGATGTCCCGGAGCGTCTTGTCCTCCAGGCCGCCGAGCGTCATCAGCGGGAGCAGATCCTTGGCGTAGAGCAGCCCCACCACGTTATCCATGACCTGCGCGTAGACCGGGTACCGCGAGTGCTCCTCCCGGGCGACGATGAGGACCGCCTCGCTCAGCGGCGTATCGACCTCGATCCCCACGATCTTGATGCGGGGGACCATCACGTCCCTCACCGTCAAGTCCTTCAGGTCCAGCACATTGCGGATCATCTCCGCCGGCTCGGGCTCGAGCTGGCCCGTCTTCGCGGCGTCCTCGACCATGTGCTCCACCTCGGCCCCCGCGTCCTGGGCCTCCAGCTCATCGCCAGGCTTCCCCACCAGGCGCCCCACCGCCCGACCAAACCAGGCGAACGGATCCGCCAGCGGGATCACCAGCCACTCGATCGGCCCCAGCAGCGACAGCAGCGCGGGCCCCACCGCCCCTGGCTTCGCCCTCGCCAGCCCCGTGGTCATCTCGGACAGCAACGACAGCAGCAGCACCCCCGCCCCCACCGATACCCAGAACGGCGGCCTCGGCTGCAGCGCCCCCAGCATCTCGTACACCCCCACCGCCGTCACCGCGCCGCACAGCGCCCGCGCCGCCAGCCACCTCCCCAGCGTTCGCTCCGGGTACGCCAGGAAGCGCCCCAGCTGCGCCTTCGTCGCCCCCTCTGCCTGCTCGTGGAGCACCGCCAGGCGGCTCGAAGACAGCTCGCTCATCGCCGCGTCTGCCGCGGCGACCACCGAATAAACCAGCGCTGAACCGAGGGTGAGCAACAGCAACGAGGGGGACGACGCACTCTCCAAAACCTGTACTCCCGGCGGGATACCCGCCGCTTCGTGGGCGACCCTAGCCGGGTTCTCGTCACAGGCGCAACCCGCCCCGCCGCCCACCGAACGGGCACCCCATGGCCCCGTCCATGCACCGTATCACCTCCAGCCCCCTCCGCGTCCCCCCTCGCTCCCCTCCGCTCCTGTCTCCTCGTGTTCCCTTCTCCTCCCTCCTTGCCCGCGCAAAACCTGCGCACCCAACCGCAGCGCCCGCAGCGCCCGCAGCCCCCGCAGCCTCCTCCCCTCCCCCTGCCTCGCGCGCTTCTCTTCGCGAGAGAGGTCAAAAAGAACCTGATGGGGCCCGCGAGCCGTCTCCTCGGGAACTGGACCCCTTGCCCCCGGCGCTCCCGGATCCCCTGGAGCGCGCCCTCTGGGCCTGGCGCCCCCCTGCTCTCCAGGAGCCCCCGGCGCTCCCCGTGATCGCCCTGCCTCCGGTGGATCAGCTGGTCGATCGGCTGCTACGACGCCTGGCCCTGGGAGGCTCGCGCCACCGCGGCACCGCCCTGCTGGAGGTGGGCGCCGGCAGCCTCCAGGGGGCCACCATCGTCATTCACGCAGAAGACGCGCGGCTGCGCATCGAGATCGAGACGCCCGACACGGAGGCGGCACGACGCTGGCAGCAAGGCGTGCAGGCAAAGCTGAGGGAGCGAGGGTTCGAGGCAGAGATCTTGCTTCGGTGAGCGAAGCCATGGAATCCGGTGAAAATTCTGCACCCGAAGTCATCGAACTCGAAGCCGCGCCGGCGGAGCCCCCTCCCCTGCGGCCGCGCGCCGCGGCCCCCTCGGAGCCGCCTGCCCCTCTCAACACGGAGGACAACCTGCCGCCGCGCAAGTGGCCCCCCGAGACCGTGGGCGACCTGATGACGCGCCAGATCATCGCCATCAACGAGGAAGAGCCGCTCGGCGATCTGGAGGGGGGCATGAAGCACTTCCGGTTCCGTCATCTGCCGGTGGTGAGCGGCGGCAAGAAGCTGGTCGGGCTCATCTCCAAGAGCGATTTTCTTCATGCCTTGCTGGGGTTGGCGGCGGACGGCTCCCCCCTCGCGCAGCCCGTCAGCGCATCGACCCGGGCCGGCGCGATCATGCGCCGCAGCGTGGTCACCGCCCGGGTTGATTCTCCCCTGAAGACCGCCTGCGAGGTGATGCTCCAGGAGAAGCTGAGCTGCCTTCCGGTGGTCAGCGACGACGCGACGCTGGTGGGGATTTTGACCGAGACCGACTTCATCAAGCTGGCCCGCGAGCAGTTCAGGCGCTGAGCGAGCGAAACCCGCGCAGCACGCGGAAGTCTCCCTCGCGCTCCTCGCCAACGGCCAGCAAGCCGCCCGAAGAGAACCATGCGTGAGGGCCCGGGGTCGCCGGGGGGGCCATGAAGTCTTCTCGCTGCAACGCCTGGCCGCGGACAGCCTTCCAGGCCCCTCGCTCGGTGAGCTCTGCCACCGGCAGCACACAGCGGACCGACTCTTCCAGCGAGAGCAAGCGGGGCGGAGCATCGAGGGCCGAGGCGCCCTCGATCCGGAAAGAACCGCTCTGCAGACGGCGCAGCGCGCTCAGGTGAGCCGGCACCCCGAGCGCCTGCCCGAGATCGCGCCCCAGGGACCGCACGTAGTACCCCTTGGAAACCTCCATTTCCAGGGTCAACGTCGGCGCCGGGTCGAGCGTCACGGCGAGCAGATCGAGGGAGAACACCTGGACAGCGCGGGGAGGCAGGAGCACCTCTTCCCCGCGCCGCACCCGCTCGTGGGCCCGGACCCCATCCACGTGGATCGCCGACACCGACGGCGGGATCTGCTCGCGCCGATCGCGCTCCTGCTCCAGCACCGCGCGCAGCCCGGGGGCGTCCACCCCGCGCCCCAGCTCTTCGAGCCACGACCCGGAGAGGGACGCCTCTTCGCAGACCGCGCCGTCCGCATCCAGGGAAGTCGTCCCGACACCCAGGCGGACCTCGGTGCGGTAACGCTTGCGCTCCATCGAGAGAAACGGGCTGAGCTTGGTAGCCTCACCAACGAGCAGGACCAGCAGGCCGGTGGCCATGGGGTCGAGGGTTCCAGCGTGGCCAATCTGGCGCGTCCCGAGGAGGCGGCGAGCGCGAGCGACGGCGTCGTGGCTGGTGATGCCGAGGGGTTTATCGACGAGCCAGAGACCGTGGACCTCGCGAGGCATGAGCGGCAGTGGGTACCACGAGGGAGCGAGGAGCACCACGCGGGAGAGGCGGTCTGGTATAGTGAAGGTCGATGAACCCAGGGCCACCGGGCGCGCCACAGAGGCTAGGTGACTACGAGATCGTCCAGTGGCTTGCGACCGGCGGGATGGCCGAGGTCTACGTGGCGCGGCGCAAGGGGGCCCGCGGCTTCAGCAAGCTGGTGGCGCTCAAGCGGATCTTGCCCCAGTACGCCGCGGACGCGGAGTTCGTGGCCATGTTCACCGACGAGGCGCGGATCTGCTCGGGGCTCACGCATCCGAACCTGGTCGAGGTCTTCGATTTTGGCGAGGAGAACGGCGAGCTCTTCATGGCCATGGAGCTGGTCGACGGGACAAACTGCGCCAGGCTGGTGCGCGCCGCTGCGACGCGGGGAGAAGCGGTGCCCGTCGAGGACGCACTGTTCATCGCGCTCAACGTGCTGCGGGGCCTCGAGTACGCCCACGAGGCCGAGGCCGAGGATGGCACGCCGCTGGGCCTGGTGCACCGGGATGTCTCCCCGGGCAACGTGCTTCTTTCCCGGACCGGGGCGGTCAAGCTCGCCGACTTCGGCATCATGCGCGCCATCCACTCGGAGCGCCGCACCGACACCGGTCAGCTCAAGGGCAAGCTGGGCTACATGTCCCCGGAGCAGGTGCTGGGCCGGGAGGTCGATCCGCGCTCCGATCTCTTCACGCTGGGCATCGTCCTGGCCGAGCTGCTCACGGGTCGACCGCTGTTTTCCTACGGGGCCGAGCTCGACATTCTCCAGCGCATCCGGGACGCGAACATCGGCACCTTCGAGCGCTACGGGGGCGCCTTGCCCGCCGAGCTGCGGGACGTGGTGCGCAAGGCCCTCGCCCGTGACCCCCAGGATCGCTACCCCCACGCGGGGGCCTTTGCGGAGGCCATCGAGAGCCTCGCGCTGCGGCTGCGCCTGACCCTGGGTCCGGTGCGTCTCTCGGCCTACGTCGAGGCCCTGGGCCTCGTCCGCCAGGCGAGCCGTTCAGGCGAATTTCGTTTCCGAGGGGTCCTCGACGCGACCCCCCGGGCCAAGCCTGTGCAGCGCCCGGCTCCCCCGCTCCCGGAAGAGAACCCGGCCACTTACGCGGTGCGCCTCCCGGATGGAACCGCGCTCGACCCGTTGCCCCTGGCCCGCGTCCTGGAAGGGCTCATCACCGGGCGCATCCCGCCGGAGGCCGACGTGGCCCGCAACGGCGGTCCCTTCCTCAAGCCCCGCGAGCACCCGGAGCTACGGCGCCTCGCCTCGCGCTCCTCGTCGCGCTGGAATTTCACCGTCTCTCCCCAGGGCGGAGAGCCCCTTCGCTTCGACGCGCGCACCCTCGCCACGCACCTCTTCCGGCTCGCCGCCTCCCTGACCACCGGCACCGTGCTCGCCATCCAGGGCGAGGAGCGCAAGAAGCTCCACCTCAAGGAGGGGCGCGTCACCCTCGTCACCTCCACCAACCCGGACGAGCTCCTGGGCGAGCGCCTCCGTCGCCAGGGCAAGATCCTCCCCATCGAGCTGGACATGGCGCTGGCCCTGGCGCCACGCCACGGGGGGCGCGTGGGGGACGCGCTGGTGGGGTTGAACATCCTCCGGCCCCTCGAGCTCTTCGAGGCGCTCTTTTCCCAGACCTGCGACCGGACCGCCGCGCTGTTGCAATGGACCGAGGGGGAGCTCTGGCTGCTGCCCGCCGAGAACCACGAAGAAGACGGGATCCCCTGGGGTCACTCGGCGCTGGAGCTGATCACCCAGGGTATCCTGCAGCACACCACGCAGGAGGCCCTGGAGAGGCACCTGGAGGCGCTTCACGCCACGGCGCTGCACCCGGGCCCTCGCTCGGCCCCGTGCCCCCACGCGCTGCGGCTACCGGCGGGGCCCGCCGCGGTGATGCTGGCGGTGGATGGCGCCCGCCCCCTGGCGCAATTTTTCGAGGATCTGAGGGGCCAGGGGTTCACCCGGCTCCAGGTGCTGCAGGGGGTGTTTGTTGGCCTGTCGTGCGGGGCGATCGAGGCGGAAGGGTGGAACGCCTGAGCGTCACATCACGAGGCCGCCATCGACGTCGAGGCAGCGCGCGTTGAAGTAGTCGCACTCGAGGCAGAACTTCGCGGCCAGCCAGAGGTCGTCGGGCACGCCGATGCGGCCCACGGGGATGTTGGCGACGAGGGCGTCGCGGGCCTTCTGGTTCATGCCCTGGGTCATGGGGGTCTCGACCATGCCGGGAGCGATGCAGGTGACGCGGATCCCGAAGGGAGCGAACTCGCGGGCCCAGGTCACGGTGTTGGCCGCGAGGGCCGCCTTGGCGGACACGTAGTTGGACTGGCCGCGGTTCCCGTGGCGCGCCACCGACGACATGTTGATGATGACGCCGGGCTTCTGGCCGGTCTCGGCCATCTTCGCCACGACCTCGCGCACCATGATGGTCGCGCCGGTGAGGTTGACGCCGATCACCGCGTCCCACTCGGCGTTCGAGAGCTTCTTGATCTCGCCGGTGGTCCTATCCTTCTTGACCAGGAGGCCATCGCGCAGGATGCCCGCGTTGTTGATGAGGCCGTTGAGCCCGCCCATGGCCTCGTTGGCCCAGGCCACGAAGGCCTCGCAGTCGGCCGGGTCGGCCACGTTGAGCTTGCGGCGGTGGACGCCCGCGGGCAGCTCGGCAAGCAGCGCCTCGTTCACGTCGCCGGCGGCCACCTGGGCCCCCGCCGCCGCCAGCTGCTTCGCAAAGTAAGCCCCCATGCCGGAGGCCCCACCCGTCACGATGATCTTGAGATCGCTGAGCTTCATGCGGCCTCCTTACTCAAGCCTCCGCCCGGGTAACAGACCTTTCCGCCGGGTGGAGCGAGCCAGCGGGTCGCCAGCGGCACCAGCCCCGCCAGCAGGGCCGCCGCGGAGAAATGACCGGTGTACCCGAGGTGCGCGGCGGACACCCCGCTCAGGGCCGCCGCCGCGCCGGTCGAGATCACCACCAGGCTCGCCTGGAAGGTGTAATCGGACGCCCCCGCCTCCGTCGAGGACCAGTCCATCATGCAGGTGAACAGCGCCGCCGTCGCCATCCCGCTGGCCAGGTGCTCGGCGGCGCAGAGCGGCAGCAACCAGGGGCCCGCGCCCTGCGTCGAGGCCAGCGCGTAGCCCGCCACCGCCACCGCCTGCAAGGCGGCGAAGAGCTCCAGGGCCCGGCGTCGCCCCAGCCTCGGCACCAGCGCGCCGCCCGCCAGCGCCCCCACCAGCCCCGCCGCGAAGCCCACGACCCCCAGGGCCCAGCCGATCTCCGCCAGCGACAGCCCCTGGTCCGTCATCCAGGGCCGGAGCATCCCCACGGAAAACGCCTCCCCCAGCTTGTACGTCACCAGCAGCCCCCCCAGACGCCACCGGTCCACCCGCTTCCAGAACCGAACCCCGCTCCGCTCCTCCCCCGCGCGGGGCACCGGCACCGCCTCGCGGTGCGCCGCCACCGGCCCCGTCAGCAACACCAGCAGCCCCCCCATCGCCAGAAAGCTCCAGGACCAGCCGAGCCGCTCGAACAGCGCCAGCAGCGCCCCACCGCCGAGCACCATGCCAGCGCGGTACCCGGCCACCTGCACCCCGTTGGCCAGCCCCCGCTCCTCTGGCGCCAGCAGATCCAGGGCGAGGCCGTCGGTGGCGATGTCCTGGGTCGCGCTCAGCACGTTGATCAGCAGCACCCCCGCCAGCACCACCCCCAGCGAGCGCGCCGGAGCCCAGGACGAGAGCCCCACCATCGCCAGCGCCATCGCCCCCTGGAGCGGCAGCAACCACGAGCGCCGCCGCCCCAGCCCTGGCCAGAACGCTCGCTCCACCGCCGGGGCCCACAGGAACTTCAGCGCCCAGGGCAGCGCAAGCAGCGACGACAGGCCGATCCACTCGAGCGAGAGCCCTTGCCGGCGCAGCAACACCGGCAGCGCCTGCACGAAGAACCCGTACGGGAGCCCCTGGCTCACGTAGAGCGACACCAGCAGCAGCCACTTGCCCCCCCTCATGCTTCCCCCCGGCGGCGGCGGACAGGCCCCGCCAGCAGCCCCTGGGCCATCCGGCGCGCCGAGGGCAGCGCCGACCCCGCCGGGATCAGCCCCCGGGACGACATCGACAGCACGAAATACCCCTGCAGCGTGGCCAGCAAGGCCGCCGCCGCCGCGTCCAGATCCTCCACCGCCCAGCACCCCTCGGCGACCCCCGCCTCCAGCAACCCACGCAGCCGCTCCCTCACCCGCCCCAGCACCGCCTCGAAGGCGCGCCCCACCTGCTTCTCCCGCAGCGCCTCCCCCCCCACGATCACCCAGCACGCCAGCGCCTCCGGGTCGGCCCCCGCCCCCCCCAGGTGCGCCTCCAGGAACGCCTCCAGCTGCGCCTCCGCCCCGGGCCCGGCCCCTCGCCTCGCCCCCTCCAGCCTCGCCTCGTGCCGCTCTCCCAGCTCCTCGATCGCCAGCAGCAGGATCTCCCGCTTGTCCTTGAAGTGATAGTGCACCAGCCCCTGCGCCACCCGCGCCGCCCTCGCCACCGCCGCGATCGAGGCCCCGTCGTACCCGCGCCTCGCCATCACCTTCAGCAGCGCCCTCGCGATCTGCGCCCGCCGCTCGACCGTGTTGCTTGGCCTCGCCATGTACAGAAACTCCATAATTGGTTGAACGTTCAACCAGTTATCTAGCAAGGGGCCGGCGGCAGGCAAGGGGCGCGGTCGGAGGAACCCCCTTCCCTCGGGGCGGGGTCTGGGTCATAAGTCCTGCGACATGGTGGTCAGGACGCTTCAGCTTTCCCGCGAGATGTGGATTTTCCTTCTGGTGACGGGCTGCATGTCGGGGGTGTACATCTACATGATGACCGGGGAGACCGCGCGCAAGCGCGCGAAGGTCGAGGCGATCACCCCGAAAGAACTGCAGAAGGGGCAGGTGATCGACGCCGCGATCACGCTGATCTCGGCGGACGCGGGGCGGCTCTCCTGCGCCTCGGACACCAAGGTGGGCGAGGCCCACTGCGGGTTCGGCGCGGACACCAAGCCCTGGGTGGCCAAGGAGGGGGAGGCGCCGACCAAGCCAGAGGACGTGATCGCCCCCTACATGACGGTGGACAACGTGCTGCTGCTGATCCCCGGGCTGTTCACCCAGCCGGTGCTGAAGAAGCGCCTCGAGGACGAGCCGCCGGGCCGCTACACCCGCGAAGAGATGGAGAGCCGTCGCTTCACGGTGACCTGCAAGATGAAGCTCGAGCAGCAGTTCGAGAAGATCAAGGTTCGCTGGGACGTGGGTCAGGCCTGGGGCGATCGACCCAACGCCTGGTTCGGGACGGTCTCCGACTGCAAGATGACCGGAGGGTGAGCCGTGCACCGCTCGTCGCTGTTTGCACCGGGGGTGTTCGAGGGGCAGGTGGCGCTCATCACGGGGGGCGGCACCGGCATCGGCCTCGCGGCGGCCCGTGAGCTGGGGGCGCTGGGGGCGCGGGTGGCCATCGCCAGCCGCAACCCGATCAAGGTCGAGGCAGGGGCCGCCGAGCTTGGGGCCGATGGGGTCGAGCATCTGGCCCTGACCTGCGACATCCGCGAGCCGGACCAGGTGGGGGCGCTGGTGGATCAGGTGATGGCCCGCTGGGGTCGCATCGATGTGCTGGTGAACAACGCGGGAGGGCAGTTCCCCAAGCCTGCCGCCGACCTCTCCCCCCGGGGCTGGGAGGCGGTGATCCGCAACAACCTCAACGGCACTTTTTTCATGACCAGCGCCGTGGCGCAGAAGGCGATGATCCCGGCGCGCCGGGGCCGCATCGTCAACGTGATCGCCAACATCGCCCGGGGCTTCCCGGGGATGGCGCACACCGGCGCGGCCCGCGCTGGCGTCGAGAACCTCACCCGCTCCCTCGCGGTCGAGTGGGCCACCCACGGCATCAAGGTGAACGCCGTGGCCCCCGGCACCATCCGCTCCAGCGGCACCACCCAGTACGGCGAGGAGCTCCTCGAGATCAGCCGCAAGGCCACGCCCCTCAAGCGCCTTGGCTCCCCCGACGAGGTCGCCCGCGTCATCGTCTTCCTTGCCTCTCACCTCAACGATTACGTCACCGGCTCGACCTATTACATCGACGGTGGCCTCTCGCTCTGGGGCGACATCTGGCACATCGACGAGCCCCCCGCCCAGGACAAACAGGGTGACTGACGCCTCCGACCCCACGCCGCCGGAGGAGCCCTCCCCCGCGGCCCCCGAGCCCCGCGAGCCCCCCCTCGAACGAGCCTGGCGTGTGGTCCGCGACTACTTCGTCGGCGACGACCCGACCTTCTGGGTCGCCATGGTGCCTCTGCTGGCCCTCGTGGCCCTGCTCTACACCCGCCACCCCGCCACCAACTGCATCTTTGATGAGCAGGAAGCCCTGCTCGCCAACCCCTACGTCAACGGCAAGACAGGCGGATGGCTCACCGCCTTCCAGCGCGACTTCTGGGGTCTCCCTCACGATCGCAGCGTGGGTTCTTACCGACCCATACCCAACCTGGTGTGGCGGGCCATCTGGGGGTACTCGAAGAACCCGTGGCTGGCCCACTGGTTCAACGTGCTGCTGCATGCGGCGAACGGGGCCTGCGTGACGGTGTTCACGTTCCTGCTGACCCGGCGGCGAGGGCTCTCCTGGCTGGCGGGGTTCATCTTCGTGTCGGCGGCGGTGCTGACCGAGGCGGTGAGCGGGGTGGTGGGCATCGCGGACGTGCTGGGGGGGCTTGGGGCGCTGCTGGCGCTGCTGAGCCTGACGCTGCCGCTGGCGGCGATGCCGGTGGCGGTGCTGGGCAGCGTGCTCTTCGGCCTGTTCTCCAAGGAGAGCGCGCTGGTCTGCGTGCCGCTGGTGCCGCTGGCGGCGCTGCTGCTGGCGCCGGTGACGCACCCGGAGCGGCCGAGGCGGTGGGCGCGGGCCCTGCTGGCGCTGCTGGGGGCGGCGGCGGCGTTCGTGATCTACGTCGAGATCCGCAAGCGAGCGTTCCCTGCGCCGATGGAGGCCAGCCTGAACACGCCCCTGCCCCCGGATGCCTCCTGGCTGTCCCGGGCCCACCGGGCCTTCATGGTGTGGTTCCACCAGCCGCCGCTGCCACGAGATCCGCTCAACAACCCGCTGATCAAGGCGGACACGCCGCACCGCATCGCGGGGGCGCTCCGGGTGTACTGGCGGGGGCTGACGCAGCTGGTGGCGCCGGTCACGCTGTCCGGCGATTACTCCTCCCCGCAGGAGCCCATCCCGCCCACGCTGATCTTCCCCGAGAGCGTGCTGGGCGCGCTCATGATGGTGTGCCCTCCGCTAGCCACCGCCTGGCTCTGGGTTCGCTCGATGCTGCGAGAACGCAGGCTGCGGGCCGAGGCGGAGCAGCAAGGCCAGGCCTTCGCGCTGCCGGAGAGCGAGCGGTTGCTGCTGCTGGCGGCGGTGGGGATGACCTGGGTGGTGGTGAGCTATTTCCCTCACTCCAACATCCCGGTGCTGCTGCCCACGGTGCGGGCCGAGCGGTTCTGGTACTTCCCGGTGGTCGGCTCGACGTTCGTGCTGCTGGCCTTCTTCACCTGGCTCTTCCGGGCGACACGGCACATCCAGGACGGCGCGCCGGCGGTCGGCCTCTTCGCGCTGTTCTTCACCTTCCAGTGCGGCAAGGCGTTCCAGCACAGCCGCGACTACCGGGATGACCTCACCTTCTGGACCGCGACCCGCCAGGCCGTGCCCCGGAGCGCCAAGGCGCACCTCAACTACTCGGTGATGTGGGGGGCCCGCGGGCGCCTTGATATACGGCGCGACGCCAACAAGACCGCCCTGGAGCTGGCCCCCGAGTGGCCCATGGCCCATGTTTACCTGGGCGACACCCTCTGCCGGATGCACCAGCCCGAAGAGGCGTGGCCCCACTACGAACAAGGGTTCCCGCTGGCCGAGAACGACCCCAACCTGCTCTCCCTCGGGCTCCAGTGCCTCTGGGATGAGCAGCTACCGGACGGCGAAGGCGGCACCATCCGGGCGTTCAAGAAGCACGAGGAGGAGCTTGTACGGATGGCCGACGCGCGGCCCGGCACCTGGCTCGCGTACCTCGTGAAGGACATAACATACAACGGGGAGAAGCATAACGGCGTCGATCCGAAGTACCGACCTCGTGGCTACAACGAGGGCCCCAAAGACTGAGGACACCGGCTGGCATGGCGCCATAAACCGCCGGTCACAGCCCCGACCACGAGGGGACGATTTGCCGCGGAGAGGGCGTTGGTCCGGGGGTTGCACTGGCCAAGGGGTCAGCAAGGGAGCAAGCTAGTCCACATGGGCCTCCTCCGTCCTGTCAGCCTCTTCATCGCCTCGCTCGGTCTGCTGGCCTGTGGGTCCATGGCCGACCTGGAGCCCCCGGTGACCCCGCCCGCACCCGTCGCTCCAGCGGCCCCTGAGGCCCCGGAAGAGGCCACCGCGACCCCCGCGGCGGCTGAGGAATTCGAGGACACGGATCCGAGCGCGCTCAGCGATTTCAGCCCTCACCTCGATCCTTACGGGGCCTGGGTCGACGACCCGACCTACGGCAGGGTGTGGGTGCCCTCTCGCACGCACGTTGGCGAAGATTTTTCCCCCTACGTGACCGCAGGTCGCTGGGCCCTCGATGGCGACGGCAACTGGGTGTGGGTCAGCGATTACGACGATACTTTTGGCTGGGTTGTGTTCCATTACGGCCGCTGGACCTGGGTCTCCGGGAACGGCTGGGTGTGGATCCCGGGGCGCCGCTACGCGCCGGCCTGGGTGGTGTGGCGTACCGGCGATCCGGGCTACGGCTACGTGGGCTGGGCGCCGATGCCTCCGGCTTTTTACTGGCGCTCTGGCTCGGTCTTCTGGCTCGACGTCTACCCGACGGCCCCCTACGTCTTCTGCCCCACCACCCACGTCTTTCACCACCACGTGCATACCCACATCGTCCAGCGCGATCGGGTCGTCGCGGTGGCCTCCCAGACGCGCCCTTACGGTCAACCCGGCGAGGCGACCGGCCGGCGCGTGCTGGCGACGCCGCACCGGGGCCCCTCGCTCCAGAGCGGGCACCTGCCCAGCAGCATCACGCCCTCGCCAGCTCCCACACCGAAATCCAGCGCCATGAGCTTTGCCTCACCGCGAGCCATGGGACGCACGATGCCAGCCCGGAACCTCTCGCGCTCCGCCCCGTCGGTGGTCTCCCCGAGCGAGGTGCGCCAGCGCTCCTTTGATGCCCCCTCGCGGCAGGCGCCCCCGCCCTCGCGCTCCGCCCCGGAACCCCGGGCGCCGAGCCCCGCCCGTGCGGCCCCGGCCCCGGCCCCGGCCCCTCGACCCAGCCCGGCGCCCCGCGCAGCCCCTTCCCCTCGCCCGGCTCCTGCGCCCAGGGCCTCCCCTTCCCCTTCCCGCTCCACTGCCTCTCCCTCCCGCTCCTCCTCGCCCTCCCGCTCTTCTCCGTCTCCCTCGCGGGGTGGCGGCAGCAGGGGCAGGCGCTAACGTACAAAGGTCCATGGTCATGCGCCTTCACTCCCTCCCTTCCGTTGCTCTTGCCGGCCTTGCTTTCCTGGTCCCTGTCCTGGGGGCCTGCTGGGTCGAACCAGATCCTGTCGCCACCGCGCCGTCCCCGGCGCCGACCGCTGCCCCCACGCAGACCGCGCCGGTCGAGCCCGCGCGCATGGCCATCGCCACCGGAGAGACCCTGGCCTCCGAGCCTGGCAAGGGGGCCGGCGTCTTCGTCGAGTACCAGGGCGCCGGTCAATGGAAGATCTGGACAACCTGCGACACGCTCTACAGCTCGGCTCCCTGCCTCTACCGGCTGACCATGACCCCCGAGGCCGGGGCACGCATCACGGCCCCCGGCATGGGCCTCGACGGCGCCAGCGACAACCAGTTCACCTCCTCGCGCGAGAGCGAGCTGCAGGTGATTCTGATGACCACCAGCGAGCTCGACAGCTTCACGCTGCAGCTCGATCCCCCTGGGTCAGCGCTGCAGCTCCACACCGTGCTTGACGGCGCAGAAGACGGGCGAGTGGTGTTCTGGGTGGGGCCCGAGGTGCTCCACACGGGGGCCCCCACCAACCCGGTTATCCTGGCGCCGACCCAGCCTTGACAGAGGTGCACAACGAACCCATGCGGCGCCGGGGGTCCGTGAAGGAATGTTAAGAATCTGCAGCGAAGTGACCCGTTTTGACGACGAGCTGCCACCCATCGTGCAAGAAACGGCATCCGAAGGGTCCAGAGGGCACTCCATGATCGAACTGGTCGATGTGATCTTCTCCTCCACTGTCATCGCAGGCTTCGCCGGGCTGGGTGCGGCGTACACGCTGCGGGTCTGGCTCCAGGGTGCCTTGCGCTACGAGCGCATCGAGCAGGTCGGGGGGTCCGTCCTGCTGAGCAAGCGCGTGATGGAGATGGCCTACTGGGGGCTCCAGAGCGTGGCCCGGGCCTGCGTCTCGGTCGGTTTGACCCCCAACATGATCACGGCGCTGACGCTGGTGGCGGCGACGGCGGCGGCCGGGGCGGCGGCGATGGGTCACTTCGGCATCGCCCTGGCGGCGCTGGTGGTGGGCACGCTGGGGGACGCGCTCGATGGGCTGGTGGCCCGGATCAGCGGCCGCATGTCGAGGGCCGGGGCGGTGTTCGACTCGGTGGCGGATCGCTACGGCGAGGGGGTCTTCCTGTTTGGCCTCGGGTTCTACGTGCACCAGAGCCTGCCGTTGCTCTCGCTGGTGTTCGCGGCCTGGATGGGCTCGTTCATGGTCAGCTACGTGAGCGCCAAGGTCGAGCTGCTGCGCGTGGAAGCCCCGCGAGGGTTGATGCGGCGCACCGAGCGCGCGGTGTACCTGACGGTGGCCACCGGCATCACCCCCTACACCCAGTGGCTCGCCGGGCCAGAGCGGCCAGGCTGGGTGGGTCTCTTCCCGATCATCGTCGCGCTCAGCCTCATCGCGGTCATCGCCAACATCTCCGCGGTGCACCGGCTGATGGCCATCATGCAGCGCCTTCAGACGGATGACGCCCAGAAGCTGGAAGAAGAGGCCGAGGAAGAGCTGCCCCCGTCGATGTCCGAGCCCCGGAGGCATGCGGCGTGACGCGATGGCGCCCCCTTCCTCGCCGGGGCGCGCTCGCCCAGGCGGCGCGCCACCAGCTTGCCTCCATCGGCGCCACGCTCCTCGATTTTGCCTGGATGACCGCCCTCGTCGAGCTGGCCTCGGCGCGCCCGTCCCTGGCCACGCTCGTCGGCAGCGCGAGCGGGGCGCTCTTTCACTTCACCCTCAGCCGCCGCTGGGTTTTCCCCGGGCACCAGGGGCCCTGGCAAGGACAGGCCCTCCGCTACGCGCTCATCTCCGGCGGCAGCGCCCTCTGGAACGGCCTGGGCGTCGAGCTCGGGGAGCGCGTGGGGGTGCCTTACCTCGCGTCCCGCGCCCTCGTGGCCGTGATCGTGAGCGTCGCCTGGAACTTCCCCATGCATCGCTCCTTCGTGTTCCGGAGCCGCCTTGAAGCTAGCTGAACGTTTTGTCCGCTGGACCCTCGCACGCGGGGTCCTGCTCTGGTCCATCGCGCTCCTGCTCTTCCTCCCCTCGGCGCTCCACGTGGTGCGGCTCTACGGTGGGCTGCGCAGCGAGTTCGAGCGCCTGCTCCCCAGGCAGGCGCCCAGCGTGGTCGCCCTCGACGAGCTGCACCGCAGGCTCGAAGGGCTCCACCACCTGGGCGTCGTCGTGGACACGGCGGACGCCGCGCGGATCCCCGCGGGCGAGCGCTTCCTCGATGACCTCGCCGCCCGCATCCGCCAGTACCCCCCGGGGCTGGTCCGCGCCGTGCGCACCGGGCAGCAAGAAGAGCGCTCCTTCCTCGACGACCACGCCCTTCTCTACGCCGACCTCGCCGACCTCAAGGAGATCCGCGAGCGCGTCGAGGCGCGCCGCGACTGGGAGGTCTCCCACGCCATGGGGACCAACCTCGAAGAGGAGCCCCCTCCCCCCCTGGGCCTGGACGAGTTCAAGGAAAAATACCAGGCTCGCGCGGGTGTACAGAAGTTCCCTACGGGAAGGTTCTCCAGCGCCGATCACAGGCTGACCTTGCTGCTGGTGGAGGTCGGCACCGATCATGGCGCGGGGCGCGAGCTGCTGGCGCGGGTCAAGCGCGACATCGAGGCGCTGGGGGGGCCTGGCAAGTACGCGGAGGGGATGAAGGCGGGGTTCGCGGGGGATGTGGCCATCAACGTCGAGGAGACCGAGGCGCTGATGGAGGATCTGTCGCTGTCCTCGCTGCTGGTGCTGGCGGCGGTGGGCGGGGTGATTTACCTCTATTTCCGCTGGTGGAAGTCGATCCCGCTGCTGCTGGTGCCGCTGCTGCTGGCGACGGGCCTGGCCTTCGGGGTGGCGGCGCTCCCGCCGTTCTGGGTGCGCGAGCTCAACTCGAACACGGCGTTCCTGGCGTCGATCATCGTGGGCAACGGGATCAACCCGGGGATCATGCTGCTGGCGCGCTACGTCGAGGAGCGCCGCGGAGGGGCGACGGCGGAGGGGGCGCTGATCCAGGCGGTCCCTGCGTCCATCTCGGGCACGATCGTGGCAGCGCTCGCGGCGGCCAGCTCCTACGGCGCGCTGGCGCTGACGCAGTTTGAAGGGTTCCGCCAGTTCGGTTACCTGGGCGGGGTGGGCATGGTCATCTCCTGGGGGGCGACCTACCTGCTCCTGCCGCCGCTGCTGCGCTGGGTGGACCGGGGGGGGCTGCCGCCCCGGTCTTCGGAAGGGAACCTGCTGGCGCCCTTGACCCGCCTGGTAGGCAGCCAGGCGCGGCTCTTGCTGCTGCTCGCGGCGGTGTCGACGGTGCTGTCGCTGGTGGCGCTGCGCAAGGTGGGCCCGGACGATCTGGAGACCGATTTTTCCAGGTTGCGACGGCGTGACACCTGGCAGCAGGGGGAGGGCTACTGGGGCGCGAAGATGAACG
>JALOQB010000105.1 GCA_025453595.1 Polyangiaceae bacterium
ACACCACCCTCCCCCCCGCGCTCCAGGAGCCCAGCCGCCGCCTCTGCGACGAGTTCCCCCACCGCGACCTCTGGGAGATCAGCACCCCCCAGTTCTGCACCGACCTGGGCACCGCCCAGGCCCTCGTCGCCATCCTCATCCGCGAGGCCGGGGCCGAAGGCTTCCACCGCCTCACCCAGGACCACCGCTCCATCTTCGTGCTGCTCCACGACCTGCACCGATCCGGTTGACCCGGGGCTGGCGCTCCCCGCTCATCGTCGTAAGCTGGAGCGCTTGCCGTCCCTGGATGTACCCCCACCGGACTTCCGCTACGTGGGCCTGAGCCCGGGTCTATCCCCGCTCCACATGGCCGCGGCGGCCGCCAGCGCCTCCACGGGGCTGACCGGGGCCCTCCTCCTCGCCGCCGGCGCGGACGCCACCTCGCTCCTGGTCTCCGCCCTGGCCGGCGGCGTCACCGCCCTCACCCTCCGCCGCCGCGGCGCCTTCCGCCTCTGGCGCCACGGCGCTGCCCGCCCGGTGGCCATGGCCATCGTCCCCTGGGGGGTCCTGATCCAGCCCGATCAGGCCGCCGAGATCCGGGTGCTCCGCTGGAGTGGCGTACGGGCAATCCATATAGATGACTTCCATACGTCCGACATGAGCGGCTCGACGGAGACCAGCTGGAGCTTCGTGACAGTGGAGACCACGGGGGAGCGGCTGCTGGGGCGGACGACGGGGCATGCGCCGCTGGAGCGGCTGGTGGCGCACCTTCCGTCCTACGCGTGGGAGGGGGCGCTGCCGGTGGCGCTGGGGTTCGGCGGGGAGGAGCACGGGGGGGCGCTGGGGTTCGAGCCCGTCGCCCGGGAGCTCCTGGGGAGCGCGCGGGCGTTCCTGGAGAGCGGCGAGGGGACGGAGGCGCTGGCGCTGCGGTCCGGCACGTACCGGGAGCAGACGGCGAGGGTGGCCTCGAAGGAGACCCTGGAGCTGCTGCAACGAGAGCTGCGGCGCCCCCCGACGGAGGAGCAAGACAGGAGGGCGTTCTGCGCCGCGGTGGCGGGGGAGCTGGGGGCGAGCGAGCTGGCCGGCGAGCTGGTGAGGCTGGTGACGACGGCGCAGCCGATGACCGCGGCGGTGGCGAAGGCAGCGGCGCTGCGGCTGGGGGTTGAACCGACACGCTGCGGGACCCTCGACGAGGTGGCCCCCTTTCTCCACGAGGACGACCTCGAGGTCCTGCATTCCTGGGCCCAGCCGCCCGGGTCGTGAAACCGGCGCGGGGGTACGATCGTACTGGAGGGTGGCAAGGCTCTCCCCAAGGCGGGTCATTGCGGTGTAGCCTGGCCTCTCTTTGACCTTTGGTACCCCCGGGATGAGAACCCCCCCCCCGCGGCAAAAGCCTCCTTGCCTCAAGACTTTTGCCTCGTTGACGCTGCTGGCGATGGTGGCCCTGACCCCATCCTCCGCCCGGGCGATCGATACAGAAGTGACCGCCACCACGGCCGCCCAGGGGTACGCCTTGCGCAGCCCGTTTGGCGATCCGATCCTGATGCGTCGTCGGGTGATGCAGACCCTGGGCCTCGGGGTCTACCACCTCCTTGATGACGAGAAGCCAACGGGCCCGCAGATCTCGGTGAAGCTGCGCCTGCGCCTCGACGCCGACATCGGCATCGAGAGCAGCGAGACGACCTTCGTGCGAGGCGACACCCGCTCGCGCTACGTCCCGGGGCTGATCGAGGCGCCGGTCGACCTGATGTACGGCTACGTCGAGGGGCGCAACCTGGCGGGCGGCTGGCTCGGCTTCCGGCTCGGGCGCCAGTACCAGTCCAACTCCCTCGGCTGGTGGGGCTTCGACGGCGGCCTTGTCCGCATCCAGTCCCCCTACGTCCAGGTCGAGGCCTACGGCGGCTTCGAGCAGCGCGGCGGCCTGCCGCTGTCCCTCGGTCGCTACGAGCGCAACGGCGTGTGGCGGGGTGATCGCCAGGGCCTCGTCGACTCCCCCGACGCCTTCGCCATGTTCCTCGAAGCCGGCAGGGCCCCCGCCATGGGCTTTGCCCTCGAGAGCGCCACCCCTTACTGGCTCCACGCGCGCCTCGATTACCGCCGGGTCTACAACACCGGGGCCGTGGCCGCGTCCTACCTGCCCGGGGCCCAGGGCGCTCTGCGGACGTACAACGAGACCCGCACCTCGAGCGAGCGCCTCGGCTACGCCATGGACGCCACGTTTGGCGATCACGGCGCCGGCAAGGGCGGTGTCGTCTACGACCTGTACAACCAGTTCTTCAGCGCGTACTACGCGAACCTCGACGGCTTCGTGACCCAGCGCCTCACGGTGGGGGCAGATTTCGATTACTTCCGCCCGACCTTCGACGGCGACTCGATCTTCAACTGGTTCACGCAGACGCCGATCACGACGCTGACCGGCCGTGGGTCCTGGCAGGCGACCGATCGGCTGGATCTGGCGGTCAACGCCGGGGTGCGCTGGTGGTCGACGGACGACGATCCGGATGCCCCCAGCACCCTGGCCCCGGACGCCGCGGGGCGCGTGGGGGATCAGGGCACCCTGGTGGATCCAAAGGCAAGCAACACCGCGCGGCTCACCGATGTGCTGGGGAGCGCCTACGGTCGCTACCGCTGGTCCACGGGTCGAGCCACCCTGCGGGGGGTCTTCGAGGTGGGCGAGCGGGGGCGCCGCGAGGGCGTCGATGTGGGCGGAGAACGCTACTTTCACGGCGGAAAATACGGGGCCTCGCTCCGGGGGTCGGTCTTCGACTGGAGGGACGATCTGAGGCCCGACCGGAGCGCCACCAGCGTGGGTTACGTGGTCGGTGGCATGTGGAAGCCGGGGCCGATGGCCGACGTGCTCCTCGAGTGGGAGCACAACATGAACCGGCTGGTGGGCCAGCGCTTCCGCGTGCTGGCGCTGGTGAACGTGGTGGTGAACCGATGAGCCGAGATCTCAGCCCGCTCCTGCTGGCAGCGACCTGCGTGGCGGCGGCCCTGCTGGCCCTTGTCCCTGGCGCCCAGGCCCAGGGCGACCAGGCCCCCGCGGCCTCCGCAAGCGCCGATGAACCTGCCCCTCCCCCGGCCCCCCGGGCGCCCTACAACGCTCCCATGCCCGGCGGCTCGGCCACGCCTCGAAAGCTCCTCCCACCGGGGGCCTCCTTCCCTGACCCGGGGCCCAGCAAGGTCATCTACCCACCCCAGCAGATACCCCTGCGCTTCTCCCACAAGAAGCACTCCGACAAGGATGGCCTGGGCCTCAAGTGCACCGAGTGCCACGGCGCCGCGGCCACCAGCGTCGCCGCCAGCGACCGGCTCCTGCCGTCCCCCAAGGTCTGCGACGGGTGCCACGGCACCGAGCACGAAGACCTCCTGGCCGTGAAGGCTGGCGACCCGGGCTTTGGCAGCTGCGAGGTCTGCCACGCCGGGTACCAGCCTGACCATGGCAACAACGTCGCCCGGGTCGCCATGCCCACCGCGCGCATGCGCTCCAACCACAAGATCCACGCCGATCGCAACATCCAGTGCGAGTCGTGCCACGGCGCGGTCCAGGAGATCGACCTCGCCACCCGCGAGCAGCTCCCCCGCATGAAGGGCTGCTTCGGCTGCCACGCCATGAGCGGCCCGGGGAAGGGCAAGGCCCAGAACGACTGCAACGTCTGCCACGAGCCCCTCCCCGACGGGCGCATGGTCTCCGCCTACCCGGACGGCAAGCTGCTGCCCCCCCGCTGGATGGGCAACCTCGAGCACACGGCCGATTACATCGAGCGCCACAAGCGCGTCGCCGCCGACAACACCAAGGCCTGCGGCTCCTGCCACAACGAGAACTTCTGCACCGACTGCCACGACGGCCGGGTCCGCCCTCGCAGCATCCACCCCAACGACTACCTCTCGCTCCACCCCGTCGAGGCTCGCCTCGACAACCCCCGCTGCACCAGCTGCCACCAGGAGCAGCAGTTCTGCCAGCCCTGCCACACCCGCGCCGGCATCACCATGACCGGCTCCCCCGGGAACCTCCGCAACCAGGGCCGCTTCCACCCGCCTCGCGCCATCTGGAGCGAGATGCCCCGCACGCGCCAGCACCACGCCTGGGAGGCCATGCGCAACCTCAACGCCTGCGTCGCCTGCCACACCGAGCGCGACTGCACCGTCTGCCACGCGACCCAGGCCGCCGGAGGCCGCGGCTTCAACCCGCACCCGCCCGATTTCGCCTCGCGCTGCAAGAGCGCCGCCAGCAAGAACCCACGCCCGTGCCTCGTGTGCCACGAGGGCGCCAACCCCCGCGACCTATGCCGTTGAACGCCCCACGCTCGCGCCGCTCCTCCCTCCGCTTCCCGCTCACCTCCCGCGGGGCCCTCCGCGCCGGCCTCGCTGCCCTCGGCCTGCTGCTGGCGGCCCCCAGCGGCTGCGATCGCGGCGAGCAAAAGCTCTCCCCCGGGCTCCCGGGGCCCGCGCTCCGCGTCGTCGCCACCAGCCCCACCGCCGAGCTCACCGAGGTCGCCCGCGACGCCGCCATCCGCGTTCGTTTCGACCGGTTCCTCGACCCCTCCTCGGTCATCCGCCAGAGCGTCCGCGTCACCGGCGGGACCCTCAACCCCGACGGCTCCTCCCCCGCCTCGGAAGAGTTCCTCGAACCATCCTACGACGTCCTCGAACGCGTCGCCGTGTTCCGCCTCGCCAACGGGCGCTTCTGGTCCCCCAACGTCCGCTACACCGTCACCCTCTTCGCCCCCGGCGAGCGCGAGGGCGGCGGCTTCCGTGCCTGGGACGGCGCACCCCTCGCCTCCAGCTTCTCCTTCTCCTTCACCGTCATCAACGACTCCAACCCCAAGGTCACCGAGCTCACCCCTCCTCGCGTTGACTACTGCAGCTACCGCGCCGACTTCGACGTCACCGCCACCGACGGCTCCACCAGCAAGCAGCCTTGCACCGTCCTCGGCGGCGGCACCGTCCTCCAGCAGTCCTGCGCCTACGGCTCCTGCCACGGTATGGATCTTCCGGGGGGGCCCGCCCAGGCCCTCGACCTCAGCTCCTTCGAGGCCATGCGCAGCACGGCCCTCGCCCAGGTCGCCCACCAGACCCTCTCCGGCCCCACCCACCTCCCCGAGACCAGGCCCACCCGCTTTGGCGCCTCCATGCCCCTCATCGACCCGGGGCAGCCTGGCAACAGCTACGTCCTCTACAAGATCCTCATCTCCCCCGAGCTCTGGGAGCGCCCCGGGCGCGGCGACCCCAGCGAGCTCCCGCCCCAGCCTGTCGGCGGCGACCTCCGCCCCTCTGAAGAAGAGATCCTCCGCCTCCGCGAGACCTTCGTCATGGGCGCCCCCATGCCCCTCAACGCCACCATGACCCTCGCCCAGGTCCGCGCCCTCCAGGCCTGGATCGCTCGCGGCGCCGAGGGCCCCGCGGAACCCTGCGCCTCGGTCCCCATCGCCTGCGGCTCCGGCGGCGCTGGCGGTGCCGGCGGCGCCGGGGGCGCCGGGGGCGAGGCGGGCGCCGCGGGTCAACCCTCGGTCCTCTCTTACGCCACCGACGTACAGCCTCTCCTCGAGCAGAAATGCGCCCCTTGCCACAGCGGCAGCAGCAGCGGCAGCGGTCAGCTCGCCTTCGGTAACCACGGCGACACGCAGAAAGGGTCGTACTACTGCGACGGCAAGACCAAGGGCGCCTGCGCCCTCGATCGCATCAAGGATGGCTCCATGCCCCCCGGCGGCAAATGCACCGGGGACCCATCCCAGGACGCCGGCAACTCCGATTGCTTCTCCGCCAGCGAACAGGCCACCCTCCAGGCCTGGATCGACGGGGGCCAGAAGCCCTTACGGGCTCCCTGGCAGAAGCATCCGGGGCCGGGCCTGCCCCGGGCTACCCGATCCCCATACGCGTTAGCCCGTGCGACCGCGTTCACATGTACGAGAGCCATCGACTCGACTGCCCGCGAACGCCCGGCGGCCACGGCATTTTTGTTGGGTTCGGACGGGAGGCCCGGCACAGCAACCGGACTGGTATCTGGTTACGCCTGCTCGCATCGGTCTCCCGCGGATGGCAACAGTTCAATGGTAACTTCAAATGATTCGCAGCAAATGATAGATAAAAACGATGAAGGAAGCCCGCTTTTGGTTCATCCCAATGAAAGACATCGCGCCCTCCGGGCAGCAAGACCAGATTGCCGCGAAGGACGAAGTGCGCGCAAGCGATCTGTCCGCGTCTTTCAATGTGCCGTCGAGACTTCACCGGGAGGGTATCCGCGCAGGCCACGTGCTGGCGCTGCACGACGGTGACTCCGTCAAGACCCTTGCGCGCGTGCTGGCGATTGAAAGTCCAGGTTTGCTGCACTGGCATCGCCTGCCGATGCTGGAGGCTCCCAGGCTTTCAGCAGCAACCGAGTTGCGAGAAGTGGAGAGTACAGAAGCCCGGCAGTTCAAGATTGGGATCGACGCCATCCTCCGCGACGCCCCTGCATCTGTGGACGAAGGTCAGGTCGTGAATACAAAAAATTCAGACGTCCGTTACTGGAAGATCGCTCCGGGTCGCAACGGGATTGCGTGGGCAGAGTGGAAAAGGCTCGGCATCGCGGCCATCGGTTGGCCCGACCTCGGTGACATCTCTGGGCTATCTGAACATGAGTTCAAGACACGCGCGAAGATCAAATATGGCAAGGACAAGACCACCGAGGGCCCGTTCCAGGTGTTGCAATTTCGCTCAATTCGAGCCGGAGACCGGGTCATCGCCAACAACGGTCGGAGTTCCATACTCGGGGTTGGCACGGTGATCGAAGGGTACCAGTACCGACCAGGGGAACACTTCGTTGACGGGAGCGACTACGCGCATCAGCTCAAGATCAGGTGGGATGACGTTGCAGCTCGGGATATCGACGATCAACCCGGATGGGTGCGCACGTTGCGCGAGCTATCGCAGGAGAAATTCAAGGAGCTTGTCGCAAGCACTGGCCCCGTCGTCTTCACCTGCAGGAGCCCGCGTAACATCATCTTCTACGGCCCCCCCGGAACAGGGAAGACTCACTGCGTGCGGAGTCGAGCGCTCGAACTGCTGGGTAACAAGACGATCAAGGAGCAGGAGAAGGTCGAGTGGGAGCGGTTGCAGCAGGGAGGCCAGATCGTGTTTTGCACCTTTCACCAGGCCTTCGCCTACGAAGAATTCGTCGAAGGGCTGCGCGCCGTCACGGAAGAGGGCGAGGTTGAATACCGGATCGAACCAGGGATCTTCAAGCGCATCGCCGAGACCGCTGCGCGCAGCCCACAGCAGGCCTTCGTGCTCATCATCGACGAGATCAATCGAGCCAACATCGCCAGGGTCTTTGGCGAGCTGATCACGCTGCTCGAACCGGACAAACGACTCGGGGAACCCAACGAACTGCGCGTGCAACTCCCTGTCTCCAAGGAATGGTTCGGTGTACCTCCCAACCTGCACATCATCGGCACCATGAACACCGCCGACCGATCCATCGCGCTGATGGACGTGGCCTTGAGGCGGCGCTTCGACTTCGAGGAGATGATGCCCGATGCAGAGGAGCTCCGGCGCGTCCTTGTCGAGAACAAGGTCGACGAGCCCACCCGGGAACTCATCGTGGGCGTCTTTGAAGGTCTCAACGAGCGTCTGCGCTTCCTTTACGACCGCGAGCATCAGATCGGCCATGCCTACTTCATGAAGGTGAAGTCACTCGATGATCTACGCGACGTCTTTGCGAGCAAGGTCATCCCCTTGCTCCAGGAGTACTTCTTCGGTCAATGGAGTAAGGCTGCGCTCGCGCTGGGGCACCCGCACGAGAAAGGCATCCCCAGCAAGCGGAGGGAAGGTGACGTGACGATCCTGACCGTTCGCGAGCTGATGGAGAAGCAGGTGCTCGGCTTCGACCACGACGACTACGAGGATCACAAGCTCGACTGGGGGGTCCATCCTGCGTTCCGTCCCCGCGGTTCTCTCCCCGAGGGGTGGGCCCCTGACGCCCTGGGGAAGCTCTTCCGCGAGGTGGCTGGAACCAGGGCTTCCTGATGCTCCGCATGACCGTCATCGAACGTGGGCGCATTGTTCGCAGCGACACGGACGATCCCGCCGTTTTGAATGTCGGTAGACCTGCCTACCGGGTGCTCCCTCGCCGGTTGTACGATCAACTGGTGCGCTTCGAGACGGACCACGTCGAGCGACGGAAGCACAGGAACCACATCATCGACTGGCGACGCGATCACGGGATCGTGGGTCAGTGGGTCGGAGTCCTGCAGAGCCCCGGTCTCCAGCTCGAGATCTTGCCCAAGACGGACAACCACGACAAACCGGGAGATACGGAGGAAGAGCGAAAATCCCTGGGTGACACCCGCGCCAACCTGGCCACAATGCTGCTCCGTGGGGGTCTCGTGGCGGTACGCTCTCGAGGCGTCGCGGATCTCTCGCTCCTGAACGGGAATATCCATGATCGCCTTGTCGACGCCTTTCTGGATCGTGCGATCTTCGAGCTCCAGCGGGGGCTGGACCGCGGGTACACGAGCGAGGAGGAAAACCTGCTGGCGCTGCAAGGCAAGCTGCTCGTCGGCCAGCAGGTGACAAGGAACGCTGCCCAGCGTCACCGGTTTTATTGTAGACGCGATATCCTGAGCGAGGTTACCCCGGTGTGCCTGCGCATCAAGCAGGCCTGCCGACTCCTTGCGGGGAGGAGCCTCCCTTCCGCTGTCTCGGTCAAGGTGCAGGACGTGCTTGCGATGCTCGATGAGGTCCCTGACCTTCCTCATCGCCCGGGCGAATCAGACCCTATATTCACCCGGCAAAACGAGCGCTTTTCAGATGTCTACCAGTTCTCGTGCATGATCCTCGCAGGGCAGGCCGCCGATGTGAAGGGCGGCCAGGTCGATACCTTCTCCCTGCTATTCGACATGGATCAGGTATTCGAGCGCTTCATCGCTGCGTTTGTCCGCTCCGAGGTGATCCCTCGTATCGACGGTGCGGTGGCACGAGCCCAGGGAACGGGTGACCGCCGCGATCTCCTCCGGGATACGAAAGGCTCCGGGGCGCTCCATCTCAAGCCCGACCTGCTTGTGCAGATAGGAAGCCAGGCGCTCGTCATCGACACGAAATGGAAGCGCTTCGAGGCCCACAAACTCGCTCGCCCGGATAACGGCGATCTGTACCAGCTCTACGCCTATCTCCACCGCTACGAATGCCAGAACGCTTACCTGCTGTACCCGAAGGTTACAGGGGTAGAACCAAGAACGTTCACGGCACTACGTGGCCACAGGCCCGAGGAGTCGGGTCAGGTTGGCGTGCGCTTCGTCAATGTGAACCGCAACCTTCGAAACCCTGAAGGAAGAGAGGGCCTGGCCGACGAACTCACCGCTCTTGTCCGGGAAGGACTCGGCCTCCCTGACTCCACCCCGGGAGCAGGGGTGCCCTGAATCCTGACCGGCACAGCTCCATTCTGACATCGAGGCCGGTGTGCTAGAGCCGACATGTGGACGAGGTGTTTGCACAGGCTAGCGATCCTTCGACATCGTCCCGGCGGCTGCGCGAGATCTTCGAGCAGTGCGAGCGGCTGTCTCCGCGCACGGTCTGGACGGGCACACGCTTCGAGCCATCACGATCCGTCGATCCGGCCATCGCGCGGGTTCGCGAGGCGCTGGCCGGCAACCCGAACAGCCCGACCGACCTGCTGCTGGCGCTGACGCCTTCCCACCTGGCCGCCGTGCTGGCCAACCCGGCGCTGACCCTGTTGCTGCTGGACCAGCCCGCCCTCTTCGAAAAAATTGAACCGCAAGATTTCGAGATGCTGGGGGCGGCCCTGGCCCTGACCGAGGAGCAGCTGCGGCTGCTGTGCCCCACGGCGCGTTCGATCCACAAGCGGACAGCGACGCTGCTGCACCAGGCCGCGACGCCGACGGATTTTTTCGACTCGTTCCGCCGTCTTGATCGCCACAAGGAGTGGGTCGCCCTGGCGTCGCATCCCAACGCGTCCCCCAACCTGCTCAAGCATTGCATGGAGGACCAGGACCCGAAGGTCCGGAGCCTGGCCCTGCAGCACCCGCGCGCCCCGCAGGAGCACCTGGCGAGGCTGCGGCGCGCCGGCGCCACGGCGTCGCTGGCTCTGCCCGCCGAGTCGCCTCCACCCTTGCCCGAGAGCGAGCTGGCCTGGCTGGCGGAGGGGGGCCACCTGGCGAAGCAGCTGGCGGCGATCAACCCGGCCATCGATGCGTTCCCGCAGGTGCTTGCGAAGCTCTCCCTTGCGCGGTTTCATCGGCAGGAGTGGCGCCGGGAAATCCTCTCCGATGAGACGCTCAGCGAGGCGCAGATCAGGTCGCTTTTCCCCGGGAAGACCGGCCTCCAGGAGCACTTCGGCGACCTCCTCAAGCTGCGCCCTATGCCGACCGATCTGCTCGCGCGCCTGTCGCTCTTCGCGGACGAGCAGATGCTGCTCATGGCGGCCCACCCGAACGCGCCCGAGGCGAAGATCGCCGAATGCTTGATGTCACTCTCACCCCAGGTGCGGCAGCTCGCGGCGAAGCACCCGAACGCGCCGCCAGGGCTGCTGGCCGCGCTGCGCCGCGCGGGGGCCACGGTCGACCTCATGCCCCCCGTCGAACCGCCACCGCCGATGCCCGAGGGAGAGCTGCTGGAACTGGCCTCCCAGGGCGATTTCTCCACGCTGCTCGTGGCCCTGCATCCGTCCTCGACCGAGCGCGTGCTGGCGCAGCTTCGATGCAAAAGGAACGAGATCGCCGAGGCGGTCGCCAGGCACCCGCAGGTATCTGCGGACATCCTCGACCGGATCCTTCCGGTGGGCAAGGAGGGGTTCCAGCGTGAGCGGCCCCCGTCGCCAGGGCCGCTGACGGACGATTTCACCCTCCAGGAAGTCCCCGGGGGGCAGCTGTGGCGCTTGCTGGCGCGCCACCCTCTGACGCGACCCTCGCAGCTGGCGTGGCTGGCAAACCACCGCGACGCAGCGGTGCGGGTCGCGGCGGCGACGCACCCCGAGCTGCCCCCGCGCGCCCTCTCGGATCTGGGCCTGGACGATCACCCGGCGGTGGTGCAAGCCGCGCTGCGGAACTCGTCGCTGCCCACCGAGGTGATCGACGTGCTCGTGCGACGACGACCGCCGGCCCCCCTGGCGCTGCAGGCAGCGAGGCATCCGAACACCTCACGCTGGGCGTTGCAGCGACTGCTCGAGGGCGAGCACGAGGAGGCACGCGCGTCGGCCCGCCGACGGCTGGAACAAGGCTGGTGAGGTCTGGCCGACGAAGGCGCCGACCTGGCAGGCGCCGCGCCTGAAACGCTCAGACCAGCGCCACCGGACCGTGATCGTCGCAGTGGCCCGTGCACGGGTGGTGCAGGTGCCCGCTCACCAGGTAATCCGTGTGATCCCCGTGTGGCACCGCCTCGTGCCCGCACCCGGGCCCGTGCACGTGCGTTGCCTCGTGACCGCTGCACGCATGCCCCGGCGTGCAGGCCGCAGGGTTCGCGCCGCCCACCGCCAGCGCATGCTCATCGATATGCCCCTCGTGCGCGTGGTGCAGGTGCCCGTCGTGCAGGTAATCCGTGTGACCCTCGTGCTCGATGCCCTGGTGACCGCAGCCAGGACCATGAACGTGATCGTGCGGACCGTGAACCTTGTGCTCGCTCATCTTGTTGCTCCTTCGTCCTTCAGTTCAACGAATGATGAAGTGATAGCGTCGACGGACCTGGCTCGCAAGGGAAAAACCGAGTTGCAAGGGGGTTGCAGCAAGCCCGGGGGCGACCGCGGGGGCCACCGAGGCCCGCCAGCGCCCCGGCAGGATGTGCTCTACTCGGCAGGATGGTACGGGTCTTCGGCCTCACGGGCGGCATCGCAAGCGGGAAGAGCACGGTGGGGAAGCGCTTTGCGTCGCGGCGCGTTCCGGTGATCGACGCGGATCAGGTGGCGAGGCAGGTGGTGGAACCCGGGACCGAGGGCCTGGCCGCGGTGGTCGAGGCCTTCGGCAGCGGGGTGCTGCAGCCCTCCGGCGAGCTGGATCGAAAGGCCCTGGCGGCGCTGGTGTTCGTCGATGGGGAGCGGAGAGCCACGCTGAACGCCATCCTGCACCCCCGGATCGCCGGGGCCACCCACGAGGCGATCGCGCGGCTGGCCGAGCAGGGCGAGCCGCTGGTGTGCTACGAGGCGGCGCTGCTGATCGAGAATGGCCTCGCGGATGCGTTCCGGCCCCTGGTCGTGGTGGCAGCGTCCGGGGACGAGCAGCTACGCCGGACGCGCCAGCGTGACGGCGCCACCGAGGAGGAGGCGAGGGCGCGCCTCGCCGCCCAGATGCCCCTCGCGGACAAGGTGAAGCAGGCGGATTTCATCATCCAGAACGACGGCCCGCTGGCGGAGCTGCTGCGTCTTGCGGACGACGTGCTGGATCAGGTCATCGACCGCGTGGGTGCCCCTGCTGAACGCTACCGGCTGGGCCTCTGATTCGGTGAGACTGGAGGCCGCTCTCAGCGGCGGTGCTCGGCGAAGATCTGGTCACGCCAGGCGAGCAGATCGGCGAATTCTTCGGCGAGATCGGGGTTGCTCCAGCAGCGGCGGGTGGCGGGCCCGATGGGCATGTAGAGGTCGGCCACGGGGCGCAGGAACTGGAGCGAGGCGGCCATCAGCAGATCCGCGTAGGAGAAGCGCTCGCCGATCAGGTGGCGCGCGCCGGAGGGGAGCGCGGCACGGAGGGCCAGCAAGCCCTCCCGGGCCTGGGCCCGCGCGGTGCTGCTGTCGACCCCGGAGAATCCGTATTTCTGGGCCAGCAGCCCGGTCACCACCCCGGCCCCTGCGGCCACCGCCCCCCGGAGCCCCTCCGGCACGAAGGCCGGCGTCGACTCGCGCTGCGCCTCCCGATCCCCGGCCACCCGCCGGGTCACCAGGATACGCCCTGCCTCCAGCAGCCCCTCTCCGACCTGGTGCCAGCGCTCGATCGCCTCGTCCTGACCGGGAGGAAAGAGCGGCTCTCCGGTGCCCTTTTCCTCGGCCCAGCGCGCAATTTCGAGGGACCCTTGCACCGACTGGTCGCCGGCCACCAGCAGGGGGACGGTGATCTTGCCCCAGGGACGCTTCGCCACGGCCCGGAGCAGCGGGACCCCCAGCACCGGGACATGCTCGACCTTCTCGAACGACAGGTGGTGGTGCTCCAGAGCCCAGCGAGCCCGCTCGGACCAGGGGGAGTAGTGCATCTGGTAGAGGCGCATCGAGGACCGGTGTCGCCTGGCCTCGCCCCCCGGTCAAGCAGCAGCAACAAAGGAGCCTCGCGCGGGCGTCTTGCGTCCGGGCGGGCGGTGCCTCACCCTCGCGCCGTGGCCAACGAGTTTGTATTTACTATGCGCGATCTGCGCAAGGTTGTCCCCCCCAACCGCGAGATCCTCAAGGGGATCTGGCTCTCGTTCTTGCCCGGCGCCAAGATCGGCGTCATCGGCTCCAACGGCAGCGGCAAATCGACGTTGCTCAAGATCATGGCCGGCGTCGAGAAAGAGTTCTTCGGCGACGCCACGCCTGGCAAGAACGTCCGGGTCGGGTACCTGCCGCAGGAGCCCGAGCTGGATCCGTCCACCGACGTCAAGGGCAACGTCGAGAAGGCGGTGAAGGAGACCCTCGACAAGATCAAGCGGTTCGAGGATCTCAGCGGCCTCATGGCCACCGCCGAGGGCGCCGAGAGCGACCGGCTGATGGAAGAATTCGGCCGCCTCCAGGAGGAGATCGACGCCGCCAACGGCTGGGACCTCGACCGCCAGCTCGAGATCGCCATGGACGCGCTCCGCCTCCCCCCCCCTGACGCCGACGTGACCAGGCTCTCCGGCGGCGAGAAGCGCCGCGTCGCCCTCTGCCGCGTCCTGCTCGAGAAGCCCGACCTGCTGCTGCTGGACGAGCCCACCAACCACCTCGACGCCGAGTCCGTCTCCTGGCTCGAGCGCTTCCTCCAGGAGTACCCGGGCACCGTCGTCGCCATCACCCACGACCGCTACTTCCTCGACAACGTGGCCGGCTGGATCCTCGAGCTCGACCGCGGTGAAGGGTACCCCTTCGAGGGCAACTACACCGCCTGGCTCGAGAAGAAGAAGCAGCGCCTCGCCCTCGAAGAAAAGAAAGAATCCGCACGGCAGCGCACGCTCCAGCGCGAGCTCGAGTGGGTCCAGATGGCGCCCCGGGCCCGCCAGGCCAAGAACAAGGCTCGCCTCAAGGCGTACGAAGAGCTCCTCGAGCAGTCCAGGAGCGAGAAGGCGCTCCAGGCCGAGCTGGTCATCCCCCCGGGGCCCCGCCTCGGCGACCTCGTGCTCGAGGCCACCGGCATCTCCAAGAGCTACGGCGACCGGCTGCTGTTCGAGAACTTCTCCTTCTCCCTCCCCCCGGGCGGCATCGTCGGCGTCATTGGCCCCAACGGCGCCGGCAAGACCACCCTCTTTCGCATGATCACCGGCCAGGAATCCCCCGACACCGGCACCATGCGCCTGGGCGACACGGTGAAGCTGGCCTACGTCGACCAGGCCCGCGACGCGCTGCGCGCCCAGAAGAGCGTCTGGGAGGAGATCTCCGAGGGCAAGGAGCAGATCGAGATCGGCAAGCGCACCATCGCCTCCCGCGCGTACGTCGCCAGCTTTGGCTTCAAGGGGGCCGACCAGCAGAAGAAGATCGGGACCCTCTCCGGCGGCGAGCGCAACCGCGTCCACCTCGCCTGCACGCTCAAGCGCGGCGGCAACGTCCTGCTCCTCGACGAGCCCACCAACGACCTCGACGTCGACACCCTCCGCGCCCTCGAAGATGCCCTCCTCGACTTCGCCGGGTGCGCCGTCGTCATCTCCCACGATCGCTGGTTCCTCGACCGCATCGCCACCCACATCCTCGCCTTCGAGGGCGACTCTCATGTCGAGTGGTTCCAGGGAAATTACCAGGATTACGAGGCCGACCGGCTCCGTCGCCTGGGCGCCGACGCCGACCAGCCCCACCGCATTCGCTACAAGAAGCTGACCCACTCCTGAGCGCCGCTACTCCACCCGCATCTGCACCCCGCAGAACTCCAGGTCCGGGTTGATGCAGGTCGGGGACGGCGGCAAGATCGTGTCGTTCACCACGCCCGAGCGCACGAAGTTGATGTAATAGGTCTTCCCCGGCGCCAGGTGGCAGGCCGTCGCCGACGAGGGCTCCGTGCTGATCTGGTACGGGAGGTCCGAGCGCGGCCCCACCGGCGAGGCACCCGTCCTGCGGAAGCTCTTGCAGGCCTGGCTGAAGGTGGGGTCATTCGCCGGCGCCGCCACGTCCACCGGCGGCACACGGAAGTCTCCCATGCACTCGCTCAGCGTGATGTAGACCTTCGCCATCGTCGCCTCCCCGTCCACCTGGCTCTCCCCCCAGGAGATCGTCTTGGACGGCGCTGCCGCGGCCCACGCCGCCGCGTCTTCCGGGGTCGTGAACTTCACCGAGATCCATTCGTCGTTCTTCGTCGCAATACGCCCCAGCGCGCCACCCACCGGGAAGGGGTTCCAGAAGAAGCCCGCGGGCGTCAGGTACGCCACCTCCTCGAACACCGTGGGCGTCCCTCGCCTCACGTAGCCGAGCGATGCCGGCGTCACCGTGCTGCAGTCCACCGGCGCACCTCCCCCGCCCTGCCCGGCCCCCCCGCCCTGCCCGGCCCCCCCGCCCTGTCCGGCCCCCCCGCCCTGTCCGGAACCTCCTCCCTGTCCGGAACTTCCGGCGATTCCGGCCGCACCCGCTCCCCCGCTCCCCCCCTGGCCTGCGCCGCCCGCCGGCCCCCCACCATCCCCGGCCTTTCCCCCGGTCCCTGCGGTGCCACTGGCGCCCCCTTCACCGCCTGCCTGTCCGGAACTTCCGGATGAACCGGCGCGCCCTCCGAGCCCCGGTCCTCCCCCGGAGCTGGCTTCTTCCGAGGAGCAAGCCAGGAGCCCCACCAGGCCTGCCACACCAAGCAACCCGATCGTCTTGCACCATGTCGAGAACATCGCCCCCGAGGAGACCGCAGGAGAGAAGCCACGTCACCCTGGTTCTTGCGGCACGGTCTCCGGTGGGTCGGTTCAGCGACCCCCACGGATGGAGGTGCAGGTCAGGCGGCAAGGGATGTCGCCGTTGTAGAGGGTCTGCTCGCGGTCCGGGCGGAACGGGAACACCCGGGCCCACTCCTCGCCCGCGGCCAGCAGGGTGATGGTGGAGCCGGCGAGGCCCCGGGCGACGGTGCTGAACTCGGCGACCAGGCCCGGCTGGAGCGCCAGGCGGTGGCCGTAGGGGGGGTTGGTCACCAGCCAGCCTGGCTGACGGAGGGGCTTCAGCTCGGAGAGAGGGCGGCAGAACCAGGAGGCCCGCACCCCGGCGATGGCGGCGCTCTCCCGGGCGATCTCGACGGAGCGCTCCTCGATGTCGGAGCCCATCAGGAAAGGCGCGGACGGGGCCCGGCGCTCGCGACCTTCACGTCGTAGCCTCGCCATCGCCGCCCGCTCCGCGTCGCCGTGGCAGGCCCAGCGCTCGAAGCCAAAGCGCTCGCGCAGGGCCCCCGCCGGCACCCGCGCGGCCCAGAGGGCGGCTTCGAGGAGGAAGGTGCCGGAGCCGCACATGGGGTCGACGAGGGGCGAGCGTCGATCCCAGCCCGAGAGCCGGAGCACCGCGGCGGCCAGGGTCTCCTTGAGGGGCGCCTCGACCCCGGCCACCCGGTACCCTCGCTGGTAGAGCGGCGCACCGGACAGGTCGAGGTACACCGTCGCCCGGTCCTGGACGATGTGGACAAACACCCGCACGTCCGGGTCATCCAGGTCCACCGAGGGGCGGTGCCCGCGCTTTTCCCTGAGCTGATCGACGATCGCGTCCTTGCTTCGCTGGGCGATGAACTGGGTGTGGGTGAGGGCCCCGGAGCGGCAGGAGGCGCTGATGGCCAGCGTGTGCCGCTCGGTCAACCAGGGCGACCAGTCCACCGAGCGGACCCCCTCGTAGAGCGCGTCCCCGGTCGGGGCCTCGAAGGTGGCCAGCGGCGTCTGCACCCGCACCGCGATGCGGCTCTCGTAGCAGGCCCGGACCCCATCCCCCAGCGGCCCCTCGAAGTGCACCCCGCCCCGGTCCGCCTGGATCTTCTGCAGCCCCAGCTCTCTCAGCTCATCCCGCAGCGCCCCCTCCGTGCCCTTGGCCGCGGCCGCAAAAAACCTCATCGTCGTGCCACCTTTCAGAGGCCCTTTTGCCGGAGCAGCTTCACCAGTTCCACATAAAAATCGAGGTGATCCCAGTCGTTCACCAGCCCCGCCTTGTCCCCGAAGAGGTGCCCGATCTCGTCGAAATGATCCGCCGGCACGCACCCCAGGAACTGCCCCCACCTCGCGCTCTCCACCATCACCAGCCCGTCGTGGGGCTCCGGCGTCAGGTCAAGCCCGTCCAGGATCAACCCCGGCACCGTCAGCAGCGGCTCCAGCCCGTCGATGCGGCTCTTGGTCTTCTTCACGAACTCCGGCTCCACCGGCGACTGGCAGTACGACCCCCCCAGGTGGTTCTTGCTGCGGCCCGTCAAGGATTGATACACGATGCCGGGTTGATCAACGTAGACTGCATTGAATTTCTCCATCTCCGCGGTCGAGAGCTGGATCATCGACTGGCTGAGGCTGGTCTGCTGCCCGGCGGCGTCGTAGAGGGGGATGCCGGCCAGCTTGACCAGGCCATCGAGGAGGTCCTGGGCGCGCTCGTCCTGGATGAGCCCGAGGGCGACGTCGGCGATCTTCGTCCCGCGGTGGGGCGTGGCGAAGGTGGTGACGGAGGCGACCAGGTCCGGGCGCAGGTGGGCCACGATGCGCGCGTCGAGCCCCCCCTGGGAGTGGCCGATCAGGTTCACCCTGGCGCGGCCGGTCTGCTTCAGCACCTCCTCGACCTGGGTCAGCAGCATCTGGGCCCGGACCTCGGAGTTGTTGAAGGGGTCCACCGCCGGCGTGAAGACCTCCCCTTCCCCCTCCTCGTCGAGGCGCTCCTTGACCTTGTAGAAGTAGGTAATGAAGTTGACGCCAGCGAACTCCTCGAAGCCGAAAAAACCGTGCGCCAGCACGATCGGGTAGGGTGCCCCCTTGGCCTCGACCCCCTGACCCGCCTGCCCCCCCGAGCCCCCGGGCCCCTCGCCGCCCGGGCCCTCTCCTGAGCCTCCGCCGGCGCCTCCGTCCTGACCTGCGGCCCCGGCTTCCCCGGCCTCCCCTGCCCCCCCTTTGCCCGCCTTCCCGCCCTTGCCTGCCCCCGAGCCCCCCTGGCTGTTGCCGGCGTTCCCGCCGGCCTCCTCGGAGAACCCGACCTCCCCCGACTCCCCGGAGGAGCCGCAGGCCCCCGCCCCCACCAGCACCGCCCACGCAAGCCCCAGCACCCGCCAACCACGCGCCGCCATCTCGCTAGCAAAGCGCGTCTCGTGGCCCGGCTCAAGGCACCTCCGCATGACCCACCGCCTCGCGACGCTCTCCCTCTCCCTGCTCCTCGCCGGCTGCCGCGCGGATCCGGCGCCGCCGGCCCCCTCGGCCCAGGCCACTCCCCTGGCGTCCACGCCGGTCCCTTCCGCCAGCGCCACGCCCGCCGCCAGCGCCACCTCCGCCGCCAGCGCCCTCCCCCCCTCGCCAGCGGCGGCCCTCACGGACGCAGAGCTTGGCACCCTGATGCGTGGGATCTCCGAGGAAGGTGGTCGCTTCCCCAGCGACAACTACATCTCCAACGAGACCTCGTTCCTGCACGTGACCAACGCCATCGAGCCGCTCCAGGGGGGGGCCTACATCGGCGTCGGCCCCGAGCAGAACTTCACCTACCTGGCGCTGCTCGACCCGCAGCTCTCCTTCCTCATCGATATCCGGCGCGACAACCTCGTGCTTCACCTGCTCTACAAGGTCCTCTTCGAGCAGTCCCCGGATCGCGCCGCCTTCCTGGCCCGGCTCACCTCCCGCCCCGCACCCTCGCTGCCCCCGGATGCCCCCGTCGAACGCATCACCGAGGCGGTCCAGAAGCAACCCCACGACCGGGCCCTGGAGGCCGCCACCCTCCAGCAGGTCACCGAGCGCGCCCAGGCCCTGAACTTCTCCCTCTCTGGCGAGGACCGCAAGCACCTGCGGGAGGCCCTCGCGGCCTTTGGCAAGCAGGGTATGGAGATTCACTACACAATGGAGGGGAGCAGCCGCAAGTACCCCTCGCTGGGCGAGCTGATGGCGACGCGCGACAGCAAGGGTCAGGCCCGGAGCTTCCTGGGCTCGGACGCCGCGTACCAGCGCGTACGGAGGATGCAGCGGGAGAACCGGGTGGTGCCGCTGGTGGGCGATCTGGCGGGCACCGGCGCGCTGCCCAGGCTGGCCGCGGAGCTCAGGCGCCGCCAGCTCGCGCTGCGGGTGTTCTACGTATCGAACGTGGAGCAATACCTGTTCTCGCCGGCAAAGACGTGGGCCCAGTGGCTCAAGAACGTGGAGGCCATGCCCTGGTCCAGCGACGGGGTCCTGCTGCGCGTGTACTTCGATCAGGGGCGTGCCCACCCCCGCCAGCAACCCGGCCACCGGACCACCTCGATGACGCTGCCCGCGAGCGCGTTTCTGGAGCAATCCCGCAAGGGAGTATGGAAGTCCTGGTGGGACGTGGCGCAGCAAGGGGGGTCAACGCCCTGATCCAGGCCTTGCCCAGGGCCCTTGCTGGCGGAGCGTCCAGCCCCTGGTGCCCCCCGCAGGCCCTTCCGCTCACCTCGTGGCCCCGGTGCAAGAGGGTTTATTTCTACCCCGCCCGTTGCTGGCGCCTGGATTTTCGGGTTCACGCTCGCGACCCGGGAGACCCGCCCTGCCCGGAGGTCGACCAGGCCGAGCTACTGCGTCGACCATGCCTCGATGGCGAGGGGGGTCCTTGCCCGCTGAACGGAGGCTGCGAGCCTGGGCGTGGCTGGGTCTCGTGGTGGTACTCACGTTCGCGGAGCCAGCGTCCGCCGAGCCTCGACCTCGCATCGTGATGGTGACCAACCACGCGGACGCCGCCATCGTCCCGCTGCTGCGCTCGCAGCTGGAGCGGCTGGGCCTGGAGGTCGTGCAGGTGGACCACGGGGCCGAGGAGGTGATCCCACGGGATCTGAGCCGCGCCGCGCGGCAACACCAGGCCGTGGCAGGCTTTCGCGTGCTGGTGGCGCGAGGGACGGTCGAGGTGTGGGTCTCCGACCGGGTGACAGGCAAGGTGGGGCTACGCGAGATCGTGGCGCAGGGAGCGGATCCGATCCCCGATGCGCTGGTGGCGATCCAGGCCGTCGAGTTGCTCCGCGCCAGCCTGCTTGAACTGCAAGCGCCCACACCTCCCCGGGGGGAAGTGCCCCCGCCGCCAGCGCTGCGAGCGCTGGCCTCGTACCCACCTCCGCCTGCGAGGCCCGCCTTGCATCTGGGAATCGGCGCGCTGGTGGCCCCGACCAGCAACACCAGCACGCTGGGGCATGCCAGCGCCATGGTCGGCGCCCGGTTGGCCCCCTGGGCCGCCACCAGCATCGGAGCCACGGTTCGTTTGCCGCTGGGGCAGGGGGAGCGACCAACCGAGGCCGGTCGCATCCTGGTCTCCAGCTGGATCTTTGGCCTCGATCTGCGACGCGAAGTGCAGTGGCGCAACGGGCTGGTACACCTGGCCGGCGGGCCTGGCCTGGCGCTCCAGGTGACCTCGGCGGAGGGGGTGCCCACCGGGGGCTTTGCAGGCCGCACGCACCGATCGCTGGCGCCCATGCCGCACCTTGTCGGAACCCTCGGCCTGGGTGTCACACCGACGTTGCGAGTGGCGGCAGAGCTGCTTGCAGGGGTAAGCTTGCACCCTCTCCAGCTGCAGGTCGATGAGCAGCAGGTCGAGCGCTTCGGACCTGTATTTCTCGGGGTTAACCTGGGCCTCGAGATCTTGCTCCGGTAAACGATCCTCGTTGTGAGCCAAACGCTACGCTCGAGACGACTTCTCTGAGCAGGAGGTTCCAGCATGCCCCGATCGACCCGTCTGCTTGCCCTCGCCCTCATGGCGCTCCCCTCTCTTGGCGCAGGTTGCAGCGACGACGCCACGGTCCTCATGGCCTCCGGCGGCGGCAGCGGGGCCGGTGCCGCGGGCGCGGACGCCACCGGTGGCTCCAACGCTGGGGGGGCCAACACGGGGGGTTCCCATGCCGGTGGCTCAAGTGCTGGAGGCTCGAACGCGGGTGGGGCCAACGCTGGGGGCTCCAACAACAGCGGGGGCTCCAACAGCGGGGGCTCCAACAGTGGGGGCTCCAACAGTGGGGGCTCCAACAGTGGGGGCTCCAATGCCGGAGGGTCGAACGCGGGCGGCTCGGGCACCGGGTCGGACCTGGAGCAGTACACGCCCAATCAAGCGAAGTGGGACACCTTTGCCACCAAACCCGTCGAGGGTGGCAACAAGACCCACGATCCGGATGGTGTCAGCTGGATCAAGCCGGCTGACTGGGCCGCAGCGGAGTGGGACGGGACCATCTACAACCCGTCCAAGATGAGCCGCGCCGAGCTCGCCAAGGCCATCTGTCCAAGCGGGGACAGGGTGCGGGGTCTTCGGAAGGTCTTCTACGACAACAAGCCCTTCGCTGACAACGCAAACCCCACCAAGGCCGAGGTCGACGAGTGGCATCGGCTCGCCATCAATCATGTCCGCGCGCTCGTCGGCTACACGAGCCCTGAGCGCCAGGTCAAGAAGGACCACTGCATGTTCGCCCGCGCGCTGTGGGGTGACGAGCGCAAGTTCACCACGAAGTGGGATGACAAGTACCCGGGCACCAACGGCTCGGCCTTCGGCCCCTGCCAGGGCTCCTCAAACGCGCACTGCGGCGCGACCTTCATCCCGTCCCTCGAGGACCAAGCGCCTTACCTCCCCGCTGGCCACCCAGGCTGCAGCGCGGAGCCCGGCGCTGAGGGCATCTTCAGCGCGCCCAAGTCGAACATCCCCTGGGCCATCAAGTGGTCTCGGGCGCTGTGCAGCACGCTCGGCGCCGAGGGCTTCTGGGGCGGGCACACAGGGCCCTGGTTCCACCGCGAGCGGTTCGGCCTCAGCTTCTGGGACCCCGATCTCTCCAATAACAACAACAACGCCCCGCTGCGCGCGAAGTGGAGCGGGCGCTTGATGCCTAACCTCTACTGTGACCCGACAGATCCCACCTGCGACCCCGAGGCCACAGGGCCGTGACAGCTGCTCGCCTCGCTCAAACCTGAGCCCAGCCTGGCAGC
>JALOQB010000411.1 GCA_025453595.1 Polyangiaceae bacterium
AGAGGCGCAGGTGTCGACGCTGCGGGTGGGGGCGAGCGCGCGGGGTGGGGCGCTGACGGTGAAGGAGGCAGCGCAGCTGCTGCGGGTGCCAGAGGCACAGGCGGACGCGCTGCTGACCGAGCTGGCGATCCAGGAGAAGGTGCAGCAGGAGCTGACGGATCAGGGAGGTCTGGTCTACCGCTTCGAGCGCCTGCGGGTGGCGCCGATGCCGGTGCGAGCGCCCTCGGTCGGGGCCTCTCAGGCCGGGGACATCGAGGAGCTGGAGGCGATCCTGGAGCCTCCCCCCGGGCAGCGCAAGCGCGGCGTCGCGGGTTGAACACGCCCCCGATGCAGATCCCGGAGACCGACGAGGAGCTGCTGGATCTGGCCCGGGAGCAGCCGCTGCTGAGGGATGCGACAAGCGGCCAGCTCACCGGGGTGCGTCTGATCCGTTACCTGGGGGGCGGGGGCATGTCCGCGGTGTTTCTTGCGTCGCGCGAGGGGCCTGACGAGGCTGGCGTGCTGGCAGCAGAGGCCCCCGGGTCGCTGGCGATCAAGCTGACCAAACCCTCCACCGAGCAGCGGCTGGGGGCGCTGGGGCTGGACCCGCTCTCGATCTTCCAGCGGGAGGCGGTGGCCCTGGGGCGGATCGCGCGCCGGGCCCCCCCTTGCCCCTTCGTGCTCCGTCTCTTTGGCCATGGCTCGCTGGAACTCCGCGTCGGGGGGCGCCAGCGCCGGCTCCCCTGGCTCGCGCTCGAGCGGATCGACGGCGGGGCCGAGGGGGATACGCTCACCGAGCGGGTCCGCAAGGCCGAAGCGGGGGTGGATCCCCCCCGCGCTCGCGCGTTGATCGCGGGGTTGCTCGCCGGGGTTCAGGCCCTGCATGACGAGGGGATCCTGCACCGGGATCTCAAGCCCGAGAACATCCTGGTCCACGGCCCCCGCGAACACGAGACCCCCAAGCTGGCGGACTGCGGCATCGCCCGCGTGGAAGGCCTCGCGGGGGGCACCATCGCGGCCATGACGCCGGCCTACGGTGGGCCCGAGCAGATGCTCTCGGCGCTGCGTCCGAACGAGCGTAACCCGCTGGTGGGCCCCTGGACCGACGTCCACGCGCTGAGCGCCGTGATCTGGAGCATCCTGGCCGGCGAAGACTGGTGTCGTGGCGCCCAGGACGGCGACTGGCATGCGGGCCAGCGCCGGCCTCTCCTCACCTCCCGCCGGCGCCCCCACGTGGCCTTCCTGCGCCACCCCGCGCTGCTCGCCCGGATCGATCAGGCCCTGCAGCGCGGAGCCTCCCACCGGCTTCCACCGGATCTATGGAACCTCCATGGTGCCAGGGATTACGAGCCGCTCGCGCGCCTTCGGCTTGCGCACTCGATGTTCCAGGGGCTACCAAGGTACGAGAGCGTCGAGGAGCTCTCGCGAGAGCTGATGCCGCTGCTCGATGAGCTGTGCGAGCGGTGGTCAACCCAGGGCGCAGTCGCCCTCGACGCGACGGTCCCGCTGCCCCCGGTGATGCCTGCCGGCGTATGGCGCGAGGAGGCGCCCAGGCCGACCCGGAACAGGCGCGGCTACCCCTCCGATCATGGCCCTTGCATGCCGGGTGGTGTGCTCTTCCAGCCGGACGGCAAGGTGCTCGTACGCTTCGGCGAACGGTTGTTCTACTTCATCGACGGGCAACCCATCGAGGTCGCGGTCCCACGTGCGCTTCACGAGCTGGTGGCGACCTCGCGATGGCTCCGTCGAGGGCCAGGCGGCGGGTACCTGCTGGGGGGCGCGCGGCACCTGCTGCACCTGCGCGGCGGAACCTTCAACCCCCTGCCCCTCCCCCTGGAGCCGGGCGCCATCGAGGTGCAGGCGGTGCTCCAGGAAGATCCGCTGAGGATCCTCGCGGGGGGGCCCCGCCCCGGTCTTTCCAATGTATGGAACTTCCATGATTCCCGGTGGCAGATGGCCGGCGAGGTACCGCTCGATGGCACGGTGGTGGGGGCTGGTCAGGAGGGGCAAGCGCTGCGGCTGATCGAGGCGACACCGGGGGTCCTCTGGGGGTGGCGTATCCCGGAGGTTGGTCGCCCGGAGCGGGTCGAGCGCTGGGCCCAGGAGGAGGCTTGCAGCACGGCGCTGGTGGCCCCGGGGGAGACCTGGATCGCCGGCGCCGGGTGGGCGCGGAGGCTGGAGGGAGGCAACGAACCGGAGCGCCTGGACACGACCCTGGTGCCTGTTGTGCTGGCGCGAGATCCGGCGGGGGATCTGTGGGCGCTCACCCCGCGGGAGATCCTGCGGCGCGACCCGGGGGGCAGCGGGTGGCGCTGCGAGCACCGGGTGGCGACGATGCAACCGGCGCTGGTGGCCCTGGGGTTCTCGGCGCGGGGGCTCGCGGTGCTCCACGAGGCGGGCGGGTTCTGGCGGCGGGAGCCACCGGAGCCGGACGCCTGGCGAGGGGCCCTCGACACGGCGATGCTGCTGGGGGCAGAGCGCTGATTTGTTATCGAATGGTGCAGACAACCCGAACCGACCTTGAGTATCGGAATGAGCTTAACACCTGCGCACAATTCCATACAATGAACCCATGAAAATCAACAAGAACTTCTTCCTCGGCTCCGTTGTTTGCATCGTGCTTGGCATTGTTGCTTGTGGAGAAGATGCGGAGGACAGCCCAGGAGCCGCCGGGAGCGGCGGCACCGGGGTGAGCGGAAGCGGTGGGGCCGCGGGAGCGGGGGCTGCCGGGGAGGCTGGAATGGCAGGGGTTGCAGGTGTATCCGGAACTTCCGGACAGGGCGGCGACTCGGGGCAGGCAGGTTCCGGCGGAGAAGCTGGGGCCGCCGGTGGGGCTGGATCCGGGACCTCCGGACAGGCGGGCGCCGCTGGAGCTGCTGCCGGGGCCGCCGGTGAGGCAGGGTCTGGAACCTCCGGACAGGCAGGGGCGGCAGGCGAAGCTGGGGCCGCGGGCGAGGCCGGGGCTGCTGGGGAAGGCGGAGGCGGGCAAGGTGGTGAGGCCGGTGGCCCCTCCGAGACGCTTTATTGCGGCAAGACCTACGAGGAGCTGCTCTCGATCTCGAGCTGCAGCGACCCTGACGCAAGCGCGTGCGCCAAGGCGATGTGCGCGGTCACCGGTGGTGACAAGGATTGCAAGCAGATCCTCACCGACTGCGTGGAGGATGAGGGCTGCAACAAATCGGTGGCCTGTGGCAGCGTTTGCCGGGACCCGAACAACCCGGATAGCAACCCTGACAGTGTGATCCCGATCTGCACGCCGCTTGCCGGCAGCGCTATTGCCAAGGCGCTTGCGTACAAGGGCTGCGCCGACAAGCTCACGGCCTGTGGCGGAGACGGCACCCTCGATCCGTGAGTGAGGGTGGGCTAAGCGGCCGGAGGCGTCCCAGCGACCGCCGTCGTTGTTGCTCTGGTAGTTGCCCCAGCTGCCCTGGAGCTCGCGGGACTGGAGCGAGGGGCGGGAGAAGAAGGCGCGCCCTGCGCCGGGCCGCGGGAAGAAGGTCATCCAGGAGCAGGAGAGGCGCAGGCCATCCTGCTCCTTGAGGCAGTCGAGGCGACCCCCCACGCCTGCATCGGTGAAGCTGCAGGCGACCATGGTGCCGCTCTCGGTGCAGGCCATGGGCCCCCGGGAGCTGCTGTAATTGCCGGCCAGCGGCGCGGGGCCAGCGGTCGGAGCAGGGGCGGGGGCCGGGCACGGGCCAGGGGAAGGGCAAGGAAGGCCAGGGGAACGGTAGCCCACCGCCCGGTGCAGGGCCCGGGGCGGGGCCTGGAGCAGGGCCCGGGGCAGGGCCCGGCGGGGGGAGCGTGGCGCCCTGGCCGTAGAGCTGCTGGATGGCCGCGCGGTCGAGCTGGGAGAGCCCCTCGCGCTGGCCGATGGGAGCACCCGCCTGCCTGGGCACGATGGTGGGGCGCCCGGTGCGGCTGAAGGCGCGGGAGCTGTAGTGCATGATGCTGCTGTAGTCGTAGGCGCCGATGTCCTGGCCACGAGCCCCGCGGATCTCGAAGTTGGAGCGATGGTCAGGGTCGATTTCATCCCAGAAAATCTGGATGAAGTCGTCGCGATCGCCGCGGGATTGCTCGTGATAAAAGCCGGCAGCGTGGAGGATCTCGTGGACCACGCTGCCGCGGACGCCGCAGCCGCCGACCTGGATCTCCTGGGGCCCTCCGATGCGACCGAGGTACGAGTAACAGCCGCTGGACTCGCCGCTGTCACGGAAGAAGACGCGATCCTGATCGGTGCCGGTGGCGGGCCTCATGCGCAAGGGGGTCTGGTTGACGTGCTGCACGGCCCACTGGATCCAGGCGACCTTCTCCGGGGAGACCGAGGGCTCGATCTCGTAGGGGATCACGCTCCCTGGCCAGAGGTCGGAGCGGCTGGAGCGAGCGACCGCGCTCTTGGTGTCGCTGCCGGAGGAGAACCGCGGGACACCGAAGCGAAAGGGCACGAAGGTCGCAGGGCCCAGCAGGATGTCGCCGTCCAGGACCGCCATCCCGTCGACCACCTCGAAGGAGACAAGCTGCTGCAGCGCGTTCCCGGCGAGGTAGATCAGCGCGCTGCTCGCCTGCCGCAGCGACGTGGGGTGGTACGTCTCGGCGGGGCCGTCGGCCCCCCGCGGCGGCCCCTGAACGCGTGGCGCGGTGGAGGAACTGTTTTGACATCCAACGAGCCAGCAACCAAGAACCAGGGACGCACGGAGCCAGGAGCGCATCGCTCGATTGTCCCAGCAGATTCCCCGGAACGCCACCCCTGCCCTCGTGCCATGATGAGGATCATGAGGCCCCTCTCCTCCCTCGCGCTGGCGCTGATCGTCGGGTGCAGCTCCCCTGCTTCTTCTACGAATGGAGTCTCCATACCTTCCGCGGCGCCGGCGCCCCCTCCCCCCAGCGCCAGCGCGCGCCCCGTCGGCTCCTCCCAGCCCCAGGCCCCGACCGCCGAGGGGAAGGTCCTGTGGGTCCACGAGGAGCGGGTCGATTGCGAGGGGGAAGGGCCCCGCAAATGCATGAAAATCAAGGAGAACGAGGGCGGGGAGTGGCAGCTTTTTTACAGCTCGATCGAGGGGTTCACCCACGAGGCCGGGTTCCGCTACCGGATCCGGGTCAGTGAAACACCCACCTCCAAGCCCGCTGCAGACGCCCCCTCCCGGCGCTACCGGCTGCTGGAGGTCCTGTCGAAGGAGCGCCCCTGAGTCAGCGCAGACGCCTTGCCGCCGAGCGCGCGTGCCCCTCCAGCCCTTCGAGGCGAGCGAGGGCCACCGCGTCCTCGACGACCTGGCGTGCCTGCTCGGGCTGGTCGATACGGAGCCAGGTGCGCATGCGGAGAAACGTGAGCACCGAGAGGCCGCCGGTGTAGCGGGCCGTGGTCCCGGTGGGCAGCACATGGTTGGGGCCGGCGCCGTAGTCACCGAGGACCTCGGCCGCGTGAGACCCCACGAAGATCGCGCCCGCGTTGCGGATCCGGGGGGCGACCTCGGCGGCGTTGGCGAGCTCGAGTTCCAGGTGCTCCGGGGCCAGACGGTCGACCAGCGGGAGCGCCTCGTCGAGGGACCCCACGAGCACGGCGAAGCCACGGCGTAGCGCCTCTTGAGCCGTGGGCGCGGTGGGCAGGGAGGCGAGCTGCGCCTCGATCTCGCCCTCGACGGCGGCGATCAGGGGCTCGTGGGTGGTGACCAGGATCGGCAAGGCGTCGGTGTCGTGCTCGGCCTGGGCCAGCAGATCGGCGGCGACCACCGCGGGGTCCGCGCTCTCGTCCGCGAGCACCAGCAGCTCGGAGGGGCCCGCGAGCATGTCGATCCCCACCAGCCCGGAGACGAGCTGCTTGGCCGCGGTGACCCACCGGTTGCCGGGGCCCACGATCACGTCGACCGGGTCGAGTCCGGAAATTCCATAGGCCAGGGCGGCGATGGCCTGGGCACCTCCCACGGCGAGGAGGGCGTCGGCGCCGGCCACGTGGGCGGCGGCGAGGGTGACCGGCGCGGGGCGCGGGGAGGCGACCACCACGCCGGAGACCCCGGCGACGCGGGCGACCGCGGCGGTCATCAGCACGGACGAGGGCAGCGGGAAGCGGCCGCCTGGGGCGTAGCAGCCCGCGCGCTCCACCGGGAGGAGCTGGTGCCCGGCTTCCCCCCCGGGCACCGGCACCGCGGCGGGGAGCAGCGCGGCGCGCTGGGCGGAGGCGAAGGAGCAGATGCGCTCGGCGGTGCGCCGGAGGACCCCTTGCACCTCGGCGGAGCAGCCCTCGTAAGCGCGCCGCAGATCCGTGGGATCCAGGAGGTGAGGCTGGCCACGCTGCCAGTCGCCGAGGCGCTCGGCGTGGTCAAGGAGGGCGTCGAGGCCGCGCCGCTGGACGTCATCAAGGATGCGCTGGGCGCCACGCAGGGTTTCGTCATCCACCGCGACGCGTCGGGTGGTCTGGACCTCGGCAGGGGCGCGACGAGCAAGCTGGAACGTCATGATGGGTCCTCGGGTTTTGCGTCGCCAGGGCGGCGGTCGAGCTTGAGGGAGCGGCGGCGTAGCTCCTCCTCGACCTGGTCGAGGGAGACGCCGAGGGAGGTCATCTTGACGAGGGCAAAATACAGGAGGTCTGCGGCCTCCCAGGTGCCCTCGTCGGCGGTGGTGGCGGCGGCCAGTTCGCGGGCCTCCTCCACCAGCTTTTTATCGAGCAGGCCGGGCTCGTCGAAGAGGCGCCGGGTGTAGGAGCCAGCGGGGGCCTGCTCCTTGCGGCGCGCCACCGTGGCGGCCAGCGAGGGCAGCCCGGGGAGCGCCCCGAAGCAGCCCGCCGTGCCAGTGTGGCAGAAGCCCGCCCCGTGCTGCCGGACGACAAACTCGAGAGCGTCCCGGTCGCAGTCGACGCGGATCTGAAACAGCTCCTGCCAGTCCCCGGAGGACTCGCCCTTGCGCCACAGGCCCCCGCGGGAGCGCGAGTGGTAGACGCCGCGCCCTGTCCGGGCCGCCTCGGCGACGCTCTCGCGGCTGGAGTACACGAGGCCGAGGCTGCGCCCGTGGAGGTCGGTGACGACGGTGGGGATCAGGCCGTCCGGCCGATCGGAGCGAAGGGGGGCGGCGATGGCGTCGCCAAGTTCCATACGGCCCGAGTAGAGGGCCATGCCGACCTGGGCGTCGCCGCCCAGGCGGTCGATGGCGGCCACGTCGTCGGCGCAGGCAACGCCGCCGGCGAAGGTGATGCGGACGTCGCCGGCGAGGCGCACCAGCTCGGCGATGCGCTCCTGATCGATGCCGACCATGCGGCCCTCGCGCTCGATGAACGTGATCAGGAACCCGCCGACATGGGGGGCGAGCTCACGCACCCGCTCGTCGAGGCGCTGGCCGGTGCGGGTCTGCCAGCCATGCACCATGACCTCGCCCTGGGCCGCGTCGAGGGCAGCGATGACCCGCTCGCGGGGGAGCTGCCCGAGGATCTCGGGGCGCGCGGCGGTGCCGAGGATGACGCGCTCGGCGCCCCGATCGAGCCAGGAGCGGGCGGTCTCGACGTCCCGGATGCCGCCGCCGACGCGGCACCGGCCCTCCCGCAGGAGGGCCTCGATCACCGGGGCGTTGGACCCCTTGCCCATGGCGGCGTCGAGGTCGATCACCGCCACCTCGCCGGCGACGCGGAAGCGCCGCAGCCAGGGCATCGGGTCGCCGCCGTCGATCTTGAACTCCTTGCCGCCCTCGAGCTGGACCGCCCGACCGTTCTGCAAATCAATGGATGGGATGATCACCTGCGAACCCTCGCGCCAAGGCGCTCCAGCGCCGCTTTGAGATCGACGACGGAGTGCTCGCCGTCGTGAAAGATGGAGGCCGCCAGCACCGCGTCGGCGCCGGCATCGAGGGCCTCCTTCAGGTGCTGCACGGTGGCCGCGCCGCCGGAGGCGATGACCGGTACCGAGACCGAGGACGAGACCGCCGACAGCAGGGGGAGATCGTAGCCCTGGCGGGTGCCATCCTGATCGAAGCTGGTGAGCAGCACCTCGCCGGCGCCGCGGGCGACCGCCTCCCGGGACCAGGCCACCGCGTCGAGGCCGGTGCGGTTCTTCCCGGCATGGGTGACGACCTCCCAGCCCCCTTCTGGCCTGCGGGCCGCGTCGATGGCGAGGACCACGCACTGGCGGCCGAAGCGCTCGGCAAGACGGTCGAGGCGCGCCGGGTCCTCGACCGCGGCGGTGTTGATGGCGACCTTGTCGGCCCCTGCATCGAGCAACCTCCGGGCATCGTCCGGCTCGCGGACCCCTCCGCCCACGGTCAGCGGGATGCCCAGCCGCGCTCGCACCGCCTTCACCGTGTCGACCTGGGTCTTCCGGCCCTCCGTCGTGGCCGAGACATCCAGGATCACGATCTCGTCGGCCCCTTGCTCCTCGTAGAGCGCGGCGCGCTCCGCCGGGTCGCCCGCGTCGCGGAGGCCCGCGAACTTGACCCCCTTCACCACACGGCCATCCCGCACGTCCAGGCACGGGATGATGCGCGCCGTGGGCCCCGTGCTCCTCGCTCGCTGGTGCAACCACCGCTCGATCAACGCGAGCCCCCAGGCCCCCGAAAGCTCGGGGTGAAACTGGCACGCCAGCACCGCCCCGCGCTCCATCGCCGCCACGAAGGGGACCCCGTGCGTCGCCATCGCCGCCTGCCAGCCCGCAGGGGCCCCCGGCAGGTGGTAGCTGTTGGCAAAATAAGCGTGGCCGCTCTCCAGCCACCGGCACCCGGGCGTCGCCTCGATCAGGTTCCAGCCCAGCTGCGGCACCCGAACCCCCCCCGGGAAACGCCTCACCTGCCCCTCGACCACCCCGAGCCCCTCGACCCCCGGAGACTCCTCGCTGCTCTCGCACAGCAGCTGCAACCCCAGGCACACCACGAAGGTCGGCTTCCCCGCCCGGATGCGCTCGCGCAGCGGTCCCCAGAGCCCGCTCGCCTCCAGGTTCGCGCGAGCCGCCGCGAACGCCCCGACCCCGGGCACCACCAGCCGCTCTGCCTCCTCGATCTGCTTCGCCCCCTGCACCATCTCCGGTCGACCCCCCGCTCGCTCCAGCGCCGCCAGCATCGAGGCCAGGTTCGAGGTGCCCGTCGGGACAAGATTCACATGCATGGCAGGGGCGCAGCTATAGCACGATCCCCTCGCCTTGACGCGCTGCGACGCGGCTCACGCCAGCACCCCCTTGGTGCTGGGAACCCCACCCCCCTCCACCGTGAACGCCTGCCGCAGCGCCAGCGCCAGCGCCTTGAACGACGCCTCCACCCGGTGGTGATCGTTCTCCCCCCGGAGCACGTCGACATGCAGGTTCATCCGCCCCGCCATCGCTAGACTCTGGAGGAAATGCA
>JALOQB010000106.1 GCA_025453595.1 Polyangiaceae bacterium
GGGAGGATGGTTTGTACCTCAACGATCACGGGCGCAGCGCGCGGCTGGGGCCGGAGGGAGGGGCGCTGGTGCATGCGCTGCGGTACGACCGGGGGGGCGAGGCGGAGGAGGGCAGGGGGCCGCTGGAGGCGCTGCTGAGCGCGGCGATCCCCGGGTGGCGAGAGGCGCTGGTGCACGAGCAATTCCTCCCCAGGATCGTGGTGCACCACGCGCTGGTGACGGCCTCGATGGGGGGGTACCGGGGGCGACCACCGGTCGAGAGCGGGCGGCCCGGGGTGTGGATCGCCGGGGACTGGGTGGGGGCCGAGGGCGCGCTGGCGGATGCCTCTGCGGCCAGCGGGATCGAGGCGGCGCGGCAGGCGATCCGGTGGGGTACCATGGGGCGTCGAGATGCCGGCTGAACCTTCCCTGGCGAGCGCCTACGAGAAGGCGCAAACGAGGCTCCTGGGGCTCGCGTACCGGCTGACCGGCAGCGTGGCGGACGCCGAGGAGGCGGTGCAGGAGGCCTTTCTCCGGGCGCTGGAGCGACCCCCGGCGGACACGACGCTCCCCTGGGAGCCCTGGCTGGCCCGGGTGCTGGTCCATCTTTGCCGCGACCGGCTGCGCTCCCGCAGGCGGGTCCGTTACCTCGGCCCCTGGCTCCCGGAGGCCCTGGAGCTCGCGCCGGGGTCGCTGCCCGAGGCCCCCAGCGGCGAGGCGCGCTACTCGGCGATGGAGAGCGCGACCACGGCTTTCCTGCTGGCGCTGGAGGCGCTGGGGCCGACCGCCCGGGCGGTGCTGGTGCTCCGGGATGTGATGGACTGGTCGGTGAACGAGGTCGCGGCGGCGCTCGCGCTGCAGGAGGGCAACGTGAAGATGATCCACCACCGGGCCCGGAGGCGCCTGGATGGGTACGAGCGTCGGCGCTCCCTTCCCGGTGCGGAGCAACGCAGGCTGACCGAGGTCGCGCTCCAGCGGCTGCTGGCGGCCCTCGCGGCGGACGACGGGGCCGCGGTGGCGTCGCTGCTGAGCGACGAGGTGGTGGCCCTGAACGACGGCGGAGGGGCCTTCCACGCGGCCCGGAAGCCCATCGTGGGGCGTGCCCTGGTCGGCCTGTTTCACCGGAAGATCCTCCGGGGGCGAGCGACGAGCGGCCTGCGCTTTGCGTGGATCAACGGGGCCCCGGCGGTGCTGCTCCGCTTCGAGATGCGTGGGCCGGAGCAGGCCCCCAGGGCGCTCTTCCAGCTCGCCTGCGACGCGCAGGGGCTGGTCGACCGGATCTGGACGACGCTCGCCCCGGACAAGCTGGGGGCGCTGCGCTTCGACGAGGATCAGAAGGTGGTCAGGGCCCAGCCGATCATCTTGTAGAGCATGCGGGCGCCGACCACGCCGTTCCACTCGTTCGCGTCGGGCCCCGGGGCCACCTCGTTCAGATCGAAGCCCACAATCTTGCGCCCCGAGCGCGCCACCAGCCCCAGCAGGTAGCTCGCCTCGTGGAAGTGGAGCCCCCCCGGCACCGGCGTCCCCGTCCCCGGGCAGAAGGCCGGGTCCAGCCCGTCGATGTCGAAGGAGACGTACACCTGCTGGGGCAGATCCTCGACGATGCGCGCCGCGAGCTGCTTCCAGGTGGCCCCCTCGAAGCGCGCCTGGAACAGGTCGACGTCGAAGTGGGTGCGGATCCGTCCCCCCGACGCCTCGATGAAATCCAGCTCTCGCTCCCCGAAATCCCGGATCCCCACCTGCACCAGCCGGCTCACCCCCCCGATGCGCGTCATCACGTTGTGCATGATCGACGCATGCGAGTGGGTGAACCCCTCGAAGGCGTCGCGCAGGTCCGCATGGGCATCGATATGGAGGATCCCTAGACCCGGGTAGCGCTCGGCGAAGGCCCGGATCGCCCCGAAGGGGACCGAGTGGTCGCCGCCGAGGACCGCCACGAGCTTGCCCTGATCGAGGAGCTCGCGGGTGGACGCGTAGACGTGCTCGTTGACCAGGTCGGAGACCTCGTTCACCCGCCGCAGCAGCCCCGGCAAGGAGGGGTCCGCGGAGAGATCGCCGCCGACGGCGATGATGGGCGCCGCGGCGGCGCGGGCCTCGGCGTTCCAGGCCAGGAGCTCGGGGGCCGGCTCCCGGTAGAAGATCCCGCGGCGGTAGGGGCGCCCGGTCTCCCGGTCAAAGAGGTCGAGCTGCTTGCTGGCCTCGTAGATCAGCGCGGGCCCCTCGGCGGCGCCCTGGCGGTACGAGGTGGTCGCGTCGAAGGGCACCGGCAGGATCACCGTCGTGGACTCGTCCTCGCCGGTGGGGAGCCCGAAGACCCCGGTGCCTTCCTGGGCCGCTGCGTCTGGGTCGAATGGCATGAGGGCGGCATGGTCCGGCGGCCCTCCTGGATCAACCCCGCAGCGCGCTGCCCTCCAGCACCGAGGCCGGCGCCGGCCCCAGGGCCGCCCGCAGCAGCGCCGCGGCGACCTGCTGCCCCTCGATCGGCGCGTAACGATCGAGCGTCGCGCTCCCGCTCACCGCCTGCAGCGCCCGGAAGATCGGCACCCCGAGGGCGATCCCGAGGCGCTCCGCCGGGCGTGACTCCTCGCGCTCGCCCACCAGCAGCGAGGGGCGCACGATGGCGTACGGCAGGCCGCTCGCCTGGATCGCTCGCTCCACCTCGGCCTTGGTGGTCAGGTAAAGCCCTCTGGGGTTATCTGCACCCACCGAGGAAACGAGCCCGAAGACCGGGCGATGGGGGAGGCCCCGGAGCCGCTCCAGGAGCCGGAGCGGGTAGTCGCGGTCCACGCGGCGAAAGGCCTCGTCGGAGCCGGCCTTGCGCCGGGTGGTCCCGAGGCAGCAGAGCAGGACATCGCAGGGGATGTCGCCCCCCAGGGCGTCGTAGCTGGAGGGCTGTTCGTAATCGAAGAGACGCTCCTCGATGGGCGGGGGCAGGCCTGCTCCGGTGCGGCGGACCAGGGCGATGGTGCGGAGCTCGGGGCGCCCGGCGAGGAGCTGGAGCGCGGCCTTGCCCACGAGCCCGGTGCCGCCGGCCACGACGACGGTGCGAGAAGGAGGGGAGGTCATCCGGGGCTCAGTAATGCCAGGGGAATTTGGTGTAATCCTGGGGCCGCTTCTCGAGGAAGGCGTCGCGCCCTTCCTGGGCTTCCTCGGTGCCGTAGGCGAGGCGGGTCGCCTCCCCCGCGAAGAGCTGCTGGCCCACCATGCCGTCGTCGATCATGTTGAAGCCGAACTTGAGCATGCGCATCGCGGTGGGGCTCTTGTTGCAGATGGTGAGGCCCCATTCGAGGGCGACCTTCTCCAGGTCATCATGGGGGACGGCGGCGTTGACCATGCCCATGCGCTCGCCCTCCTCGGCGCTGTAATTCTTGCCGAGGAAGAAGATCTCCCGGGCCTTCTTCTGGCCCACCTGCCGGGCCAGCAGCGCCGAGCCGTAGCCGCTGTCGAAGCTGGCCACGTCCGGGTCGGTCTGCTTGAAGATCGCATGCTCGCGGGAGGCGAGGGTCAGGTCGCAGACCACGTGGAGGCTGTGGCCGCCGCCCACGGCCCACCCGGGCACCACCGCGATCACCACCTTGGGCATGAAGCGGATGAGGCGCTGCACCTCGAGGATATGGAGCCTCCCCAGGCGTGCCGGGTCGACGCCCTGCTCGCCCTCGTACTTGTAGCCGTCCTTGCCGCGGATGCGCTGGTCGCCGCCGGAGCAGAAGGCCCAGCCTCCGTCCTTGGGGGAGGGGCCGTTGCCGGTGAGGAGCACGCAGCCGACGTCGGAGGTCTGGCGGGCGTGGTCGAGGGCGAGGAACAGCTCGTCGACGGTGCGGGGGCGGAAGGCGTTGCGGACCTCGGGGCGATGGAAGGCCACGCGGACGACGCCGCCTTCGATGGCCCGGTGGTAGGTGATATCCGAGAAGGAAAAACCTGGGACTTCGCGCCAGCGAGCGGGGTCAAAGAGGGGGGAGATCATGGCCCCTGGCCATAGCACCAGGGGCCGCACGCGCCGCCGATTTTCGCCGGGCTCAGCCCTCGGCCCCGTACATGCTCTCGGCGATGCGGTAGGCGGCGCTCTCCAGGGTGGAGTAGGCCTCGCGGATGCTGTTGATGTCGGCGCCGCCCTCCACCAGCTTCCGGAGCCGGTCGGCGTCCTTCTTCACGGCGGTGAGGATGTCGGCGTCGACCAGGTCGGCGTAGCCTTCGAGGGCCTGCTCGGTGGTGTAGAGCAGGGTCTCGGCCTGGTTGCGTAGCTCGGCCAGCTCCTTGCGGAGGCCGTCGGTCTCGCGGAAGCGCTCGGCCTCGGTCACCAGGCGCTGGATCGACTCCTGGTCGAGGCCGCTGGTGGGGGTCACCTTGACCGTCTGACTGCGGTTGGTGGCCAGGTCCTTGGCCTCGACCTGGAGGAGCCCGTTGGGGTCGATCTTGAAGGTGACCTGGATCTTGGGGACACCGCGGGGAGCCGGGGGGATGCCGGTCAGCTCGAAGCGGGCCAGGCTCTGGTTGTCGGCGGCCATGTCGCGCTCGCCCTGGAGCACGTGGATCGGCACGAAGGACTGGTTGTCCAGGCTGGTGGTGAAGACCTCGCGGGCCTCCGTCGGGATGGTCGTGTTCCGGGCGATGATCCGGGTGAACACGCCGCCGCCGGTCTCGACGCCGATGGACAGGGGGGTCACGTCGAGCAGCAGCACGTCGTCGATCTGGCCGGTGAGCGCGGCCCCCTGGATCGCCGCCCCCACCGCCACCACCTCGTCCGGGTTGACCCCCTTGTGGGGCTCGCGGCCGAAGAAGTCGCGCACGGCCTTCTGCACCGCGGGCATCCGCGTCATGCCGCCGACCAGGATCACGTTCTGGATATCGCTCGCCTTGAGCTTGGCGTCCTGGAGGGTGGCGGTGCAGGCGGCGAGGGTGCGGTCGATGAGGTCCTGGGTGAGCAGGTCAAGCTCGCTGCGGCGCAGGGTCCGCTCGATGTGGAGCGGGCCCGCCGCCGTGGCCGCGATGAAGGGCTGGTTGATCTCGGTCTCGAGGGAGGTCGACAGCTCGTGCTTCGCCTTCTCGGCCGACTCTTTCAGCCGCTGGAGCGCCATCCGATCCTTGCGCAGATCGACGCCGTGCTCCTCGAGGAATTCGCGGGCCAGCAGGTCGATGATGCGCTCGTCAAAATCTTCGCCCCCCAGGTGCGTGTCGCCGCCGGTCGCCTTGACGCTGAAGACCCCGGAGGCAATCTCGAGGATGGAGATGTCGAAGGTGCCGCCGCCCAGGTCGTAGACCGCGATGCGCTCGGCGTTCTGCCGGTCCAGGCCGTAGGCGAGGGCCGCGGCGGTGGGCTCGTTGATGATGCGGCGGACGTTGAGCCCCGCGATCTTGCCCGCATCCTTCGTCGCCTGGCGCTGGGCGTCGTCGAAGTACGCCGGCACCGTCACCACCGCGTCCGTCACCTCTTCCCCCAGGAAGGTCTCGGCGATCTCCTTCATCTTCGCCAGCACCATGGCGCTGATCTCCGGCGGCGCGTAGTCGCGGCTCTGCGCGTGGACCCAAGCGTCCCCGTTCGGTGCCTCGAGGATCTTGTAAGGCGCCAGCTCGATCTGCTTCGCCACCTCGGGCGCCTTGAACTTCCGGCCCATCAGCCGCTTGACGGCGTAGATCGTGTTCTGGTGGTTGGTCACCGCCTGGCGCTTGGCCACCTGGCCGACCAGCCGGTCGCCGCCCTGGGTGAAGGCCACCACGGAGGGCGTGGTGCGCGCCCCCTCCGCGTTCGGCAACACCTTGATGTCGTGCTTGCTCCCCGCGTTCGCCCCCTCCACGAACGCCACGCAGGAGTTGGTGGTGCCGAGATCGATCCCGATGACCTTGCCCATCGCTGCTCCCTCTTGCTGCTAAGTTGGACTCGGGCTTCGGCGCCGGGGCCTTCGCCACGACCACCATCGCCGCCCGGACGAGCCGGTCGCCGAGCTGGTAGCCCGCCTGCACTTCGGCCAGCACCGTCCCCGCCGGTTGATCCGCCGTCTCGATCTGCTGGATGGCCTCGTGCACGTTCGGATCGAACGGCGAACCCACCCCAGGCACCCGCCGGATGTTCCCCCGCTCCAGCGTGTCCTGGAACTGCTTGAGCACCATGCGGACCCCATCGGCGATCGCCTTCGCCTCCGGCGCCTGGGCCGCCGACGTGGCCGCCCGCTCCAGGTTGTCAAACACCGGCAGCAGCTCCTTCAACAGGGACTCCTTGCCTCGCTTCTCCGCGTCCTCCACGTCCCGGCGCGCTCGCTTGCGGTAATTGTCGAAGTCCGCCGCGGTGCGCAGGTACTTGTCCCGGGTCGCGTCCAGCTCGGTCTTGAGCTGCACGACCGGATCCGCGGGGGCTTCGGCGGGGGCCTCGGCGGGCTCGGCGTTGGCGGAGGGCTCCGGGGGGGGCGCTGCGTCGTTCTCTGCGGTCATGGCCGCGACCATAACGCCGACTTCGCGCAACGCAAAGCGGAGCCGAGCGAAGTCTCCCCGTGCTAGGCCCTCCCCACCATGCAAGACCGACCCTTTCGCATCCTGGGACTCCAGCAGATCGCCATCGGGGCCCCCGATAAATCCCCCCTCCGCCACCTCTGGGGTGAGCTCTTCGGGCTCCCCACCGTCGGCTCCTTCCGCAGCGAACAGGAGAACGTCGACGAGGACATCCTGGAGCTTGGCTCCGGCAACGCTCGGGTCGAGATCGATCTGATGCAGCCCATCGACCCCGACCGCAGCCCCAAGGTCCACGTGCCTCCCCTCAACCATATCGGCCTCTGGGTCGATGACCTCCAGGCTGCCCACGCCTGGCTCTCCCAGCGGGGGGTCAGGTTTACCCCCGGCGGGATCCGGCGCGGCGCCTCGGGATTTCCCGTGTGCTTCATCCATCCCAGGGGCAACGAATCCTCGCCCCTGGGGGGGGAAGGCGTGCTGATCGAGCTTGTCCAGGCCCCTGCAGAACTCGGGGGGCGCCCCGACGGATCTTGACCTTCCGTGCACGAACGACGAACATCGGCCGCCTTGATGGCTCTCGGATGGCTTTCACGGGGGAAGATCTCACGCCCCCTGGGGGGCAAACGGCGATCGCTCTCCCGAGGGCTCGGCGCAGGAGGATGTCGGTGATCATCTGTCCAAAGTGCAGCAAAGAGAACCAGGACCACTACAAGTTCTGCCTTGGCTGTGGTGCCGAGCTACCCCGGGGGGAAAAGAAAGAATTTCGCCCTGAACCCGCCAAAGTTCCGCCCTCGACCGCGGCCGCCCCGGTGGCTCCAGCCCCCGCCCCGGTAGCCCCTGCCCCGGCTCCGGTGGCTCCGGTCGCCGCGCCAGCTCCGGTGGCTCCGGCCCCGGTCGCCGCGCCGGCTCCGGTGGTTGCCCCGGCTCCGGTGGTTGCCCCGGCTCCGGTGGCCCCGGTCGCCGCGGGGCCAGCAGCGGTCGCAGCGGCCCCGGCGGCCCCGGCGGTGGGGGGCGCTCCAGGAACGATCAACTGCCCCCAGTGCGGCGCCTCCAACCCGCCAAGCATGCGGTTCTGCATGAACTGCGGCTTCAACCTCGCGGTGGCGGCCTCGGCGCCGCCAGCGGTGGCCGCGACGCCTGCTCCTGCGGGTGCACCGGCGGTGGCCTCGTCCCCCACGGGCCCTCAGGTGGCCATCCTCACCGCCCTCCGCGCCGACAAGAGCGAGGTGGGCTCGTACCCGATCCACAACGGGACGACCGTGGGCCGCGACAACGGCGGGATCTTCGCCGGAGACAGCTACCTCTCCCCGCGTCACGCGACCTTTTACCAGCGCAACGGCAAGCTCTACGTGAAGGACGAAGGGAGCCTCAACGGCACCTTCATCAAGCTCACGCCCGAGCAGCCGGCCGAACTGCTGCCCGGCGACGTGTTCCGCATCGGCCAGGAGATCGTCCGCTTCGAGCCGCTGGTCGCTCAGCCACCTTCGCCGGATGGGGTCGAGCGGCTGGGCAGCCCCTCCAAGGGCTACGTCGGTCGCCTCGCGCTGATCATCGGGCGCGACGTCACGGGCAACGCGTTTCCCATCCCCGAGACCGGCGTGCACATCGGGCGCGAGCGGGGCGACATCCTGTTCCCTGAAGACGGCTACGTGTCGGGCCTCCACTGCCGCATCTCGCGGAGCCCTGACGGACGCATCTTCCTCACCGACCTGGGCAGCTCCAACGGCACGTTCGTCCGGATCCAGAGCGATCGCGACCTGCGCTCCCTCGACGAGATCCTGATGGGCCAGCAACTCTTCCGCCTCACGCTGCTCACCTGACATGGAGGCCCCGGTCCCCACCACCATCCGCGTCGTGGCCGCCGTCATCGAGCGTGACGGCTGCTACCTCATCACCCAGCGTCGCCCCACCGCGGTGCTCCCTCTCCTCTGGGAGTTCCCCGGCGGGAAGGTCGAGGCCGGGGAGACCGACACCAGCGCGCTCCGCCGCGAGGTGCAGCACCGCCTCGGCATCGATATCGAGGTCGGCCAGCTGATCTCCTTCGTCAGCCACCCTTACGAAAAATACGTCGTCGACCTCTACCTCTACGAGTGTCGACCCACCGGCGCCGAACCCACCGCGCTCAACGTCCACGCCTTCCGCTGGGCCGCCAGCTCCGAGTTCGATCAGTACCCCTTCACGCCCGCCGACGAGGCGAGCATGAACAAGCTCCTCGGCGTCGGCTTAGCTCGCGGGGCCGTTCCACAAGACCTCCCCCCCCGGAGGGCGAGGGGGAGGAGAACCCTGCTCTTCGCTGCTCTCCCCCCCTCTCTCAGCAGCAGAGGGGGTCAGGGGGTGAGACCTCCGCAGGCCGCGCTGATTCGGTGCCCCGATAAGGCCAGAACGGCGGCACCGTCCGCCTTCTATTGCCCTCGCGTCGAGGTCATGACCGGGGCGACCCCGGGCCCACCGTTCACGCCGTCAACCGGGGGATCTCACGGTTGGGGGTGCGGCCGGTGGGGTAGCGCAGCGAGGCCTCGGCGAGGAAGGGCATGGCGCAGGTGTACACGTCGAAGTGGGGGTCAAGCTGCTTGCCGATGCCCTCGGCCACCAGCATGGCCAGGTTGACCACGGTGAAGATGGGGTCAACCTGGACCTTGTGCTTGCGGAGGATCGCCATGGCCTTGCCGACCGCCTCGGTGACCTCGAGTTCATGGAGCGGTCGGCCCCGGAGCGAGTCGAGGTGGGCGCAGATATCGGCCTCGAAGGCGCCGTAGTTGGTGCCATCGACGCGGGGGGCGTACTGGTAGAAGAGCTCGGCGGCGCGGTGGCCATCGCCGAGGGCGACGGCGATGAAGGTGTCGCACCAGGGCTTGCGCATGTCCTCGGGGATCTCGGCGACCAGGCCGAGGTCGATGAGGAACACCCGGCCGTCGCGGGTGAACATGAGGTTGCCGGGGTGCATGTCGGCGTGGACAAATCCGTCGATGAAGACCATCTGGGCGATGCAGCGGAAGCCCGCCTGGGCGAGCCCTTCGCGGTCGTCGCGGACCTCGGTGGGCTTGATGCCGTCGATGAACTCCATGGTGAGGACGCGATCGGCGCAGAGGTCATCGTGGAGGGTGGGGACGCCGACCTTGCGGTCGTGGGCGAAGTTGTGGGCGAGCTTGCGGTTGTTGCTGGCCTCGCGGCGGAAGTCGAGCTGATCGCGGAGCGCGTGGGCGAAGCGCTCGACGGCCCCCGGTACCGACATGTACTTCATGCCCGGGAGCAGGTCGACGAGGCGGGCGCCGAAGGCGAGGAGCAGGAGGTCGCCCTCGATCTGGCCGGCGGCCTCGGGGCGCTGCACCTTGATGGCCACGACGCTGCCGTCATCGAGGATGCCCCGGTGGACCTGGGCCACGGACGCGGCGGCGATGGGCTCTTGGCTGATCTCGCGGAAGCGACGGCGGCGCTCGCCCAGCTCGGAGGCGAGGGTGGCCTCGATGACGGAGAAGGGGGCCGCCGGCACCGCGTCCTGGAGCCGGGACAGGCCGCGGATCACCCCGTCAGGCAGCAGATCGGGCCGCGTCGCCAGGATCTGGCCGAACTTGACGAAGGTGGCCCCGAGGCGCTCGAGGGCGCCGGCGAGGGTCTGCCCCAGGAGCAGCTCGCGTTCGGAGGGGCCATGACCCCCCCCCAGGCGAGCCCGCGTGTAGCGGACAAACGCGCCCAGGAAGACGAAGAAAATGTACCAGGCCCGGAAGAAGAGGAGAATCGAGCGCACGGCGGGCAAGACCGTTAGCATAATCAGCCCCTCATGGCGCCTCCTTCCTCTCCGCGGAACCAGTTCGACGAGGCTTACTTCCAGCGTTACTACGAGGACCCTGGCACGCGCGTGCAGGGCCCCGAGGAGGTGGGGCGCCTGGCCAGGGCGGTCTGCGCCCTCGCGGCCTACTGGGGGCTGCCGCTGGAGGACGCGCTCGACGTGGGGGCCGGGCCCGGGCTCTGGCGCGAGGCGCTGCAGCGCGAGGCCCCGGGCCTCCGCTACACGGGGGTCGATGTGTCCCCCGTGGCCTGCAAGAAGTACGGGCACCTGCTCCGGGATATCTCGTCCTGGCGGGAGCGGCATCGCTACGACCTGCTGATCTGCCAGGGGGTGCTCCAGTACCTGGACGACGAGGCCGCGGAGGCAGCCCTGGGGAACCTAGGGGCGATGGCGGGGGGGCTGCTGTACCTGGAGGTGCTGACCCGGCGCGACGTGCGGGAGGTGGCGGATCTGGAGCGCAGCGACACCCAGGTGAAGCTGCGGACCGGGGCCTGGTACCGGCAGCGGCTGAAGACCGATTTTGTGATGCTGGGCTGCGGTCTCTTCTGCGCCCGGCGCGCGGGGGGGCTCTTTTACGAGATGGAGCACCTTGCGGAGTGAAGGGTGGGTGGGAATAGGAGAGGGCGGGTCGTCCTTTCTGTCCCAGCCACGAACATGTCCACGCTCTACCGTGTGCTCCTCCCAGCCCTGACCTCCGCCGCCGTGAGCGGCGCCCTCGTGCTCGGCTGCCCTGCCCGCAAAGAGTCGCCGTCGGCCTGGGCCCAGGGGTCCGCCGCGCCGAACGCCTCGGCCGCGGCCCCGTTGCCCGCGCCGGCCCCGGGCCCCGCGGACACCTCGGGCCTGATGCAACCTGGCGCCCTCACCGAGGAGGAGCGCAACACCATCGCGGTGTTCCGCACCGTCGCCCCGTCCACCGTGTTCGTGACGCAGAAGCGCGTGGTGGTCGACTACTTCGCCGGCACCTCCGAGGAGATCGCCTCCGGCTCGGGCTCCGGGTTCATCTGGGACGACCAGGGCCACATCGTGACCAATTACCACGTCATCCAGGGCGCCCAGGCCCTCGAGGTCACGCTCCAGGACCAGCAATCCTTCGAGGCCCGGGTGGTCGGCGCCGAGCCCCGCAAGGACATCGCGGTCCTCAAGATCGAGGCCCCTCGCGCCGCCCTCAAGCCGGTGCGGGTGCCGCGCTCCGGGCAGCTCGTCGAGGTGGGCCAGAAGGCCATCGCCATCGGCAACCCCTTCGGCCTCGACCACACCCTCACCAAGGGCACCATCAGCGCCCTCGGGCGCAAGGTCCAGGGCGTCGGCGGCGTGACCATCCGCGACATGATCCAGACCGACGCCGCCATCAACCCGGGCAACAGCGGCGGCCCCCTCCTCGACTCCGCGGGGCAGCTCATCGGCATGAACACGATGATCTTCAGCCGCAGCGGCAGCTCCGCCGGGATAGGCTTCGCCGTGCCGGTCAGCACCATCGCCCGCGTCGTCCCCCAGATCATCCGCACCGGGAGGGCCGAGCAGGTCGGCATGGGCATCGAGATCGATCCGGCCCAGCGCCTCGAACGTCGCGCCGGCGTCCAGGGCGTGATCGTCCTCGGCGTCTCCGCCGGGAGCCCCGCCGAGAAGGCCGGCCTCCAGGGCGTCCGCCAGACCCGCCGGGGCATCCAGCTCGGCGACGTCATCGTCGGCGTCGATGACAAGCCCGTCGCCTCCTACGATGACCTCTACAACGGCCTCGATGGCCACAAACCCGGCGACCGGGTCAACATCAAGCTGCGCCGGGGCAACCAGGTGGTCGCCTCCTCCCTCGAGCTGATCGCCCTGCCCTGACCCTTCCGGGCTCGTCGCCTCGCCCCGTCCTCGCTACGCTGGCCGCCATGGCCCAGCCCCCCGGCCTCCTCCTGTGGTTCACCGGTGTCCCCGGCGCCGGCAAGAGCTTCGTGGCCCGCTCCCTCGCCGCCTCCTTGCGCGCCCTCTCGCTCCCGGTCTCCCTCCTCGACGGCGACGCGGTCCGCCCCCTCCTCGACCCCCGGCACGGCTACGATGAGCCCGGGCGCGCCGCCTTCTACGCCACCCTCACCAACCTCGCCCTCCACCTCGCGGACCAGGGCCACCTCGTCCTCGTCGCCGCCACCGCTCATCTCCGCGCCTTCCGCGACGAGGCCCGCCGCCGCGCCCCCGAACGCTTCCTCGAGATCTTCGTGGACGCACCCCCGGACCTCGCCCGCCTCCAGGACGCCGGGCGCGCCGCTCGTGTCTATGGAAGTTCCATAAAAAATGTGCCCGGCCAGGACATCGCTTACGAACCTCCGCTGCAGCCCGAGCTGGTGCTCCACCCGGGGAACCGGGCCCAGGCGCTGCCCCTGCTGCTGTCGCTGGTGAGCCCGCGGCTCGCGCCGCTGGAGGGGGCGATGAAGACGGTGATCCAGGGGCTCTACCTGAGCCTGGCGCTGCCGGAAGGGGCGCTGGTCCCGGAGCAGCGAGCGCTCTGCGCACGCTGGGGCCTGGCGCCGCGCCCCGAGCTCCATGCGACGGTGCTGTACCTGGGCGAGGTGGAGCTACGCCAGGCCCTGGCCCTTCACGCGGCGCTGGCGCGCTGGGGGCGGTGGTCCGAGCTGCGCCTGCGCGGGACAGGGGTGGGGGCCGCGGAGGAGCAAGAGCCGCCGTGCCTGCTGGACGCAGGGGCGATGGAGGCCCCCTCGTCCCTCGCCCGGGTGGCCTGGTGGAGCGTCGAGGGAGGGGAGCCGCTGCGGGCCCTCCGGGCTGCGGCCCTGGAGGCCTGCGCCAGCGTCGGGGTCCCGGTCGAGCGGGCCGGGGAAGACTACTTTCCTCACCTCACGCTGGGATCCTGGCGCCCGGAGGGGGACCCGTTCTGGGATCAACACGTGCTGCCCAAGGGGCCCACCATCGCCCCCTCCGGGCCACCGGAGATCCCCCTCTGGTGCGCCCACCTCACCAGCTCGCGCCTGCACCCGGCGAGCCTGCTCCCGCTCTTCTTTTTTTGATGAAACGCGCCCTCGCCCTCGCCCTCGCCCTCGGTGTCCGCGACGCCGCCGCCGAGCCCCGGCAGGTGGCCCACTGGCTGCGTTATGTCGCCGTCGACTACCCGGGCGCCGTGCGCCAGGGGCAGGTCATCCAGCAGGAGGAGTTCGACGAACAGCTCGCCCTCCTGGATCGGTCGCTGCAGGAGCTGAGGGCCGCGGGAGATAGGGAAGTTCTCTACAAAAGGGTCCAGGAGCTGCGGGCGCTGGTGGAGGCGCGAGGTCCGGAGGCGGAGGTGGGGGCGAGGGCGCGGGGGCTGGCGGATGCGTTGCTGCTGGGGGAGGGGCTGGTGGTGCCGGCGGGGGTCTCGCTGGAGCGGGGCAAGGCGATCTTTGCGAGGGCCTGCGCATCCTGCCACGGCGAGGATGGGTCCGGGGACACGGCGCTGGGGCGTACGCTGCGGCCGCGGCCCGCGGATCTGCAGGATCCGGTGCTGGCGGAGCAGCGCTCGCCGCTGGGGGTGGCGCTGGCGGTCGAGTGGGGGATCCCCGGGACGGCGATGGTGCCGCGGTCCGACCTGTCGCCGGGGGAGCGGTGGGACGTGGCCTTCCACGTGCTGAGCCTCGGTCGAGAGGGGGCGAAGAGGCCGGCCGGTGGCCCCGATCTGTCGCTGCAGGAGCTGGCCTGGATGAGCAACCAGGAGCTCCGGGGGCTGGTGCTGGCGGTGGGGGCGCCGAGGGCCGAGGCCGAGCGATGGATGGATGGCTACCGCCTGGCCTTGCCAGGGGGGGCGGCCTCGGCCGCGAGCCAGGGGCGGTGGGCGCTACGGGAGGCGCGGCTGCTGGCCCCCTGGGACCGCGCGGCCTCCGCGGCGGCGGTGGGGCGAGCCCTCACGGCCACGGCGTCGCTGCGCCGCGAGGGGGGGGCGCTGCCCGGGGCGCTGGCCGCCTTGACCCCGCAGGCGTCCGCGGAGCAACTGGCGGAAGTGGAGCTGGCCTTGCTCCGGGCGAGCCAGCCCCGGCAAGCGCACCCGGACCTGGAGCGCTGGTGGCTGCTGCCGCCGGCGTTGCTGATGCTGCTCTGGCTCCTTCGCTGGTGGCGCCGCTGAGCATTCCTCTTTGCATCGTCCCCTGTTCTGGCTGCATCTGTCCCCGAGGCTCCCCGCATGACCGACCCCCAGGATTCCCCCCCGCCTTCCCCCCCTTCCTCCTCCCGGGCCCGCAGCCCGGGCGTCCTGATCGGCCTCGGGGCGGTGGTCCTGGGCGCCGTCAGCGTCGCCTTCTTCACCACCAGCCGTACCGTCTCGTCTCGCGTCGAGAAGGCGGACGAGGCAATTTCGGACGCGCTCCCGGCGGCCTCCGGCCGACCTGCGGCCGAGGTCAAGGACGTGGATGGCGATGGTCGTGAGCAGGAAGCGGCTCCTGCCAGGGATGATGCCGACAAGCAGGCGGCGACCCGGAAGCTGAAGAAAGCGGCCCCCGGGGCCCCGCTGGACAGGGCCGCCGTCCCGCAGGAAGAGGGAGGGGCCGCCAGGAAGGGCGGCAGCAAGTGCGCCCCCGGCGACCCGCTGTGCGCGAACGCCGAGCCCCCACCGCCCCCGCTCGCAGGCGCCACCGGGGCCGCCGGGGCCAGGCTGGACGGAGAGGTGGCCATCGACCCCAACGGGCGCTTTGCCACCACCTATCGCCCCGGTGGCGGCCACCTCAGCGCCTTCGAGGCGGCGATCTCCCAGGGTATTTTGACCACAAACGATCGGGAGCTGGTGGCGGACGTGGGGGCGAGGTACGTGCCGGCGGTCGAGGCGCCGAAGGCGAAGGCGCTGGCGTTCCAGTTTGACTGGGAGCGGGCGAAGCTGCAGCCGGCGGGGGGGCCGGTGCACCTGCGGATCGGGCTCCGTTCCTCGGCGCAGGCGCCGTCGGCGCGGCCTCACCTGTCGGTGCACCTGGTGCTTGATGTGAGCGGTTCGATGGGGGGAAAGCCGATGGACGACGCCCGGAAGGCGGCGCAGGCGCTGGTGGACAAGCTGGCGGCGGGCGATGACTTCTCGCTGGTGACGTTCTCGAACGAGGCGAAGCTGCTGATCGCGGATGGTCCGGTGGGGGCGCGGCGGGAGCAGATCAAGAAGACCATCGCCGAGATCAAGGAGGGCGGGGGCACCAACATCGGCGACGGGCTGAGGCTGGGCTACGAGCAGGCCCACAGCAAGGCGATCCCCGAGGACGCGGTGAAGGTCGTGCTGCTGCTCTCCGACGGCCGCGCCAACGAGGGGATCACCCAGCAGGGGAAGCTGGCGAAGCTGGCCCTGGATGCGTTCCAGGACGGGATCCAGACCAGCACCTTCGGCCTGGGCACCGACTACGACGGGCCGCTGATGAGCGCGGTCGCGGCGGACGGCGCCGGGGGCTACTACTACCTGCGAGACAGCGAGCAGATCGCCCCTGCGCTCTCCACCGAGCTCGACAAGCGGCTGGATCCGGTGGCGACGGCGGTGGAGATCCGGGTGCGGTTCAAGCCGCAGGTCGAGCTGCTCAAGGTGTACGGCTCGCGGCGGCTGAGCGAGGAGGAGGCCCAGGTGGTGCGGGCCCAGGAGGTCGCCGCCGATCGGCAGGCGCAGGAGCGAGACAAGATCAAGCAGAACCGGGCCACCGACCAGGAGGGGGGCCTGCGGTTCTTCGTGCCGGCCTTTGCCCGGGACGACAGCCATGCGGTGCTGCTCAAGCTGCGGCTGCCGGAGGGGGTGGGCAGCAGGCCGGTGGCGCTGATCGAGGTGAAGTACAAGGATCGGCTGGCGAAGAAGAACGCGACCGAGGAGGTACCGCTGGCGCTGACCTACGCGGCCAGCGATGGCGAGAGCGGCGCGTCGGTCAACCCGTCGGTGGCCCGCACCGTCCAGGGGTTCCTGGCCGGCGAGGCGCTGGCGCAGGCCTCGGCCCTGGTGGCCCAGGGGCAGCGCGAGCGGGCCGGGTCGCTGCTGAGCGAGCGGGAGGGGATCCTGCGGGAGGCCGCCGCTTCCCTCGGGGAGCCGCTGTTCCTGCGGGACGCGGACCGACTGGCCCGCATGCTGGCCCAGCTCCGCGAGGGCAGCGCGGGCAAGGGTGACCCCCTGGTGCTGGCCATGCTCCTCGAAACGGCGGCCCGGGTGCACCTGCACTGAGGGCGCCCCGCTCCCCCCTTGCTTCGAGGAGGCTGCCGGGTCAGTACCCGGGGATCTCTGATGGCAAAGGCTCCTTCCACGATTTATTTTGTCAGCCTCGGCTGCCCCAAGAACCGCGTCGACAGCGAGGTGATGGTGGGCGTCGCGGACGGCAACGGCTTCGAGATCGTCGACGACCCGTCCAAGGCCTCCGTGATCGTCGTCAACACCTGCGGCTTCATCGGGAACGCCAAGAAAGAGTCGATCGATACGATCTTCGAGATGGCGTCTTACAAGGAGCAGGGCTCCTGCAAGCGGCTCGTCGTGGCCGGCTGCCTCTCCCAGCGCCACCCCCAGGAGATGGCCGCCGAGATGCCCGAGGTCGATCATTTCCTCGGGTCCAGCGACATGCTGCGCCTGCGCGAGATCCTCGACGGCAAGGGCGACCGGATGATGGTGGGCAACCCGGCCCAGTGGGTGCTCCAGGCCAGCGACCCGCGGGCCCTCACCACCGGCCGCGCCAGCGCCTACCTGAAGATCGCCGAGGGCTGCAACCGTACCTGCTCGTTCTGCGTCATCCCCCAGCTCCGCGGCAAGCAGCGCTCCCGCCAGGTGCCGGATGTCGTCGAGGAGGCCCGCAAGCTCATCGATCAGGGGGTCTTCGAGATCAACCTGGTCTCCCAGGACACCATCGCCTACGGGCGCGATCTGCCGAAGGACGGGCGCCCGGTCCTGGCCGATGTCATCCAGCAGGTCGCCGATCTGCCGGGCCTGCGCTGGCTGCGCATCCATTACCTCTATCCAGAGGCCCTGGACGACCGGCTCCTGGACCTGCTGGCCAACCACCCGACGGTGCTCCCCTACATCGATATGCCGCTGCAGCATGCGGCCGACGGGATGCTACGCCGCATGCGCCGTGGCCACGGGGGCGACCGGATCCGCCGCACCGTCGAGCGCCTTCGGGAGGCGGTCCCGGGGCTCGTGTTCCGCACCGCCTTCATCGTGGGCCACCCGGGCGAGACGGAAGAAGAGTTCAAGGAGCTCTGCGATTTCGTCCAGTGGGCCGAGTTCGATCGGGTCGGCGTCTTCCGCTATTCGGATGAGGATTCCTCCCTCAGCGCCACCCTCGACCACAAGGTCCCCGCTCGCACCGCCGAGGCCCGCCACCGCAGGCTGATGGCGCTCCAGCGCAAGATCGCCCACAAGAAGAACAAGGCGCTGGTGGGCCAGACCGTCGAGGTGATCGTCGAGGGCGTGAGCGACGAGCACGAGTACGTGATGATGGGGCGCCACCGCGGGCAGGCCCCCGAGATCGACGGCCAGGTCTACCTCTCCGAGGGAGAGGCCCGCCCCGGCGAGCTGCGTCGTGTCCAGATCGTCGACGCCAGCGACTACGACCTGGTCGGCGAGATCCTCGACGAGCCGGCCCTCGTCGCTGCCCCCGCCCCGCGCCCGATCAAGGCCGGCAACGGCCGCGTCTCCCTCGCCGTGCTTCGCTGAATTTCTCCTCGAAGGCCGCCCCAGGGTAGAGTTCGCCATGGCGCTCTCTCGCTTCCGGGTGCGGGCTTCCGGGGTCTCCTCCGCCCACGTCGCCTGCTCCTCCCTCGGCTGGGGGCTCACCCCCCTCGCCCCGACCCCCGACGAACCCGGCACCTTCGCCGCCGCCATCGAGCTGCCCCACGGGCTCCACGAGTACAAGTTCCTCCTCGACGACGCCTGGGCCCACGATCCCCGCTGCACCCTCGCGCGACCGGACGGCTTCGGCGGCTTCAACTCCGTTCGCCTGGTCTCTCCCATCCCCCCCAAACCTCCGGAGTCCTTGCGGGTTCTTTCCCTGAACCTCCATGCTCATCAGGAGCCCGAGCCGCTCCGCAAGCTCGAGCAGATCGCCCTGGTCAGCGCCGCTCTCGCCGTCGATCTCCTCCTCCTTCAAGAGGTCGCCGCTCACCTCTTTGACCCCTCCCTCCCCAACGCCGGCGAGGTCCTCCTCGGGCACCTCCGCCGCCTCGACCCTCGCCCCTGGCACCACGCCTGGCGCGAGGCTCACCTCGGCTTCGACGTCTTCCGCGAGGGCCTCTCGATCCTCGCCTCCTGCCCTCTCCACGACGTCACCCCCCTCCAGCTCAGCGGCGGCGGCCTCGCTCGCATCGCCCTCCTCGCCACCCTCCAGCACCAGCAGCGCCCCCTGGTTGTAGGGACGCTCCATACAACCTGGGCCCCCTCCGGGACCGCGGAGGTCGAGGCGCTGCTGGCCGGGCTTGGCCCCGGGGGCTCGGGGCTTCCGGCGCTGCTGGCCGGGGATCTCAACGGGGGGCCCTCGGCCCCGCAGGTGCAGCGGCTGCTGGCCGCGGGGTTCCACGATCATGGCGCGGAGCACCGGCAGCGCGAAGCCACCTTCCTCGACCCCCCGCGGGAGCGGATCGACTACCAGCTGACGCGGCCCGGGGCGTCGCGGCTACGGTGCCTGGGCCAGTGGAGGCTGTGGGGGGGCGACGACGGGCTCGGGCGAGTGAGCGATCACGCGGGCTTGCTGGGGGATTTTGCCTGGTCCCCGTGAGCAGGGGGCTTGGCCCGGCGGGGGGGTCTGTTAGGATTCACCTGATCTTCACCGGGAGAGTCTCCATGTCGTCGATGCTTCGCTCGCTGGTTGTTTCGATCTCGCTGCTGGGCGCCTCGGCGCTCGCCTCGGGTTGCTGCGCGGGGAAGGAGAACGCCGCGGCCTCGGCGAAGTGCGCCCACGGGGGCAAGAACGCCGAGTCCTGCAAGGCGTGCTGCAAGTCGATCACGGGCAAGGAGTCGCACTCGTACTCGCCCGGCGGGTGCAAGTGTTACTGAGCGGGGCAGGGGGCACCCTGCGGCCATGAAGTGGGGGGGTCGCGCGGGCAGGTGGTAGAGTGAGGCCCGATGGAACCACTGATGATCGCGGGTCTGGCGGCCCTGGGGGGGCTGGCCGGGGTGGCGCTCTGGGACAGGACCCAGACGAGGCACACCATCAAGAGCAACTTCCCGCTGGTGGGGCGCTTCCGCTACTGGGCCGAGCAGGTGGGGCCGCCGCTGCGGCAGTACATCGTGACCGGCAACGACGAGGAGCGCCCCTTCTCGCGGGACCAGCGGCGCTGGGTGTACGCGTCGTCGAAGAAGGAGAACAATTACTTCGGCTTCGGCACCGACAACGACCTCGAGCTGACCACCGATTACCTCATCCTGCGGCAGGCGACCTTCCCGCTGCTGACGCCGCACAAGGGTGACGCGGGCTACGACCCCGGCTACGCCTGCCCCGGGGCCAAGGTGCTGGGGGGCTGGCGAGGCCGGAAGAAGGCGTTTCGTCCGTCGTC
>JALOQB010000107.1 GCA_025453595.1 Polyangiaceae bacterium
GGGCGGGGGGCGGGCGGAGAGGGGACGCTGGCGGAGGGGGCGGGGGCGCTGGAGGAGCTCGGGGCGCTGGGAGGGGCGCCGGGGGGCTGCTGGAGCGAGGCGCTGCAGGCCAGCGGCAGGGGTATAGCGAGGAGGAGCGCGGCGGCGAGCCGGGGGAGGCAAGCGGGGAGGGGAGGGTTCACGGGAGGAGGACCAGCTTCCCGGTGAGGCGCCCGCCCTGGCTGAGCTGATGGGCGCGCTCGGCGTCGGGGAGGGGCAGGGTCTCGCTGATGGGGATCCGGATCGCGCCGGAGGCGGCGACGGCGGCGATGGCACGGAGGCGCGTGTGCGTGGGGCGACCGAGGACGAGGCGGGAGGAGAAGGGGGGGAAGAAGGCCTGGAGGGCCTCGCCGGGGGCCTCGGAGGTGATCATCTGGTGGAGGCCTCCTGGTTCGAGGAGGGCGCGGCAGCGAGCCGCGCTGTAGCCGCCGGCGCAGTCGAGGACGAGCCGGAACGGGGCGAGGGCGCGCATCCGGTCGTGGGCGTCGTTCTGCTGGTAGTCGATGACGTGGTCTGCGCCGAGGGCGCGCACCAGGGCGACGTTCTTCCCCGAGCAGACGCCCACCGCCACCCCCTGGAGGTGCTTGACCAGCTGGACCGCGACCTGGCCGACCCCACCGGAAGCGCCGAGGATCAGCACCTTGCCGCCCGGGTGCAGCCTGTTGTGCTCCGCCACGCAGAGCCACGCGGTGGCGCCAATGACGGGGAGGGCGCCTGCAGCGACGAGGTCGAGGCCGTCGGGGACGAGAGCGATCTGGTCCTCCTGCACCAGCACTTGCTCGGCGTAGCTGCCGCGCTGCCTGCGGGAAAAATCGGTGCCTCCGAGGACCGAATCGCCGGGCTGGACGAGGGTGACCTGCTCGCCCACGGCCTCGACGATGCCGGAGAAATCGACCCCCGGGACGAAGGGCAGGGGAGGACCGATCAGCCGGGCCGCGAGCCGCAGCGGCCCGCGGTTGCGCATCTTCCAGTCGACGGGGTTGACCCCGATCGCACGGACCTGGACCAGCACCTCGCGGCCCCGGGGGCGAGGGGTGGGGAGATCGATCAAGGCGAGCGGCTCTCCGCGGGCCCAGCTCTTCTGCGCCATGGCTCTCATCGCGGCGCCAGTGTGTCGCGTCGGGAGCCCCCTGTCACCGGGTCGGTCACGGTTTGTCCGCCGGTTGTTTGTACCGGCGAGGGGGCGGCCGATACGCTCGGCGCCATGATGCACGAGACCGTGAGCACGATGGAGCGGCGCCAGCGCAGGAGCAACGTCCCGGGGGAGGCGACGCAATTTTTTCTGGAGCACCTGGCGAGGGAGCTGGGCTGCGAGGCGATCACCCTGTCCTCGCAGGACGGCCTGCTCGTGGGCGGGGTGGGGGAGGGCTACGACCACGACCTGCTGGGGGCGCTGGCGTCCCTCGGCTCGCAGATCGGGAGCTACGAGCCGGACGCGAACCAGGCGGCGCGGGGGCAGGCGCTGCGGTTTTATGGGTTCGAGATGAACGGCCACGCGATGTACGTGTCGTGCGTGGGCGGGGGGCCGCTGCCGATCGAGCACTGCGCGGCGACGATGAGGCGGATCTTCACGCAGAAGATGGCGGCCTGAGGGTCAAGCGCCGCCGGTCGAGGGGATGGTCTGCGGGGGGGCGGCGTTGACGATCAGGCACTTCACGGTGAGCTGGTGGCCCTGGGTGGGGTTGGCGTGGGCCTGCTGGGCGCGGAGCCCGGACAGCAGGCCCTCGGCGGTGCCCTGGATCTCTTGCGCGCCCTTGGCAGAGACGGGCTGACCGCTGGCCTCGACGAGGCCCTGGGTCTGGACCGTGGCGCCATCGGTGACGCCCCCGGGGAAGCCCAGGTTGAGGGAGATCACGAGGCGCACGCTGCCTCCGGGGAGGACACCGAAGGCGAGGGGCTTGCGGGCGAGGGGGCCGCAGAGCCCCTGGGACCCCTGGCCGTTGTGAACGCCGTAGGTGGCCTGGGCCCAGGGCTGGATCTGCACGGTGGAGCGGTCGTCTCCCTTGCCGGGTTGCTGCGCGACCTGGATGCACTGGCGCGCCACCGGATCGAACTCGAAGCCGGTGGGGCAGGTCGGCAGCTTGGCGCAGGCCCGGGTCGTCGGGTCAAAGAACTCGTCGCGGGTGCAGCTCTGCTCGACCGGCACGCAGGAGCCTTGCCCCTGGTTGATGACCAGCACGGTGCCCTGGGCGCAGGCGAGGGTCTGGCCCGGGCCCACCCCCGCCTGCTTGTCGATGGTGCTCTTGGGCACGCACATCTCGGTCTCTTGCTCGAGGATATCGCCCTCGCGGCACCGGATCGGCTCGCAGCCCTTGGCCCCCCAGAACGAGCCCTTGCCGCAGTATTGTTTGGCCTCAAACTGCGTGAGGCAGCCGCTCCCCACCGGGATCCGACCGGCGGCGCAGACGCAGGTGTTGCGCCGGTCGTTGAACACCTGTCCGTGGCCGCAGGTCGACACCTCGCAGCGCCCGTTCACCGTGAGCAGGCAGACGTTGGAGGGGCACCCCTGGAGCAGGGGGGCCGCCAGGGTGACGGCGGCGAGGACGAGGGCACGGAGCGAGGTGGGGAGGCGCATGATCACTCGACGGTGACGGTCTTGGCGAGGTTCCGGGGCTGATCCACGTCGGTCCCCTTGAGGTCCGCCGCATAGTACGCCAGAAGCTGGAGCGGTAGCACGGTCAGCAGCGGCAAGATCTCGGCCCGCACGTCCGGCAACAAGAACAGGTACTGGGCCAGATCCGCCACCTGCTCGTCCCCCTCGGTGGCGATCGCGAACACCTGCCCTTCCCGGGCCCGCACCTCCTGCACGTTGCTCAGGGTCTTCTCGTAGTGCGTGTCCCGGGGGCACACCACCGCCACCGGCATGTTCGCGTCGATCAGCGCGATGGGGCCGTGCTTCATCTCGCCCGCGGCGTAGCCCTCCGCGTGGATGTACGAGATCTCCTTCAGCTTCAGCGCCCCCTCCAGCGCGATGGGGAAGCCCAGCCCTCGACCCAGGAACAGCATGTCCTTGGTCAGGTACACCTGCTTGGCCACCGACCGGATGTAGGGCGCCTGCCCCAGGATCCTCCGCATGTGCTGCGGCGCCTCCACCAGCGCCTGCAGCAGCTCCCGCCCTCGCCCCTCGTCCAGCGTGCCCCGGCGGCGCCCCAGGTACACCGCCACCAGCAGCAGCGCCGCCAGCTGCGCCGTGAAGCACTTGGTCGACGCCACCCCGATCTCGGGGCCCGCATGCGTGTACAGCGCCCCGTCGCTCGCCCGCGGGATCGCGCTGTCCAGCACGTTCGCCACCGCCAGCACCCGCGCCCCCTGCTCCCGCGCGGCCTTCACCGCCGCCATCGTGTCGATCGTCTCCCCCGACTGGCTCACCGCGATCACCAGATCGTTCGGGAAGAACACCGGCTCCCGGTACCGCACCTCGCTCGCCAGCTCGACCACCGCCGGGACCCGCGCCAGCTGCTCGATCCAGTACCGCCCCGCCAGCGCCGCGTGGGCGCTCGTCCCGCAGGCCACCAGGTAGACTCGCCCCAGCGACCGCGCCACCTCCGGGCTGATCCCGATCTCGTCAGGGACCACGTCGCCGGCGGCCAGGTCGATACGACCCCGGAGGGTGTCTTCAATGACCCTGGGCTGCTCGTGGATCTCCTTGAGCATGAAGTGCTTGTAGCCGCCGCGCTCGGCCATCACGGGGGACCAGTCGATGTGGCGCACGGCGCGCTGGACGGGGGCGCCCTCGTTCTCGATGCGGACGCCGTCGGCGGTGAGCTCGGCGAGGTCGCCGTCTTCGAGGAAGATCATGCGGCGGGTGTGGGCGAGGAGCGCGGGGATGTCGCTACCGCAGAGGGTCTCGCCCTGGCCCAGGCCGAGGACGAGGGGGGAGCCGCTCTTGGCGACGACGAAGCGGTCGGGGGTGTCGTCGGCGACGACGGCGATGGCGTAGGAGCCACGGACCTGGGCGAGGGCGTCGCGCACGGCGTCGAGGAGAGACAGGCCCCGCTTCTTGGCGCGCGAGACCAGGTGGGAGACGATCTCGGTGTCGGTGTCGCTGGAGAAGCGGACGCCCTCTTTCTCGAGGGCCTGCCGCAGGGCCAGGTGGTTCTCGATGATGCCGTTGTGCACCACCGCGACGCCGGCGACGACGTGGGGGTGGGCGTTGGTCTCGCTGGGGCGGCCGTGGGTGGCCCAGCGGGTGTGGCCGATGCCGAGGCGGCCGGAGAGGGGGGTCTTCTTCTCGAGCTCGCCCAGGTTGGCGAGCTTGCCGACGGCCCGTAGCAGCTGCACCTGCTGGCCGTCGTGGACCGCGAGCCCGGCGCTGTCATAGCCGCGGTATTCGAGCTTCTTCAGCCCGTCGAGGAGGAGGGGGGTTGCTACCTGGGGGCCGATGTAACCGACGATACCGCACATGCTTGCCTCGCTGAGAGTAGGGTGCTCTACCGGTTGCGCGGGGCAGCGTAAACTTTCAGCGCTCGCCGGCCTCCAGGACGACCTCGTGGGTGATCTTGACGGAGGGCTCGAGCATGCGAGAAACCGAGCAGTATTTCTCGGCGGAGAGGGCCACTGCGCGGCGGGCCTTGTTCTCGGCGACGCCCCCCTGGATCACGAAGCGCAGGTGGATGTCGGTGAACACCGCGGGGATGGCGTCGGCGCGGCGCCCCTCGACCTGGATCTCGAGCCCTTCGAGGGGCTCACGCTGCTGCTTCAGGATCTTCACCACGTCGACGGCGCTGCACCCGGCGAGGGAGGCGAGGAGGGTCTCCATGGGCCGCAGCCCCTGGTCCGTGCCCCCGAGGTCCGGGGGGCCGTCCATGCGGAGGGTCGCGGCGCCGTTGCTGGCCTCGAAGCTCATCGCTCCGGTCTGGGTGACGGTGATCTTCATGAGGGCTCCGGGCGGAAGAGGTCGCTGGACAGGTAGCGATCGCCGCGGTCGCAGATGATGACGGCGACGACGCCCTCGTCGATCTCGCGGGCGATCTGCAGCGCGGCCCAGGCGGCCCCGCCGGCGGACATGCCGCAGAACACGCCCTCCTCCCGGGCCAGGCGCCGGGCCGTCTCCTCGGCGTCGTGCTGGGCGACATCGACGATCTGGTCGACCCGGGGCGCCTCGTAGATCTTCGGCAGGTACTCCGCGGGCCAGCGCCGGATCCCCGGGATCTTCGCCCCGTCCGCCGGCTGCACCCCCACGATCGTCGGCGCCGGCGACTGCTCCTTCAGGAACCGGGAGACGCCCATGATGGTCCCGGTGGTGCCCATCGACGACACGAAGTGGGTCAGCTTGCCCTCGGTGTCGCGCCAGAGCTCCGGGCCCGTGCCGCGGTAGTGGGCCTTCCAGTTGTCGGGGTTCGAGAACTGGTCGAGCATGACCGCCTCACCCCGCGCCACCTTGGCCCGGGCGTAGTCGATCGCCTCCTCCATGCTGCCGGCGGCCGAGGTCAGCGTCACCTTGGCCCCGAAGGCGCGCATCGTCCAGACGCGCTCGGCGGTCGAGTTCTCCGGCATCACCAGCTCCAGCTCGTAGCCCTTGGCGCAGGCGATCATCGCCAGGGCGATGCCGGTGTTGCCGCTGGTCGGTTCGATCAGCTTCATCCCGGGCTTCAGCTCGCCCCGGGCCTCGGCCCCCTCGATCATCGACAGCGCCGGGCGGTCCTTCACGCTCCCGCCCGGGTTGTGGCTCTCCATCTTGGCCAGCAGCTTGACCCGCGGGTTGGGGCAGAGCCGGCGCAGCTCGACGAGGGGGGTATTCCCGACCAGATCCGAGATCTTCATGGCACGTGGCGCCAGCGTGCTACGTCCTGGCCCCGGCGCCCAGCCCTCTTCCGCGGGGCCCCCTCGCGATGCGCAATTTTCACCTCTACCTCGCCGCCCGCGTCCTCGGCACCCTGGGGCTCCAGATCCAGCTCCTGGTGGTCGGATGGCACGTCTACCAGCGCACCGGCTCCCCCCTCGCCCTCGGCTACGTCGGCCTCGCCCAGTTCCTGCCCAGCGTCGCCCTCGTGCTCCTCACCGGCCACGTCGCCGACCGCCTCGACCGGAGCCGCATCCTCACCGCCTGCTACGCCCTCCTCGCCGCCGCCGCCCTGGGCCTCGCCTGGCTCGCCCCCGGCGGTCGTATGGATCTTCTCTATGGTCTCCTGGTGCTGGTGGGGTCTGCCCGGGCGTTCGCGGGGCCGGCGGGGCAGGCGCTGCTGTCCCAGCTGGTCCCGGAGGCGGAGCTGGCGAGGGCGGTGGCGCGGGTGTCCTCGGCCTGGCAGTTCGCGACGATCGTGGGCCCGGCGCTGGGTGGGTTCCTGTACCGGCTGGCGCCGTCGGTCACCTGGATCTACGGGCTGGTGGCGGGGCTGATGGGGCTGTCGGCGGCGCTGGTGCTGGCGATCCGGGTGGACGCGCCGGCGGGGCCCCGGAAGGCGGTGAGCTGGTCGACGGTGGTCGCGGGGGTCGTGTACGTGGCGCAGAACCCGGTGCTGCTGGGGGCGATCTCCCTCGATTTTCTCGCGGTGCTGCTGGGGGGCGCGGTGGCGTTGCTGCCGGTGGTGGCCCGCGACGTGCTTCACGCCGACGCCACCGCCCTGGGGGCGCTGCGGAGCGCCCCGGCGGCCGGCGCCCTGCTGGTGGGGCTGGCCCTGTCCCGCTGGCCGGTGCGCCGCCACGCCGGCGCCATCATGCTCGCCTGCGTCTTCGGCTTCGGGCTGGCCACCGTGGGCTTCGGGCTCTCCCGCTCCTTGCCGCTATCGCTGGCGATGCTGGCGCTGATCGGCGCCACGGACATGGTCAGCGTCTCGGTGCGGCAGACGCTGATCCAGCTCCGCACCCCCCAGGAGATGCGGGGGCGTGTCAGCGCGGTGAACCTGGTGTTCATCGGCGCGTCCAACGAGCTGGGCGAGTTCGAGTCCGGCGTCACCGCCGCCTGGCTCGGCGTCGTCCCGGCCATCGTCACCGGCGGCCTCGGGACCTGCCTCGTGGTCGCCCTCTGGGCCCTGCTCTTCCGTGACCTCCGGCGCTACGAGGGCTGACCCGGCCCCTCGCCCTTCCTTCGCGCCGCGGCCTCCGGCTACCTTGCGCGGATGCGCCCCGGCCTGTTGCCCTTGCTCCTGCTCGCCGCTGCCTGCGATCGCCCCTCGCCTCCTGCGCCTTCCGCGGCGGCCTCCGCGGCGCCTTCCGCGGCGACCTCGACCCCCGCCATCGTCGCTCCGGCCCCGGCCCCTCTCGACGCGAAGGCCGCCAAATTCCTCGAGGACCTCAACCACTTCTGCGTGGCCACCCGCGAGGTCAAGGAGGACAGCAGCATCCCCCAGGAGCGTCAGGCCACGGAGATCGTGGGTCGTCTGGTGGCGTCGAAGCCGGGGCCCGAGTTCCTCGGCACCCTCCGGGGTCTGAGCGAACTGCCTTCCGGAGAGCAGCGCTACGTCGCCCTCAAGAAGGCCGCCGCCGAGCGCGGGGCGACCCACTGGTCCTGCCCTGCCCTGCGCGAGTGACCCCCGCCAACACCCTTGCGCTCCCTGGCCGGTTGTCTTTCCCTTCCGCCTCCCATGCGCGACCCTGCCCCTTTCCCCCTCTCCCGACCGCGCCGGCTGCGGCGTGACCCCTTCACCCGGGAGCTGGTCCGGGAGCACCGCCTGCACCCCTCCGACCTGATCTACCCGGTCTTTGTCCTCGACGGCGAGGGCCGCCGGGAACAGGTCTCCTCCATGCCCGGTGTCGAGCGCCTCAGCCTCGACCTGCTGCTGCCGGTCGCCCGCGAGTGCGTCCAGCTTGGCATCCCGGTGATGGCGCTCTTCCCGGTGATCGATGGGTCATTGAAGACACCAGATGGACGCGAGGCGCACAACCCGGAGGGGCTGGTGCCGCGGGTGGTGCGGGCGCTGAAGCGAGAGGTGCCGGGGCTGGGGGTGATGACGGACGTGGCGCTGGATCCGTTCACGAGCCACGGCCAGGACGGGCTGCTGGACGAGCGCGGGTACATCGTCAACGACACGACGGTGGAGGCGCTGGTGAAGCAGGCGCTGGTGCAGGCGGAGGCGGGGGTCGACGTGGTGGCGCCGAGCGACATGATGGACGGGCGCATCGGGGCGATCCGCCGCGCGCTGGAGGAGCGGGGCCAGGTGCACACGCGGATCATGGCGTACAGCGCCAAGTACGCGAGCGCCTTCTACGGCCCGTTCCGCGACGCGGTGGGCTCGGCGGCGAACCTGGGGAAGGCGGACAAGAAGGTATACCAGATGGACCCGGGCAACACCGACGAGGCCCTGCGGGAGGTCGCCCTGGATCTGGCCGAGGGGGCAGACCTGGTGATGGTCAAGCCCGGGATGCCGTACCTGGACGTGGTGCGGCGGGTGAAAGAGGAGTTCCGTGTGCCGACCTTCGCGTACCAGGTGAGCGGCGAGTACGCGATGCTCAAGGCGGCGGCGCAGAACGGGTGGCTCGATCACGACGCGGTGATGATGGAGAGCCTGCTGGCCTTCAAGCGCGCCGGCGCCGACGGGATCCTGACCTATTTCGCCCGGGACGCGGCGCGGCTGCTCCGCGGCTGAACGACGTGGAGCCCGCTCCAAAGCCTGCCGGCGGGCGCCGGGAGCCCTGGTGGATCCTCGGCGCCACGGCGCTCCTGTTCCTGGCCCCGCTGGGCCGCGCGGGGCTGTGGGACCCTCACGAGCTGCGCGTCGCCGAGCTGGCCCGCCGGGCCGCGGTGCACCTCCTCGGCGCCCCCGGGCTGGCGCTCCCGGACGCGGAGAACCGGCTGCCCACGCTGGGCGATGTGGGCCAGAACGAGCTCCCGGTGATGAGCGTGGCGGTCGCCCTGCGCCTGCTGGGGCTTGCCCCCTGGAGCGCCCGGCTGCCGATGGCCCTGTGGGGGATCGCCGGCGTCCTGGCGCTCTGGGCCTGGCTGCGGCGCGCGGCGCCGGGCCGCGCGGGGGCCTACGGGGCCCTGGTGCTGGCCACGATGCCGCTCTACTTCCTGCAGGCGCGTACGGTGCTCGGCGACGTGGTGGCGATGACCTCGCAGCTCTTCGCCTTCGCGGGCCTCTCGGTGGCCCTCCTTGAAAGAGGCCCGGCCCGCGGCGCCTGGGCCGCCTTCGGGGCCGTCGGCCTGCTCTGCGGCTTCTTCTCCCGGGGGGCGCTGCTGGGCGTGGCGGTGCCCTCGGTGGCGGTGGCGCTGGCCTGGCTCCTCGAGCCCCGGGACGAGCCAGCACAAACCCCTCCCTGGCCCGGGCGGCTGGGGGCCCTGGGCCTGCTGCTGCTCGGGGTCGGCGCCGCGGCGCTGGCCCTCGATGCCCTCGCCCTGGCGACCCCGACCCGCTTCTTCCGGGCCCTGGGCGCCGCGGCGCGGACCGGGCTCCGGTACCCGACCTTCGACGCGGTGGCGCAGCAGCTGGGCCACGGCCTCTTCCCCTGGGCCGCCTTCCTGCCAGTGGCCCTGGGGCGCCTGCTGACCCCGGGCCTCCCGGGCCCCGCGAGGCGCCTCCGCACGGTGCTGATCCTCGGGGTCGCGCTCGCGTATGGAAGTCATGGATGGATCGCCCCGAGGGTCGGCGTGCTGCCCTTCGTCGGGGTGGGCCTGCTGGCGGCGATGGCGGCGCTGGTGCTGGCCGATCTGGAGGAAGGCGCCCACCCTTCCCGGGCCCTCGGCGTCGCGACCTGCGCGCTGGGCGCCCTGCTGGCGGTCGACCTGGTCCGCGTGCCGGACCGGGCCATGACTGCCTTCGGCGTGGCCCAGGCGGCTGCCCCCGAGGGCTTTGTGGGGCGCGGGTGGCTCGTTGGCGCGGCGCTGGCCCTCTGCCTCCCCCTTGGCCTGGCGCTGCTCGATGGCGACGATACCCCGCCGCCTTCCCCGGAAAAACCCTGGCCTCGCCGCTACTCCGCCTGGGATGACTTCGTGGCCCTGCTCCGGGAGCTGGCGGCCCTCTGGCAGGGCAACCTCGCCTTCGTGGCCGTGATGTTCGAGGCGATGCTGGTCGGCCTCGGCGCGCTCCTGTTCCTGGGCGATCGGCTCCGCTGGCGCATCGCCCTGGTGGGCGTGCTGGGCGTCGAGCAGCGCTGGGCGGTGATGAACGCGTGGTGGCTGCTCCCCCTGGGGCTGGCCCTCGGCGTCCTCGGCGCCTGGACCTTGCGCCTCTGGGTGGGCTGGGCACTGGCGGCCCTGCGCATCCCCCGGGCCTGGATCGCTGCCGCGGGCGGTCTGGCGGCAGGTCTGCTGCTCTCCCTCGGGTATTACCCGACCCTGTCGACCCAGCTCTCTCCTCAGCAGGCCTTCGAGACCTACCGGCTCCTGCGGGGGGGGGGTGAGCCCCTCGGGTTGCTGGGGGTCGGGGGGCGCTCCATCGCTTACCACACCGGCGGCGAGGCCCGTTCGCTGCCGGACACGGCCCAGGCCCACCAGTGGCTTTTCGAGGGGGGGCGCCGCTGGCTCGCGGTCCGCGCCGAGGAGCTCCCGGCCCTCAACGCCCTCTTCCGGGCCCGTTCCCTCGCATCGGGGTCGTTCTTGACACCCGATCACAACCTGCCGATCCTGGATGGGCATTCGGGCCGTGTGCTGCTGGCGAGCAACGAGCTGGGGGGGCGACCGAACCAGAACCCGCTGGCGCAGTTCTTCTCCCGGGAGGCGCCGTCACCCCGCCACGTGGTGGAGGCCAACCTGGACGACACGCTGGAGGCGCTTGGCTGGGACGTGTTCGAGGCGAGCGGGGCGGGGCCGGTCCCGTCGGTGCACCCGGGGAAGCCGTACGTGCTGCACCTGTACTGGCGTGTGCTGGCGAGCACGTCGAACCAGTGGAAGAGCTTCGTGCACGTGGATGGCTTCGGGCGGCGCCACAACGGGGATCACGACGTGCTGGGGGGCAAGGTCCCGATGCGCCTCTGGCAGCCCGGAGACATCGTGACCGATCGCTACGAATTCCAGCTGGAGCCCAACTTCACCCCGGGGGATTACGCGCTTTTCTACGGGTTCTTCCTGGGGGATCGGCGCATGCCGGTGAAGCGAGGCAAGCATGCGGATCAGCGGCTGGAGGGGGGCGTGTTCCCGGTGCGCTGAGGGGGCGCTGAGGGTCAGGGAGAGGCGGGCTTGGCGGCGGCCCCGGCCGGCTCCTTGGCGCCGCGCTGCTCCATGGCGTTCAGCTCCTTCTCGACCCGGTCGCGGTAGCCAGCGACGCGGCGCAGGGTGAGGAAGAGCTGCTTGGCGCGCTCGCCTTGCCCCATCTCGCGGTAGCAGAGCGCGGCCTCCCAGGTGGCCTCGGAGGCCGCGCCGGAGCCGACCTGCCGGTTGGCGATGGCGTCGAAGCGAGGCAGGGCCGCGTTGCATCCGGAGGAGTAGCGGGCGGAGCGTGCCGCGTAGAGGGCCGCGACGCCGCTGTTGCCGCCGCCGCCGTTGGCCACGATGTCGAAGGCGCGCATGGCGTCGCCATAGCGGCGGGCCTTGTAGTGCTCCATGGCGGCGGTGAAGGTGGCCTCCTGGCTCGGTTCGGGGGCGGGCCGGTCGCTCTTCCCGGCGGGTTCGGCGGCAGCGGTGGTGGCCGCGGCCACCTCGGCGCGGGGGGTCGGGAGCGGCGCGGCGGCAGGGGCCTGGGTCGCCGCAGGGGGGTCTGTGTTGTCCCTGGGGGCTCCCGCCGGTGCAGCCTCGGCCCCGGGGGCCCGCGCCCGCTCTTCTTCCTTGCGGGAGGGCATCTCGATGGCCTTCTTCTCGGGGGCCGCGGAGACCGGCGAGGGAGGCGCCGGGATCCCGTGTTCGGTGATGCGGACGGTGCCGCGCTCCGCGGGCTTGGCCCGCAGCAGCACCAGGCTCAGGCCGGTCATCAGGACGAGGAGCGCGCCCATGGCGGTCTGGGGCCTCATGGCGAAGGACCCGAGGAGGGAGATGGCCCGATCCAGGCGGCCCCACCAGCTGGACTGCTCTTGCTGTTGACGCTGCTCGACCTCGGTCAGGATCCTCGCGGCGAGCCCCGGGGGGACCGGCAGCGAGGGCAGCTCGATCTGGACCCGCGCCTGCTGCAAGGACGCCAGGGCCGCGGCGCAGCGGGGGCAACCTTCCGCGTGGCGCCTTGCTTCATCGGTGGCCTGGCCCTGGGGTTCGTCCTCGTAGAGGAGGTCGAGCACGATCTCGTCAAATCCCTCGCAATCCATGGTGTCTTCGCCCGGCGCTCAGCGGAGCGAGCGGGCGACCTCCTCGAAATCACGCAGCGCTTCTTGCAGGCGCTCCAGCGCGTACCTCATGCGGCTCTTCACGGTGTTCTCGGGGGCTCCGGTGATCTGGGCGATCTCCTGGAAGGGCAGGTTGGCCACCTCCCGCAGCAGGAAGACCTCCCGCTGCTCCTCTGGTAGCGCCCGGAGCGCGGCCTCGATGCGGGCCCCCACCTCGCGGCTCTGGGCCGCGCGCTCGCCTGCCTGGGGCCCCTCGTCCCGGACCTGCTCGCCCAGGGGAACCCCCTCCGCGTCCGGCTCGTCCAGCGAGGCATGGGCCCGGTGCGCCTGCTTGCGGAGGGTGTCGATGCAGAGGTTCCGGGCGATGGTGAAGAGCCAGGTGGAGAAGCGGGACTCATGCTTGAAATCCCTGGCTCGCTCCACCACCTTCAAGAAGACCTCCTGCGACAGATCCTCCGCCAGGGGGCCAGGGCTCGTGTGCCGGGCGATGAACTGGTAAAGCGGCCCCAGGTGACGGCGCATCAGCGCCGCAAAGGCCACCCGATCGCCCTCCTGGAAGCGCCTCATCAACTGCTCGTCGCTCGCGTCGCCGACCACCACCCTCAACGCCCCTGCTCTCCCTGCGGGGGAGGGGCGGTCTTCGTCTTGCGGCCTGTCAGCCCCCCTCGCGGCGCACCGCGGCCCGATCGCCGACGGCGCCTGGAGCCAGAGGACAAAAGGGGCATGAGCCAAGGCTTCTACACGCTCTCCGCCCCGATGCACAACCGCCGGGGCTTCTCCCCTCTGGAGACGCGCCAGCTTCTTGTTTCGGTTTGCGACGAAAAAAGAAGGCTCCATCTCCGGGGCTCAGGGCACTGGAGCCACCGGTGGCCTTCCCTTCGCGAGACCTTTGTGAGTGTGGGTATTTCAATACCCATGTGCGCCAGGGTCACCTTGCGCCAACAACGTGCCACCTTCTAGACTGCCCCGGCCCGGCGGGTCGCCTGGTTGCAACCAGGCTGCCGGGTCACCCCACGGATCGAGGGAGAGGATGAACCTTCAGAAATCGCTTCTCATGGCCGCGTCGTTGGCGGTTTTGGCCACCGGGCCTGCGCTGGCGCAACAGGGGGCCACCGCGAAAGGGGCGTCGAGCGCGGCGCCTGCCGCGAGCGCGGCGCCGACGGGGAGCGCCCTGCCGCCGTCGAGCGCGACGCCGGCGGCCACCGGCTCGGCGACGACCGCGACCGCCGGTGCGATGGGGACAGCGGTGGCGGCGCCCCTTGACGGCCAGACGTACACGGTGCGCCTCCGCGACCTGGAGCAGCGCGTCGACGAGCTGAAAGAGCAGATCCGACGCTCCCACACGCGGCTGTCCCTGCTGAGCGAGACGATCCTGTCCACCAGCGTCCAGGGGAGCCGGGCCGAGATCGTGTTCCAGAACGACATGTCGAGCGCGTTCCGGCTGATCCGGGCGCTGGTGGTGCTGGACGGGGCGGTCCAGTACAACAAGGCGGACGACACGGGGGCGCTGGGCGAGCAGACGACGATCCCGATCCTGTCCGGCGCCCTCCCCCCTGGCGACCACACGCTGCAGGTGCTGCTGCAGTTCCAGGGCAACGGGTACGGGGTCTTCTCTTACCTGAAGGGGTACAAGTTCGACGTGCGCTCGACCCACTCGTTCCGCGCGGTCGAGGGCAAGACCATCAACCTGCAGGTGATCGCCTACGAGAAGGGCGGGGTGACCACGCCCCTCGAGCAGCGCCCCCAGGTTCGTTACTTCGAGAAGGTGACGACGGGGTTGAACGCTGCGTCCCCGCCGCCGGCGGCCGCGCCTGCCACCTCGGCCTCGCCGATCTCGACCAGCATCTCCATCGGGACCGGCAATCCATGAGGCCCACCGCCGTCCGTCGCCTGCTGGCGGGCGTGGTCCTGCTCGGTGGGCTCGCCCTCACGGCTCCGGCGGGGGCTGTCTCCTCCAAGGATGCGCCGGGCATGGCGCAGCGCGTCCTCAGCGACGCCCAGGGGGAGGTCGAGTCCGTCCGCAAGGCCATCCAGGCCGCGAAGAGCGTCACGCGCACCGCCGAGCAGCGGCTCGCGGACGCCGAGGTCCTGCTTCGCAACCGCGACTACCCCCGGGCGACCACGGCGCTGCACCAGCTCATCGACAAGCACCCGGAGAACGGCCCCGTGGTGGCCGACGCGCTGGCGATGCTGGGGGATGCCTACTACCAGTCCAAGCAATTCCTCTCGGCCCGGCGTGTCTACCGCCAGATCGTCGACAAGCCAAACGACAGCAGGCTGGCAGGCTACGCCCCCAAGGCTTACCTGCGCCTCGTCGATATCGCCCTCAAGACCCAGAACACCCGGGAGCTCGATGAGCTGATGGTGAAGCTCGGGGCTTCCTCCGGCGAACCCACGCTCTCTTACGCCCGGGCCAAGGGGCTTGTCTCCCGGCGCGACCTGGCCGGCGCACGAGCGGCCGCGGCCGCGGTCCCCGCGGGGCACCCGCTCCACCCTCAGGCCAAGTACCTGCTGGGGGTGGTCGCGGTCCGGGAGGCCCAGGCCCAGGCCCCCAAGGTGGTTACCAGCCCGGGCGAATTTCCACCCCCTGCGCCGCCAACCCGCTATGCAGCGGCCATCGAGGCGTTCCGTCAGGTCACCCAGCTCCCTGGCGACACGCCCGAGCATCGCCATGTGATCGACCTGGCCTGGCTGGCCATCGGTCGCCTCTTCTACGAGGCCGATCAGTGGGCCGAGGCTGCCGATGCCTACGGCCACGTCGAGCGCAACTCGCCCGAGTTTGGCACCTCGCTCTACGAGCTATCGTGGGTGTACGTGCGCCTCAACGACACGACCCGCGCGACCCGGGCCCTCGAGATCCTCTCGATCGTCGACCCCAGCAACTCGTACCAGGCCGACGGCTCCCTGCTCCGCGCCGACCTGCTGCTGCGCGGCGGAGAATTCAAGAAGGCCCTCGATCTGTACGAGTCGGTGCGTCGCGACTACGACCCGATGCGCGAGCGGGTCGACACCTTCCTCAAGAGCTCCAGCGACCCCGCGGTCTACTACGACAAGCTGGCCAACAGCGCCGAGATGGAGGGCATCGAGAGCGCCTCGATGCTGCCTCCGCTCGCGGTGCAGTGGGCTCGCGAGGCCCAGGACGGCCCGGCAGCCTTCGCGCTCCTCGATGACCTGGGCAAGAGCCGCGAGCTGCTCCGCCAGTCGCAGACCATGATCGGCAAGCTCCGGTCGGTGCTCTCGGCCCCCAACCGGGTCAAGGCCTTCCCCGAGCTCCGGGCCGGCGATGAGCGGGCGTTGTTGCTCCTCAACCGCATCACCCAGAGCCGCGGGCTGCTGGCCCAGGGGCTCGACGATGCGGTCCCCGGCGATGGCTCCGGCGAGCTGGCCACCGTGCGCCAGGAGCGCCGCGCCCTGCAGCAGCGGCTCAAGCTGCTGCCCCTCACCGACGGCGATCTTGCCGATCGCGACGCCTCCGCCGATCGCCAGTGGAACCGCGCCTCCCAGGCGCTCCAGCGCCTCCAGCTCGAGACCGACCAGATCCAGGCCATCGCCAACAGCCTCAAGAACATCCTCGCCAGGTCCACCACCAAGGACCCGGCGCAGATGAAGATGTGGCAGGACGAACTCAGCGCCAACGACCGCGATCTGAAGCTCTACCGCGACCAGCTCGCTGCCCTGCGCAAGCAGGTCGAGTTCGGCCGCCTCCAGGTGGGCTACGGCGACCAGCGCTTCGTCGACGACGAGCAGGTCCGGGTGGCCTTCCGCGAAAAACTCACCCGCGAGCTCCAGCTGGTCGGCGGCGAGGGCGCCGAGTACGCGGGCCGGGCGACGCCAGTGATGGCCCAGGCCGCCGCCGATGAAGAGCGCCTGTTCGCCCTCCGCCGCGAGATCTCCGCCGAGGTGGTGAAGAAGACCACCGAGATCGAGCAGATCGTCGCCCAGGAAGCCGAGATGATCGCCTCCCTGGCGGGTCGCCTCGACGCCCTCGACCAGGAGGCGCGCCTGATCATCGGCCAGGTCGCGATGCGCAACTTCACCCTGGTGCGCGACAAGCTCCGGAGCGTGGTGCTCCGGGCCGACGTGGGCGCGTCCCAGCAGGCCTGGGAGGTCCGCGAAGAGCAGATGTTCCGGGTCAACCTCCTGCGCCGCGAGCGCAACCGCGAAGAGAAGCTGCTCCAGGAAGAGCTCAAAGAAGTCCTGGACGATACGCCCGAGCCGTCTGCGCCATGAACGGAGAACGCGTGATGAACGGTAACGCACGAGCTGGAGCCCCGCGCCGCAGGCTCCGCTCGCTTCTGTCTTTTGTCCTGGTGCTGTCCATGGGCCTCGGGGTCTCCCTCGAAGCGGCCTCGCAGCAGAAACCCAGGAAGGCCCCCGCCAAGGGCCCCCAGGCGGCGGCCTCGGCCTCCGCTTCCCCCGCTGACCCGCCGGCTGCCACCGAGTTCACCCCGACCCCGGTCTCCTCCGCCACCAGCCCGTTCCCCACCTCCTCGGCGCTCCGCAAGGCCGCCCCGCCTCCGCCTCCGCCCACCCCGGAGCAGCTCGCCACCCTCGACGAGATGAAGAAGGAGGTCGAGGCCTACGAGCGCGACGCCCGTGAGTTCCGTGACGCGGTCTCCTCGGCGGTCAAGTTCCACTACGAGGCTCGCAAGCAGCGCACCCTCGGCGCCCTCGACCGGTCGATCCGCCGCGAGAGCAACAAGCTGATCGAGGCGCGCCTCGACGCCATCAAGCGCTTCGAGCAGTTCATCGCCACCTACAGCGGCCCGACGGCGCACCCGGAGCACACCCCGGACGCCATGTTCCGCCTCGCCGCCCTCTACGAGGAGTACTCGGCCACCCTGTCCTCCCCCGAGGCCCAGGCCACCGAGCAGCGAAAATCGATCGCCCTCTACAAGCGAATCATCCACGAGTTCCCTGATTACAAGGAACGCGCGGCGATCTTTTATTACCTGGGCCACGCCCTCAACAACCTGGGCCGCCAGCCCGAGGCCCAGCAGGTCTGGCGCTCCCTCGTCTGCGCCAACCACTTCCCTTACCCGGTCACCCCGGTCCCCACCGATCCTGACCCGATCCAGCCCAAGGACCAGGATCACTCCGAGGCCTACTGGCTCGCCTGGAACCAGCTCCACGGCACCCCGATCGGGATGGATAAATCCCTCGGGGATGGCAAGAAAGGCGGCAAGAAGGGCGCGAAAAAGGCGGCCGCCAAGCCCGGCGCCAAGGACACCAAGGCCACCAAGGCCCTCGCTCGCGAGGCCAAGAACCTCAAGGAAGACAAGGACGCCAAGGGCCTCAAGGGCGCCAAAGAAGAGCCCGCCAGCTCCGACGAAGAGATCTCGTACACCGAGATCTACCACCGCGACTGCACGCCGGTCCCCCAGAAGGTCGAGCAGGGGCGCGACCCCCGGTACGTCGCCGAGGTCTGGTGGCAGATCGGCGACTTCCACTTCGACCTCAGCGACACCAAGGCGGGCCCCTTCAACTTCAACCGCGCCGTCTCGTCGTACCGGCACTCGATGGAGGCGGTCTCCCAGGACAACCGCCTCAAGAGCCCGATCTACGGCGTCTCGATGTACAAGCTGGCCTGGACGTACTTCAAGCAACAGCGCTACGAGCAGGCGGTCCGCGCCTTCGTCGATCTGCTGAAGTACACCGATGATCTCGAGAAGATGACCGGCGATCCGGGCACCGACTTCCGCAAGGAGGCCTCGGATTACATCGCCGGCTCGGTCACCTTCGTCGATTTCACGGGCCCCGCCGAGGACGAACCCTTCGTGGTGCGCCCGGACATCGTGCTCGACTCCGGGCTGCCGCCCTCGGAGCAAGAGAAGAAGATGCGGATCGGCCTGGATCGCATCCAGGATGAGAAGCTCATCCCCCAGGATCGCCCCTGGACGATCAACATCTACCGCGCCCTCGCCAAGGAGTACCACGAGCTCGGTCAATTCGGGAACGAGACCGCCACCCTGGAGGCGATCCTCAAGAAGTACCCGATGCACCCGGACGTGCCGGTCATCCTCGATGAACTGGCCCAGGTCTACGATCGCCGCTCCCAGTTTGCTCAGCCCAACTCCCCCGAGGCCCAGGAGTACGCGGCCAAGGCCCTCGCCGCCCGTACCAGCCTGGCCGATTACGTCGACAGCGGCGACGGCAAGCTCAAGCCCTGGGTCGAGGCCAACAAGGATAACCCCGAGGCCATCCAGCGCGCCGAGCGCCTGGTCAAGGCGGGCCTCCGCAACGCCGCCGCCCAGCACACCGTCAACGCCCGCGAGGCCGTGAACGAGGCCAACCAGACCACCGACGGCGAGAAGCAGAAGGCAGCGCTGCGGCGCGCGCTCAAGGAGTACGAGCTCGCCGAGACCGGCTGGGAGGCCTACCTCAGCCAGGTGCGTAACACCCGGGATGAGTACGAATCCGCCTTCTGGGTCGCCGATTCGCGCTTCCACCAGGTTGAATTGCAGGTGGCGCTGGGCCAGACGGTGCCCGCCGAGAAGTACGCCTCGGCGCACCAGGCGGCGACCGAGGTCCGCGACTCGAACGAGAACGACAAGTACCTCGAGCCCGCGGCCCAGTACGTCGTGGCCCTCGCCGACATCGCCCTCAAGGAGCAGTACGCGCTCTACAAGAGCTCGAACAAGGCCCAGGGCGTGCCCGAGAAAGAGAACATCGTCTACTCGGGCGAGGGGCAGAACATCAAGATCGACAACACGCCGCCGCCGGCCCCGGTCCTCGCCACCGTGGCTGCCCGCGACGAGTACCGCTCCCAGGTGCCCCCCAGCAACCAGGTCGCGATCGATAACAACCACCTGTACCAGTACCAGAGCGCCGAGACCTTCTACATCTACGCCCAGTTCGACGAGGCCAAGAAGCGCCTCGAGCAGGTCGTCAAGGATCAGTGCAAGAAGACCAAGTGGGGCTTTGAAGCCCAGTCTCGCCTGCTGGTGATCGCCCGCCTCGAGGCCGACTTGGCCGGCGACCCCGAGAAGGTCAAGCCCATCGCCCAGGCCATCGAGAACCGCGAGACCAACTGCGCGGTCGACGACGCCCAGTTCAAGAAGAGCAAGGAGATCGCCGGGGCGATCATCCAGGGCGGCTACTTCCAGGTCGCCTTCGCCGCCTTCGAGAAGGCGTGCATGGCGGGCCCGGACAAGAAGTGCAAGCCCGCCTCCGAGGATGACTCGCCCGAGCGCCGCAAGCAGTGGCGCCTCGCCGCCGAGCTCTACGAGGCCGCCCTCAAGGAGGCCCCCGGCCGCCCCGAGGCCCCCGAGGCCGCCATCAACGGCGCCTACTCGTACAAGCAGATCGGCGAGTACGACAAGGCCATCGAGATGTACAACCTCTTCATCCGCGAGTACGGCAAGGAAGAGACCCTCACGCGGCTGCAGAAGGGCGAGGCCAAGGAGCAGGCCGAGTACCAGAAGCGCATCGAGTTCCTCAAGACCGCCTACGACTCCCTCTCCGAGGC
>JALOQB010000412.1 GCA_025453595.1 Polyangiaceae bacterium
CACCATCGGCCCCGTCACCCCGGAGCGGCGCAAGGCCACCCGCGACGCCCTCGCCAGCCTCCGCCCTGGCGGCGCCTCCGACCTCGGCGTCGCCCTCGAACGCGCCGCGGACGCCCTGCCCAAGGACGCCCCCGAGGGCATGGTCATCTACGTCGGCGACGGCTGGCCCACCGTCGGCGACGCCACCATCGAGGCCGTCCGCGCGCGCCTCGCGCGCCGCGCCGGCGGCGTCCCTCGCCTCGGCGCCGTCGCCGTCGGCCCCCTCGCCAACCGCTTCGCCCTCGCCAGCCTCGTCCGCGGCTCCGGCCCCGTCCTCGAGATCGCCGACCGCTCCGACGCCGCCGAGACCGCCGTCCACCTCCTCGCCGAGGCCCTCCGCCCCGCCGTCGCCGCCGTCGAGCTCGACCTCGGCCCCACCGTCGACCGCGTCTACCCCCGCGGCTCCCGCGCCGTCCTCGCCGGCTCCACCGCCTTCGCCGTCGGACGCCTCCGCGGCTCCCCTCCTCGCTCCATCAAGCTCCGCTACCGCAAGGGCGCCGAGATCGTCGAGGAAGTCCGGAATCTCCATATGCCACCGGTCAGCGACGAGGCCGAGATCCGTCGGCGCTGGGGCGTCGCGCGGATCGACGAGCTGACGCTGCGCGGGGAGGGGCGCGAGTCGGTGGTGGACGTGGCGCAGCGGGTGGGCCTGCTGACCCCCTGGACCCCCTTCTCCCTCAAGGGCGCCGGGGCGACCCTCAAGTCTGCACCGCTGCCCTACCGCACCCTCGAGCTGGCGGCCCTCGACGCCCCGCTCTCGGCCCGCCTCGCCACGCCGACGGTCTCCTTCGGCACCCTCGTCGGCGCCCCCGCCGAGGGGCCCGAGCCCAGCGCCAGCGACGAGGAGCTGCGCCGCGCCGTCGAGTCCGCGGCCCGCCGCACCCTCCAGGAGGCCATGCCCGGCGTCCGTGCCTGCCGTGACTCCCGCGCGGCGCTGCGCCCCGAGCTCACCGGCGAGCTGCGCGTCCGCGTCGCCATCGACGGCAACGGCAAGGCCCAGAAGGCCCAGGTCGCCGCGGCCCGCGCCGCCGACGAGGACCCGGCCCTCAACCGCTGCGTCGAGGTCATCCTCCAGGGCCTCTCCTTCTTCGCCAGCGGCCTGACCGGCGACGTCACCGTCGACCACACCCTCCAGCTCCCGCCCCCGCGCCAGCTCCGCGGCACCTCTTGCTCTCGCACCTCCACCCTCCCCCTCCCGGTCCGCCGCGGCGTCTGGCGCGAGCACCTCCGGCGCGCCGCCGGCGACTCGGCCAGCGCCTACCTCAAGGCCAAGGCCTCCTGCGAGCTCCCCACCTGGACCGACCGCCGCGCCTTCCTCGAGCTCATGCTCGACGTCCACCCGGGCGGTGAGGACCGCATCAAGCAGGCCAGCGCTCTCGACAACGCCGGCGAGACCGACGCCGCCTCCCTCCTCCGCCGCGAGGCCATCCGGCGGGTCTCTTCCCCCGGCGAGCTCCGCCTCGTCCGCCTCGCTCTCCTCGGCGATGAGCTCTGGGCCATGGGCTCCTTCTACAAGAGCTACCGCCAGGCCTCCGACAACGAGGCTCGCCTCGCCGTGGTCCGCCGCTTCCTCCAGCTCGCCCCCCACGACAGCCTGCTCCGCCGTCGCCTCTTCGCCCTCCTCGAATCCCTCAACCGCAAGGAAGAACTCTTCGAGGAGATCGCCAGGGTCAGACAAGACCCATTCGCGGACGCCGTGCTGCTCGCGGACGGCGCCTCCGCGCTGCGGCGCCTCGGCGCCCAGGACGACGCGCGGCGCGCCTTCGGTGAGCTGATCGAGCGCGCCCCGCAGGATCCGTTTGCGCGAGCGTACGTCGGGGACAGGCTCCGGGGCGAGGGGCTCCACGAGGACGCCTCCGCGGCCTACGAGGTGCTGGCGGAGCAGCGGCCCGATGACCCGGCGGCCACGCTGCGCCTGGCGCTGGCCCACGCCGGGGCCGGACGCCTGGACGTGGCCACGCGCCTGCTGGATCGGGTGGCCCGGACCGGCGGGCGCCTCAACGACGAGCGCACCGCGCAGCTCGCCGCCACCCTGGCGGGCGTGCTCTCCGCCGAGACCCGCGACGCCCCGGAGCGCACCGCCGAGGAGCGCGCCCGCCTCCAGCGGTTGCTCCTGGAGATCCCCCTGCCGGACGCCTCCGCCCTGGCGCTGGTGCGCACCCACGCCATCGATACGCCGCTGGTGGCCAGGCTTGTCCGCTCGGACAAGGGGGAACTGGTGACCGAGGCGGACGCGGCGGCGCCGACCCTGGGCCTGTCGCTGCTCCGGCTGGAGCGCGGAGAGAAGCCCGTGAAGCTCCGGCTCCAGCGCCCCGCGGAGCTGGCCCCGTCGCGGCCTGCGCAGGCCCAGATCCTGGTGTTTGTCCCGGGTGCTGATCCGGCGACGGGTCGGCTGGTGCGCAAGGAGGTGACCCTCCCGGCGGACGGCAAGCCCCTCGACCTGCGCTGGGACGGCAGCGCCCTCGAAGGGCCCTGAGCCCGGGGTTCACTTCACGAGATCGCCGGACCTGAGATCGATCTTCAGCTCGCGGTTCACCTTCGCGGGCTGGCCGCACAGCACCTGCGGGCTTGAATCCTTCACCCCCTTGCGGATCACCTCCGCCAGCTTTCGCCCTTGCTCCACCGTCTTCACCTTCGCGATGAAGTACCGGTGCGGGCCGTCCTGCGCCTCCAGGAACCCCACGCCCCCGAACTCCGTGTGCCCCTTGAGCGCCTTCCGGGTGAGCGGGAAGTCGTAATCCGCTGGCGCCACCTTGTTCAGCTTGAACATCTGCACAAATGGCTCCTTGCACCCCGCGTGGGCCGCCGTCACACGCCCGTAGGCCACCCCCTCCTTGAGCACCCCCTTGGGCCCCTTCACCACCGCCCCTGCAGGCTGGTTCGCCGTGGGCTGGAGCATGTTCACCTGCGATCGCAGGAGCGCCACCTGACCCCCTGTGGTCACCTTGAGCAGCGCTTCCCCCTGGTCCGTGAACAGCAAGTGAGCAGGGACCGAGGGTGCGCCGTCGACGTCCGGGAGCGGGATCCTGGTGAACTCCTTGCCCCCCGGGGTCCACCGGAACAGACCCCCTCCGAAGGCCGCCCACACCCCGCCTTCCAGGTCCTGCTCCGCGAAGCGCAGCGGCCCCCCCGGCACCTGCACCGCCTTCCACTCGCTCGACCCGTCCGCCAGCGCCCACGCCCCTTTCTCCCCGATGGCCAGCAGCCCGTCCTTGCGCCGCAGCACCGACGAGAGCGCCCCGCCGGAGGGCGGCGAGAGGTCCTTCCACGAGGACCCATCGTGGGCTGCGACGTAGGGCTTCGCGGCCTTGTCCGGCCCCAGGACAGAGGCCCACACCCAGCTCTTGTTGCCCTCGAAGAACCAGCTGACCTGGTCTGCCCCCTCGACGTCCGGAGAGAGCCGTGGGCCCCCGGGCAGGGGTTCGACCCTGGATTTCCCCCCGTCCTTGGGCCACCGCTCCACCGCCAGCGCCCCATGCGACGGACGGAAGATGTCCGGCGCTTCGCCCTCCTCGCACAGCTGACCTAGCCCCAGCAATGCGCCATCCTGGGCCGCCAGGAGAGCGTGCTTGAGGATAGCGTTGCTGCACCCCTTGACCGTCGAGGGGGCCAGCGCAGGGCCAGGGCCTCGCCTCACGTTTGCATAGAAAAGGGCGACCTGGACCGAGCCGTCCTTGTTCTCCTGGATCCCCTCGTAGAGCACCACCTCGGGGCTCATCCTCACCGAGCTGAACAGGCCCCCCTGGTAGTAAGCTGACCAGTACTCCCGGGTGTACCTGGGCTCCGGCATCAGGGTCCAGCGCCCCTGCTGGCGGCGGAGCCGGGGACGTTGACCGCGGCGGTCAGGTCTTCCAGGCCGCTGCCCTGCAGATCGCTGACATGAAAATCGGGAGGGCTCTCCGGCAGCACCTTGCCGAGACCGGCGATGTAACCCTCCACCTGGAAGATCGACGGCCCCCCGACGCGCGAGGCCACGTCGGGGCGAATCTGGAGCAGCTGCTCGCCCTGGTGGTACCCGGAGATCATCACGGGCCCATCGCCCAGGCGAAAGAGCTGCAAGGTATGTTCTTCCCCTTCCTGCACGTAGGCGACGCGGAACACGGGGGTCGCCGGGGGTGCTTCCGGGGGCGGCGCGGAGGCGGTGGGCATCGTGCTCATCGCGCTGGAGGCGGCCGGGGGCGGCAGGCTCCCCGGGGCACCAGGGCCCCCCACTGCACCAGGAGGGGCAGACGAGGCACAGGCCACAAAGGTGGTGGTGAGGGCTCCCAGAAATGAAATTCTCATGCAATACGGACAATATCACCGGATGGGGCTGGCAATGGGGCTACCCTTGCCTCATGAGCGCCTCGACAGCCGGTTCTGGCATGACCCTTGTCCGCGGGCGACCCCGCGACCTGGGGGGCTTCGCGGTGCGGCGCGTGCTCCCCGAGATCGGGCTGCGCAACGTTGGTCCCTTCGTCTTCGTCGACGAGATGGGCCCCGCGCGCTTCCCCCCTGGCCAGGGCCTCCGCGTGCGTCCTCACCCGCACATCGGCCTGGCCACCCTGACCTGGCTGTTCAAGGGGGCCATCCTGCACCGCGACAGCCTGGGGATCTGCCAGGAAATCCGCCCCGGCGAGGTCAACTGGATGACCGCCGGGCGAGGCGTTGTCCACTCCGAGAGCACGCCGCCTTCCCTGCTCGCCCCGGGCGCGCCCCTGCACGGGATCCAGGTCTGGGTCGCTCTCCCGCTGGAGCACGAGGAGCGCGACCCCGCCTTCCAGCACGTCCCGGCCCCGGCGATCCCTTGTAGAGAATTTCCGGATGCACGGGTCACCCTGATCGCGGGGGAAGCCTTCGATCTCCGCTCCCCCGTGGCGACCTACTCGCCGCTCTTCTACGCCCAGGTCGACGCGGTGCGGGGCGGCCCGCTGCCGCTGCCGGCAGAGCATGCGGAGCGGGCGGTGTACCTGATCGCAGGGGCAGCGAGGGTGGGCGACACGGCGCTGGCTCCGGGCGAGCTGCTCACGCTGCCGGCGGGGGAGCTACCGCCGACCCACCTGGACGCCGGGAGCCGGGCGATGATCCTCGGCGGGGCGCCGCTGGACGCGCCGCGGCACCTGGACTGGAACTTTGTGTCCAGCCGCCGTGAACGCATCGCCCAGGCGCGGGAGGACTGGCAGGCGGAGCGCTTCCCCCTGGTCCCCGGGGACGAGCACGAGCGAATCCCGCTGCCGTGAGGTCGGGGTCGAGGTCTTGCGCCAGGGGGCCGCACCGGGTACGACCGGAGGGGTGAGCGAGGAAGATCCACGACGGGGCAGCGAGCCCGGGGCCAGCGAAGAGCTGACGCCCTCCCCGCTCAGCGTCCCTGCCCCCGAGATCGCTCCTCGTCGGCGGCACCACGGGTGGCTCAGCCGCCCCATGATCCCGCTCTATGCCCTCGGGATCGCCTCGCTGGGCATCATCGTGGCCGACGTGCTGGTCATCCAGCAGACCCTCGTCGAGCGGGCCACCCCTGAGCCCCCACGCCCCGCCGCGACGACCTCCGCGGCCCCACCGCCGGCCCAGCGCGAGAGCGCCGCGGTCGAGCGCGAAGACCCGGGCGAGCTCCCCCCGCCCGAGCCCCCGCCCCTCAAGCCCAGGAACGACAAGAGCAAGAACCGCAAGGCGCAGACCGTCGAGCAGGCGGTCTCCACCACCTGCTCCACCGGCGCCGTCGATGGCCTGAGCCGCCAGATCGTCACCGAGGCTCGCTGCGTCGACCCGCGGATGTTCGCCACGGTGCCTCGCCGCAAGAACCTCGTCACCCCGGGCAACGTCTTCCTCTTCCTCGAGGCCCCCGCGCGCGACCAGCTCCTCCAGGTGCTCGACGCCAACCCGAACCGCACCATGACGGTCAACAGCGCCTTCCGCACCGTCGCCCAGCAGTTCCTCCTCGATCGCTGGGCACGCAGCGGCCGCTGCAACATCAAGATGGCCGCCACCCCTGGCACCAGCAACCACGAGACCGGCCTCGCCCTCGACGTCAGCGAGCCTGGCACCTGGCGCGCTGCCCTCGAAGCCAGGGGCTTTCGCTGGATGGGCCCCTCCGACCCCGTTCACTTCGACTACCAGGGCCCAGGCGCCGTCCGCCGCGAGGGCATCGATATCGTCGCCTTCCAGCGCCTCTGGAACCGCAACCACCCCGAAGATCGCATCCCCGAGAACGGCGCCTACAGCGAGCAGGTCGAGGCCCGTATCAAGAAATCCCCCGCCGCCGGCTTCCCCCAGGGGGCCGTCTGCGCCGCCTCCTCCGCCAGGCCCGCCAACAAGCCTCGCTGAGCCGCCGGGCTTCCCCGCGCCGGATCTGGTAAATCTGGCTCCGTGCGCCTCCTCCCCGGCCTGCTCCTCCTCTGCTCCGCCTGCTCCCTCGCGGTCTCCCTCGATGACCTCAGCTCCTCCGGCTCCGCTGGATCATCCGGAACTTCCGGACAGTCCGGCGCCGCAGGGGTGGCCGGCGCCGCGGGTGCCGCGGAGGCAGGCGCTTCCGGGGCCAGCGGAGAGGGGGGCGCAGGGGGCGGGGGCGAAGGCGGCGAGAGCGGCGCGGGGGGCGCGGTCCAGGGCGGCGGAGGTGGCAACGCAGGGGCCAGCGGCGCCGCAGGGGGAGGCGCCAGCGGGGCCAGCGGGGCGGGGGCCGGAGGGGCGGGGGCCGGAGGAGCGGGGGCCGGAGGAGCGGGGGCGGTGGAGATCGACACGATCTGCCCCGAGGCATCCCCCGAGGTCCTTCTCACGCTGGAGGACGGTGCCTCGATGTTCACCTTCGGCGCCAGCAAGGACGGCTTCGCCCACGCCCAGCCTGCGGATCAGACCCACTCGACCCCCCGTTACCTGGGCTTCAGCTCGCTCTCCGGCAGCACCAAGACCGCGGAGATACAGGGGCCCAACGGGCCCTGGTCCCGGCGCCTGCCGCTGTTCGGCACGCAGGTGTACGGGATCGCCGGGAACCAGGTGATAGGCTTCACGCTGGGCGGCGAGAAGAGCTGCAGCACCGAGATCATCAAGCCCATCGCGTACCTGTTCCCGGGGGTGAACTGCCCCCCCTCGGAGGAGGTCCTGCTGGCCGCCTCACCCTCCGGTCCAAGCATGATCGCGGCCGGCTGCGAGACGCAGCACATCGTGAAGAAAACCTCGTGCGCGGAGGGGGCCAGCGAGGAGCAGCAGATCGTGGTGACCTACAAGGATGGCACCAGCACCCCGGGGCAAGCCATCTCGACCCGGGCCCTGGTGACCGACGGCGTGAACCAGGTCTGGGCCCTCGAGATCCCTGGAAACGGCGACAGCATGCTCCAGCTCCGGCGAAAGACCTTCAGCTTCGGCACACCAGGCGCGTTCGTCGAGGTCACCACGCTGGCCACCGTCAGCGAGGCGAGCGAGCTGGTGTCCAGGCCCGACCAGAAGCTCTACACCATCCAGGGGCCCTCGGGGGCCAAGCAGATCGCCCGGTACAGCAACAGCGTGCCAGGCCCCGGCGAGATCCTTGCCCAGGATCTCCCGGAGGTCGAGCAGCTCGCGGTGCAGGGCGACACTCTTTACTGGGTGCAGAACGGTGCCCCCTCCCACCGCATCTGGAAGCAGAAGGGCAACAAGCGCAGCCTCCTGCTCTGCTCCCCCTCCGATATCCGGGGGCTCCATATCACCCCCACCACCGCGGTCTGGTACGGCAAGGAAGGTGGCGCCTCGCCCTTCCAGGTCAAGGCCTTGCCCCTCTTAACTCCGCCGGAACATGGGGCAAGAACCGCCGGTCCAGCCTGGCGATCTCCTCGAACAACGGGGCGCCCTGGGGTGTCGGACGGCCGTTCGGTAGCAGCACCTCGCTGCCCTCCCGGCACAGCCTGGCCACCTCCCCCAGCCTGCGCCGCCGCCACGCCGCCTCCCCCTCCCCGGACGCCGGCTGCTCGCACAGCCGCTCGTACAGGTGCACGATCGGCTGGAACGCATGCACCGCCAGCAACACCCCTCGCAGCGGCCTCGGATCGGGCCGCACCGGCGAGGCATACAGCGGCCAGTCCGCGTTCGCCATCGTCGCGTCCAGACCCAGCAGCAGGTTCAGCTTGTTGTGCTGGAACTCGTGCACCAGCGCCTCCACCAGCGTCATCCGGTGCGGGTGCAGCGACAGGTACACCACCCCCATCGCCTCCAGGTACGACGCCGACAGGTGCTGCTGCTCGAAGAAGCCAACAGGTCCAACATGACCCATGAGCAGCCTCATTTCCTCGGCGATCTCGGGCAGATGCTCCTCGATGACCGCGAGGGCCCCCCGGAGGGCCTCGCACCAGCGGTCCGGGTCGTGGGCGCCGAGGTCGACCCGGTTGCCGCTCTTGGCCGGGTGGGCCTCCTGCTCGGCGAGCGGGTTGGTGTCCTGGAGCAGCAGGACCGCATCGTTCCAGAGGGGGATCTGGGCCAGGGAAGCGGAGGCGCCGGCGGCCGCCAGCGCCTGGTGCAGGGCCCCGGGAGAAGCTGGCAGCTCCGAGGAGGCGCTGGAGCCATCTGCATGGAGCTCGAGCCGGCGGGAGGACAGGGTGAGGCGGGCCCGGGGAGGCAAGGTCAGGAGCCAGCCAGAGCGCTCCGAGAGCAAGGGCTCCTGGAGCGAGAAGAGGACAGGAGCCCGCAGCAGGCCGTGCTCGGCGGCGTCCAGCAGCAAGGACGCGGCCAGGGTGCGGGCCCAGCGGAGCCGGAGCGCAGGGGGAGACTGGGGCTGAAATTCAAGGCAGCGTGCCAGGGTGAAGCGGGACGGGCGGCGCAGCGCGGACAGCAGGAAGCCCGGGTCCAGCGAGGGCAGCTCGCGCCGCAGCACGGCCCGCGGGTCCTGCGGGTCCGTGGCGTTGAGCCCGGCCAGCAACGCGCGGGAGCGCAGCAAGGCCGCCGAGAGCAGCTGGCGAACCCCGCGAGAGCCAGGCCCGGGGAGGGTCAGATCAGCAGGAGCGAGCGCGCGCGCCGGGGTCGCCATGACCGGGCCATGGTACGACGGACCGAGGCCCTTGGCGCCATGCAACGGATGCCGTTGAATGCGCGGGAGAAAAGCACGTCCTACCCCCGTAGGACGCTCGGCGCGCGGCTACCTGGCCGCCGGACCACAGGAGATCTGATCATGAAGCTGTCGCAGCTGGCCGCCTTGGCCGCGGGTTCTTTGCTTGCAGTGGGTTGCGTCATCAACGGCACGGCCAACGGAGCCGCAGGCCCGAACAACCCGAACCCCAACGGGCCCGTCAACAACAACCCGACGCTCTCCAGCCCGCGCCGCGACCCCGCCCGGCCCGGTCAGCCCGCTCAGCCCGCTCAGCCCGCCCAGCCTGCCCAGCCTGCCCAGCCCGCCCAGACGGTGCAGCCCACCCAGCCCGCGACGGCGCAGCCGGCAGCCACCACGCCCCCCGCGTTGACGGCCCGGCCAGCGACCACCACCCCGGCGACGGCCCCCCCCCCCCCCCCCCCCCCCCCCCCCCCCCCCCCCCCCCCCCCTCCCGCGGGAACACCCCCTTCCGGCTCCCGGGCCGTTGAACCCCTCACGGGGACCAGAAAAGCTCCCCGTTCTCATCGCAGTACGCAACGTACGATTCGCTCCAGTCTCCGCCCTCGCAGCGCAAGAACCCCTCGCACCCCAGCGCGCACGCCTCCGCCGGGCAAGCCTCGGCGAACGCAGCATCGCAGTCCGGTCGCTGGAGCGCCGGACAGGTCGAAGGTGACACTGACTGGCAACCGGATGCCTCGCCTGCGGCGCCCGAGGCTCCGGCTTCCCCGGCCGCACCACCGGAGCCGCCTTCACCGGCGCCACCCCCGGCCCCTCCCTGGAAAGCAGGACAGCGCTCGACCAGCTCCCATTCGCCCTGGCGGCAGGCATAAAGGGCCGAACAGGAGCGATCGTCGCAACCCGCGTCGCTGGACACAGGGCAAGCGTCCGGCTCCGGTAGCGCCTCGCAGCGCCGGGGCCCGTCAGGGTCGCCGCAGGCGAGCGGGAGCAGAAGCAAGGGCAAGATCCACCGGAGCGACCCCATGGAGTCGATGTCGCACGGGGAGCGTAGTGGGGCTAGAGTCGCGGCGGTGCGGCGCTGGATTCTTGGTTGGCTGGTGGTGATGGGTTGCACGCCCGGGGCTCCTTCGCGGGGGACCGAAGCGTCGGTGGCCTCGGCGCCGCCGTCGTCGCTCCCCTCCGCGCTCCCGGCGGAGTCGGCGGTGCCGGTGGGGTCTGCGGCGGCTCCAGCGAGCTCATCCGTGGATGCAGGCGTGGCGGAAGTGGTGGACGCGGGGGGCCGCCCGGTGTGCAGGCCCGAGCAGCTCCGGGGCGAGGTGACGCTGCCCTCGGCGGAGGGGTTGCCGCTGACCAACGCGGCCCCGGATGCGTCCGTGGACCGGGGCTATGCCGAGCTGCTGGGGGCGCTTTCTGCGGCAATTCCAGGGCTGCGGTGCTGCTACACGGAGGCATCCGGGGGCAAGGCGCTGGCGGGGACGGTGCACGTCGAGGTGGGGGTGGGGCCCGAGGGGAGGGTAAAAAGCGTTTCGCGACGGGCCGGAAAATCCGATATAAACGAGGGGATGTTGGGTGCGTGTGTCGAAGCCACGTTGCGTGAGGTCGTGTTTCCGGCTTCACGCCGTGGACAGCCCACGACGCTGGTGCTCCCGATCCTTTTTGGCCCGGGCGGGGGCCACTGAGCGATGCCCCTCGACGAGAGCATCCGGTTCTTTGCGGCCACCGACGTGGGGCGCGTCCGGAGCCATAACGAAGACAATTTCCTGATCGACAAGAAGCTGGGCCTCTTCATCGTGGCGGACGGGATGGGGGGCCACGCGGCGGGCGAGATCGCCAGCGCCATGGCGGTCCGGCTCGTGCACGAGGAGGTGAAGAAGCACCGCGCCCTCATCGACTCGTTCTCCAGCGGCGAGCAAGGGGGGGCGCCGCCGCGGCAGATCTTGAAGATCCTCGAGCAGGCGCTCCAGCGGGCCAGCGGTCGGATCCACGAGACGGCCCAGGTCGACAAGAACAAGCGGGGCATGGGCACGACCTGCTCGGCGCTGCTCCTCGCGGGGGACATGGGCTTCCTCGCGCATGCTGGCGACAGCCGGATCTACCTGCTCCGGCAGAAGAAAGTCCACCAGCTGACCGAGGATCACACGCTGCACAATGACCTCCTGAAGCGGGGCGTCTTCTCCCGGGAGCAGCTCGATCGGGTGGCCCAGCGCAACGCGATCACCCGGGCCCTGGGGATCTTCGACAACCTCGAGATCGACACCCAGTTCGTCGACCTCGTACCGGGGGATACCTTCCTCCTTTGCTCCGATGGTCTGCACAACTACATCGAGACCAGCGACGACCTCACGGGCCCCCTGATGGCCTCCGATGATGCGGGGGTCAAGGCGCTGATCAAGCTGGCCAACGACCGCGGCGGCAAGGACAACATCACGGTCATGCACGTGAACATCGGGTCCACCGGGGTCGACGCGGAGGCCCGCATGCAGCGGCTCCTGCGGCGCCGCGAGACCCTGTCGCGGGTGCGCCTCTTCGGCCGCCTCTCCAGCCGCGAGCTGCGCCGTGTCCTCGAGGTCGCCTACCGCCGTGTCTTCAAGGCCGGCGACGTCATCCTGCGCGAGGGCGAGCAAGGCGATGAGCTGTTCTTTGTGCTCTCCGGCCAGCTCCGCGTCGAGGGCGGGGACGCGCCGCTCTCCACCCTCGGCCCCGGCGACCACGTGGGCGAGATGTCGATGATCCGCAACGCGGCGCGCTCCGCCACGGTCTCCTGCGAGACCCCCTGCGAGCTGCTCATCCTCAAGCGCGACGATTTCTTCGAGCTGCTGCGCAAGGAGCCCGAGCTCTCCGTCAAGATGCTGTGGCAATTCCTCGGGGTCCTCGCCGATCGCCTCGACCAGACCTCCCGCGATTTGCGCCACGCCCGCGCCGAACAGCTCAGCTTCGACCCCTCCTTCTCGGAAGAGGCCCCCACCGGCGATCGCACCACCCTCCCCGGGGCCGACGCCGAGCAGTTCTCCGGCCCACCCACCCAGCGCGGCGCCGGCGCATGAGCCGCCTCTACGCCCCCGCCACCCAGCGCAACCGCGACCCCATCCTCGATCAGCTCCGGCGCATCCTCCCACCCGAGGGCCTGGTGCTCGAGGTGGCCAGCGGCACCGGCGAGCATGCCTGCCACTTCGCCGCGGCGCTCCCCCGGCTTCGCTGGCAGCCCTCCGATCCCGTCTACGAGAACCGGCAGAGCATCGCCGCCTGGGCCTTCGAGCTGGGCGTGCACCACCTCCTCCCGCCTCTCGACCTCGACGTGCTCCGGTCCCCCTGGCCCGTCGAGCGCGCCGACGCGGTGGTGGCGATCAACCTGATCCACATCTCCCCCTGGAGCGCCACCCTCGCCCTCCTCGACCATGCCGCCGCGCTCCTCCCGGCCGGTGGCCCCCTCGTGCTCTACGGCCCTTACCGCCGCGACGGCTTCCCCACCGCCCCCAGCAACGAGGAGTTCGACCGCTCCCTCCAGGAACGAGACCCTTCCTGGGGCCTGCGGCACCTCGAGACGGTCGTCGCCGAGGCCAAGCTCCGGGGCCTCCGGCTGGACGAGGTGATCCAGATGCCCGCCAACAACCTCACCGTCGTCCTGCGCCGCGCCCAGCCTGAACGGACGTAGAGCCAAACCGACCCGACGCTCGCGGCCGCCACCTGATAAAACAAGGGCCATGGGTTTTTCGTCGCGCACCTTCTTCAAGGTCCTCGCTGCGTCCTCCCTCTGGCTGGCCGTGGCGCTCGCCTCCTGCGCCGAGAGCTCCGACTCCACCTGCGAGCGCAACAGCGACTGCGACCGCGGCTACTGCCAGGAAGGCAAATGCCGGCGCGACTGCGTCGATGGCGCCCTCGATTGCCCCAAGGGCTACTCCTGCTCCCTCATCGGTCGCTGCGAGTTCACCAGCCCCCTCGCCGGGGCCGGCGGCGAGGCCGGCGCCGACCAGGCCGGGTTCTCCGGGGCTGGCGGCGCCGGGGCCAGCGGCGCGCTGGGGGCAGTCGGCCGCGGTCGAGCAGGCGGCGGTGCAGCTCGACACGAGCATCGAGGTGTCGCAGGCCACCGGGGCGATGCAGC
>JALOQB010000413.1 GCA_025453595.1 Polyangiaceae bacterium
GACGGCGGGTGCCGCTGGGCGCCGCGAGGCGAGCCCGGGGCCTGGTGGTCCCTGGGGCTGGTGGGGCTCGCGCTGCTGCGCCGCCGTCGCACTGGATTTAAGCGCTGACCCTGGAACGTTCCGTCGACGGGAACAGCGCGGCGCGAGGAGCTGTCCCAGGGCCCTGGAGACAGCGAGATCATGAGAAAAAGCACCTTCGGAGCAGGGTTGATGCTCCTGTGTTGCTCCTGCGCGGGGGGGGCCCGGGAGGCGACGGCGCCATCGATCGTGCCGCTCCGGAGCCTGCGGCTGTACGAGACCGGGGTAGGGTATTTTGAACGAACCGGCGCGGTGGCGGAGGATGCGTCGCTGCCGGTGCCCACGAGTCACCTGGACGACGCGCTGAAGTCGCTGGTGATCCTGGGACAAGGGGGCAAGATCGACGGGCTCACGTTCCCGAGCAACCTGAGCCGACCGATGGCGAAGGCGCTGCTGGGGATAACGTCGGGGAGCGACTCGCTGGCGCTGCCCGCGCTGCTGGAGGCGCTCAAGGGGGCCGACGTGGAGATCACGCAGAACGGCTCCGATGAGCGCCTGCGAGGCAAGCTGATCGAGCGAACCGAGGAGCAAGATCCAGGGCCCGCGGAGGGAGAAAAGAAGGGCGAAGGGGCGCGGGTCGCGGGGGCCAAGCGTTCGTTCATCGTGGTGCTCACCGAGCAGGGGGCGCTGCGGAAGATCAACCTGGAGAGCGTGAAGGAGGTGCGCCCCCTCGATCCTCGCTTCACCCAGCGCCTCTCGGCCAGCCTGGACGCGACGGCGCCCCGGGGGGCCCAGATGCAGCGAGCGCTGAAGCTGCTGGGGAAGAGCTCGGGGCCCGTGACCTTCGGGTACATCGCCGAGACCCCGGTGTGGCGCAGCAGCTACCGCATCATCCTGGACGGATCAGGCGGGAAATTCCAGGGCTGGGCGCTGCTCCACAACGACACCGAGGAAGACTGGCAGGGGGTCAAGCTGGCGCTGGTGAACGGGCGACCAGATTCCTTCTTGTTCCCCATGGCATCGCCCCGGTACCTGCGCCGCGAGCTGGTGCGACCGGATCAGCCGATGCCGACCACACCTCAGCTCCTCCACCAGCGACCGGATGACCTCTGGCTGGAGGCCGAGGAGGGCGAGGCCTTTGGCGCCGGCGGCCTGGGCCTGAGCGGCGTGGGCGAGGGCGGCGGCGGCCGCGGCGAGGGCATCGGCCTGGGCAGCATCGGCACCGTGGGCCACGGCTCCGGCACCGGCAGCAGCCTGCTGTCGGTGGGCAACCTGGCCAGCCTGGCCCAGGCGACCGGCCAGGAGCAAGGGGCGCTGTTCCAGTTCTCCGTCGAGCGGCCGATCACCTTGCCAGCCCACAGCTCGGCGCTGGTGCCTTTCCTTGAGCAGACCATCTCCACCAAGCTCCTCACCTGGATCGACAACGGAGCCCGGGTCGGGCTTCGCTTCGAGAACAGCACCGGGCAGACGCTTCCGGCGGGGACCATGGCGATCTTTCATGGCGGCGGTTTCGCCGGGGAAACCACCCTGGATCGGCTCAAGCCTGGCGAGCGCCGCTTCCTCACCTTTGGCGCTGACCTGGATGTCGAGCTGCTGAAACACGGGAAGAAGAGCCTGGACGAGACCCAGCGCACGCTGGGCCAGGAAGACTCCATCCAGGAACATTTCTTGAGGACCACCGAGCACACCGTCGAGATCAAGAACCGTAGCCCCCAGCCCCGGTCGGTTTACCTGGTCCTGCGGCTGAACCAGAACGCGAAGGTGACCGGGGCCGACGAGCTTGACTACGACGCCGAGCGCTCCAAGCCCGTGGCCATCTTCCACGTCGCCCCCGGGCAGACCTTGCAGCGGTCTTTTGTCTCGGTGGAGGGGCTCTCCCGCAGCTTCCAGGCGGACAGGGTGACCGTCGAGGAACTCCAGCGGATCATCGACGCCCCGAAGCTGCCGGCGAACGAGCGAACCGCGCTCCAGGGCCTCTCGGCGCAGCGCGCGGAGCAGATCGCCCACGAGAAGACGGTGGCGCAGCAGGCCGAGGACATCAAGGAGGCGCAGCAGGAGCTGGAGCGGCTCCGCAAGCACCTGGAGGCGATGGGAGGGGACAAGAGCCTGAGGCCCGATCAGAACCCCTTTGTCCGGCGCATCCTGGCGGCCGAAGACAGGCTCACCGAGCTGAAGAAGAAGCACGAGGCCCTCCAGGCGCAGGGCAAGCTCAGGGCCAGCGCCCTCCAGGCAGCGCTGCGCAAGCTCCCCTCCTCGCTCTGAATCAGGAGCCGAAGCGCTCGACCAGCGCCTTCGCTCGCTCGACGAAGGCTGCCATGTGGAAGCGCTCGAAGTCAGCCCATGTGCTCAGCGTGCTGGTGTCCTGGACCCGATCCAGGAACACCTTGCCCAGCAGGTGATCGACCTCGTGCTGGTACGTCCCGGCGCTGAGCCCCTGGACCTCGCGATCGATCTGGTTCCCCTCCCGATCCAGGGCGACAACGCGCACCCTGGTGTACCTCGGCACAACCCCGCGCAGGTTGGGCACGGACAGGCACCCCTCGTAGTTATCGAAGGTCTCCTCGGTGAGCGGGGTCACCACCGGGTTCACCAGGATCGTCAGCGGGATCCGGGGCTTGTAGGGGTACCGTGGGTTGTTATTTACCTCCAGGGCGCACAGGCTGACCGGCTCGTAGATCTGGGTCGCCGCAAGCCCGGCCCCGTTCGCATCCCGCATCGTCTCGATCAGGTCGTCCACGAGGCGCTGGAAGGTCTCGCTCCGCAGCTCTTCCGGGCTCACCTGGCGCGCTGGCTGGCGCAGCACCGGGTGCCCGATGGTCGCGATCTTTCGGATGGCCATGCCCCAGCGTTCACCCATCCTCTGCGCTGGCGCAAGCCCCCCGCAGGTACGCTACATTCGGTCGGATGCGAACCTTCTCCTTGCTGGGTACCTGGGGCCTCTCTCTTGTCCTCATCACCGCCTGCGGTGACAGCGAAGCCCCTGCCCCGGGGGCTTCCGGCGGCCAGGCCCCCCTCGCCGGTCAGGGCGGCGAGGCCGGGGCCAGCGCGGGCCAGGCCGGCGCGACGGCGGCGGGCGCGGGCGGCGCGGGCGCGGGCGGTGTGGCCGGCGGCGGTGGAGAGTCCGGAAGTTCCGGACAGGCCGGCGGCGGAGGCCAGGCGCCGTCATGCCTGGAGGAGGCGGTGGGGGCGCCACGCTTCTCCGAGGCGACGGCGGCCTGGGGGCTGGGTGCGGGGCAGCTCGACGTGCAGGGGAACCGGCTCAGCGCCATGGATCTGGACGGGGACGGGTACCCGGACCTGGTGGTGCACCGCATCGGGAGCAACGCGCGCACCGACCTGGAGGCCGCAAAGACCGACGGCGCCCGGTGGCTGGTGCGGGTGCTGATGAACCGCCCGGCGCCGGGGGGCGCGGGGCGAACCTTCGTGGATGCGACGCTGGAGAGCCAGTACGGCGCGATCCCCGGGGATACGGAGGGGAAAGAGCTGCGCTCGGCGCACCTGGTGGCGGCGGCGGATGTGGACAACGACGGGGACCTGGACCTGTTCAGCGGCACCCACATCGATCCGACCGCGGACCCGACGAAGAACCCGGATCGAGGCGACCGGAGCCAGCTCTTGCTCAACGACGGCAAGGGGAAATTCACCCTGGCGCCGCCCTCGGGGCCCACCCCCGGTGCGGACGAGCAGCTCCCCATCACCGGCGCCTCCTTCACCGACTTCGACCGGGACGGCAAGATCGACCTGTTCGTGGGCTTCTGGTACCGATCGTATGGAAGTTCTGAAATCGGCGCCCAGGCCCAGCTCTACAAGGGCAACGGGGACGGCTCCTTCACCGCGGTCACCACCGCCGCGGGCCTCAAGACCAACAGCAGCAACAGCTCCCTGCTCAAGGGCACCAACCACCGCCCTGCCTACGGGGTCACCGCCTGCGATCTCGACGACGACGGGGCCCCCGAGCTGATGATCTCGGCCTACGGTCGCCAGTGGAACCTGCTCTACCGCAACGACGGGGCCGGGGTCTACGACGAGGTCGGCCAGGCGAGCGGCTTCGCCGGGGACGAGAACAAGAGCTTCGGCGACAACCAGTTCTTCGCCTGCTACTGCACCGTGCACGGGGACGAGCCCGCCTGCGCCACCGCGGAGAAGCCCGCGGTGCAGTGCCCGACGCCGGCCGACTCTTACTGGAGCAAGAGCGGCGAGGACCCCTGGAGGAACAACGGCAACACCTTCAGCACCTTCTGCGGCGACATCGACGGCGACGGCAAGAACGACCTCTACAACGCCGAGATCGCCCACTGGTGGACCGGGGACGGGAGCGACAAATCACAGATCTTGCGCAACGTCAGCGGCGCCGAGGGGCTCCGCTTCGAGCGCCTCGACAACCAGGAGAGCGGCACCGTGGTGCCCCACCCGACCCCCGACTGGAACGAAGGCGGCATCTTCGCCGCCGGCGCCGACCTCGACAACGACGGGCGCCTCGACCTCTTCCTCGGGACGAGCGACTACCCGGATCAGTACGGGTACATCTTCCACCAGAAGCCCGACGGCACCTTCGAGGAGAGCGGAGCGTCGTGGGATCTGCGCCACCCCTGCGCCAGCGGCGTGGCCATCGCCGACTTCGATCGTGACGGCGATCTGGACGTGATCCTGGGCGCCGGCACGGCCCGCGACTGCGGCAAGCTGTGGGACGCAAACCGGGTGATCTTCTACCAGAACGACGCCAGCACGCAGGGGCGCTCGGTGGCGATCCGGCTCCGCGGGACCACGGCCAACCGGGCCGGCATCGGCGCCCGGGTCACGATCGAGGCCGGGGGCAAGCTCCAGCACCGGGAGATCGGCGGCGGCTACGGTCACATGGCGATGCAGCACGACACGGTGGCCTTCTTCGGCATCGGAGCCTGCGAGAAGATCGATGCGGTCCGCGTCCGCTGGCCCACCAACCCGGTCGAGGAGCAGGTCCTCACCGACGTGCCCCTCGCCCCCCTCGTCGAGATCACCCAGGGCGCCAGCAGCGCCCAGGTCGTGCTGCCCACCTCCCCATGAAACCAGGCGATCACCCCGAATTCTTCCGCTTCCCCGCGCCCCCCGGGCAATCCCGCGAGAGCACCCTGCGCCTCGACCGCGACGGTCACTTCTGGCACGACGGCGAGCGCGTCGAGCACCCGAAGCTCCTCGACGCCCTCCACTCCTGGATAAGCTGGCACCCGGATAACGGCCGCTTCATCCTCACCAACGGCTACGACTGGACGTACTTCGCCGTCGACGATGCCCCCTTCCAGGTGCGCGCCGTCCTCCTCGATGAGCCTGGCCCGCGGCTCCGGCTCTCCAGCGGCCGCGAGGTCCCCTTCGGCCCCCTCTCCCTCGCCCCCGACGGCTCCCTCTACACCTCCCTCGTCCTCGACGGTCACCCCTGCGAGGCCCGCTTCAGCCGCCACGCCCAGACCCAGCTCGATCCCCTCCTCGAAGAGCACGAGGGCCTGGTCGGCGTCCGTGTCGCAGGCACGCTGCTGATCCCCGCCGAACGGCCCTCCTGAACCATCCGCCCTCGCTCGGCGGAGTTGCACGGCGAAAGCGCACGCCGCTACCCTCGGCCCTCCACCTCGAACCTCACATCCCGGGGGCCCTGTGCGTCGT
>JALOQB010000414.1 GCA_025453595.1 Polyangiaceae bacterium
CGCTCCCTGGTGCTCGGGGCCCACGCGGCGGGCATCGCCCGGCCCGTGCTCCAGGCGCTGATGCAGGGCGGTGAGGAGGCCGCCCATGCTTACCTCGACAGCGTCGAGGCCGAGCTCCGGGCCGTGATGCTGCTGGTCGGCGCTCCCGACATCCCCAGCCTGCGCCGTGCCCCCCGGGTGCTGGTCGGCGAACTGCGGGCCTGGGTCGAGCAAATTTGACTCCGGGTGGCGGGGGCTCGTGGTAGGTTCGTCGGTCCAGGCACTCAGCATGTCGGAACCACCCGCCGGCAAGACCCAAAAATCCGAGGAGATCGCCCGCGAAGAGCTCAAGAAAGAGCGCGACGATTTCCTCAAGGCGTTCTTTCGCAAGGGCGTCGAGCTCACCGAAGAGCTGGTCCGCGAGCGCGACCTCGCCCGCCAGCGCCTGCTCTTCCTCGAAGAAGAGAACGCCCGGCTCCGTGCCCAGGTCGCCAGCGGCGACGCGATCCGCGAGCTGCTCCGCAAGATCGAGGCCCTCGAGATCGAGAAAGAGCGCGTCCTCCACCAGTTCCAGGAGGTACAGGTCGCCTCCACCCGCCAGCACGCAAGCTTCTCCGAGATCGAGAACGAGCTGGCCAACCTGGCCAACCTGTACGTCGCCAGCTACCAGCTCCACGCGTCGCTCGATCCGCGGGGGGTACTCCAGACCCTCAAGGATCTGCTGGCCCAGTTCATCGGGGCCGAGGCCTTTGCCATCTACCTCCAGCTCCAGGAGAACGAGGGGTTGATCGTGGCGGCCAGCGAGGGGGTCAGCGAGAGCGAGCTGCCCCTGGTGCAGCCCGGGCAAGGCATGCTCGGCGAGGTGTTCACTTCCGGTCGGGCCCACCACCGCGACGGCGATCCGCGCCTGGGGGCCATCTCCGATCCGGTGGCCATCATCCCCCTCCGCCTCCGCGACAAGATCGCTGGCCTGCTGGTGATCTTCCGCACCCTCGAGCAGAAGCATGCTTTCATCCAGGTGGATCACGAGCTATTGAAGCTGCTCGGGGCTCAAGCCATCTCCGCCCTCATCGCGGCGCAGCTGTTCAGCGCTCAAGATGCCAATCAACCCCCTCTCTCGAGCCTCTCCGATCTAGGGATCTTAAGTCATGGCCGAGTACTCGTGCCTCATCGTTGAAGACTCCCCCATGATGAGGCAGCTGCTCGTGTTCGCGCTGGCGCGCGTCAAGAGCCTCCGGGTCACCGAGGCTGATGACGGCGTCGATGCGCTGCGCAAGCTGGCTGCATCTCGCTTCGACATCATCATTACCGACATCAACATGCCGATCATGGATGGCCTCAAGCTGGTCAAGCGAATACGCTCCGATCAGGTGCACAAAGAGACCCCCATCGTCATCATCACCACCGAAGGGTCCCAGGAAGATCGGCAGCGCGCCCTCCAGCTCGGGGCCAATGCTTACATCACCAAGCCGATCCAGGCCCCCCAGGTCATCGCCAAGGTCAAGGAATTGCTCAAGATCGAGTGAGCTCGGCCTCCCGCACCACCAGCCGCTGATCGGGCCCGTTCCCACGCCGTAGCGCCACACCGACCAGATGCTCGGGCCCGAGCTCCAGCTGCATCAGCTGCCAGCTCGCCGGGTCATCCTCGCGCTCCGCCGCAAAGCGAAGGCCGAGGATCCGATCCTGCTCATCCAGCTCGTAAGCAAAGTGGTCCAGCGGGATCCCGAGGCCCTGACCGCAGGCCTTGATGTACGCCTCCTTCAGCGTCCAGTACGCCAGGAATCGGCGTTGATGGCGCCCTTCCGGGAGCGCCATCAACGCCTCCACCTCGGACGGAGCGAAGAACCGGTGGGCCATCCCCCGGACGTCCACGCGACGGGCCAGCGGCTCCACGTCCACGCCCAGCTCGATCGATCGCCCCACCAGGCACACCACCATGCCTTCCGTGTTGGACAGGTTGAAGCGAAGATCGCTCGCGGGTGCCTCCAGGAACGGTTTGCCGTGGGGGGTCGCCCCGAAGCGCAGGCCCCCGGGGGAGACCCCCAGGTACGCCCCCAGCAGCGAGCGGATCAGCCCGCGCGTGACCCGGTACTCGAGCCGGTTACGCTCGAAGCGATACCGATCATGCCGGGCTCGCTCCTCGTCGTTCATCCAGCCCAGGGCTGCTTCCGCCAGGGCACAGCCTGCGGCAGAGGCGAGGGCGGCGTACCACAGGTGCACCTCCCCCTGCGGCAGCGAGCGCTCAGCTCGCGGTGGGCTGGTCATGGGGCGCCGGGGCCTTGAGCGAGGCCCGGGTCTGCTGGACCAGATCGACCGCCATCAGCCCGACCCCGACGCAGATCGCGATGTCCGCCACGTTGAAGGTCGGCCAGTAGCGCACCTGCCCCCCGATGGTGGCGTACACCTGGATGAAATCGACCACGACCCCGAGCCGCACCCGATCCACGAAGTTGCCGATCGCCCCCCCCAGCATCAACGGCAGCGCCCACCGGAGCGCCCACTGGTGTGGCTGCAGCTTGCGGTAAAAAAGCACCATCGCCACGATCGCGACGCACGACACCCCCAGGAAGAACGGGAGCCGGAAGGCGTCAGGGGTCGTGCTCAGGAAGCTCCCGGCGCCGCCCTTGTTGTGGGCCAGGTTGAAGTTCAGATGCTCGACCACCTTGATGAGCGCTGGCGCCGCCGTGCCCCCCAGCTTCTTGGTGGCCCAGTGCTTGGTGCCCAGATCGAGCGCTGCGATCAGCACCGTGAGCACCCCGAGGAACAGGTACGAAGGGGCCGGCGCGGGGGGCGTCGGGGGCTCGGTCGGGTCGGTGATGGCCATGTTCCCTGGTTCTAGCTCGTTGGGAGGAGTACCGCTTGTTTTGGCAGAGCCCGGGCAGAATCCCAAACAAAACTCGCCTTCCCCCCGCGCAAGCCCCGCCCCGCTGCGCTGCGCAATCCCGGTTCAGCGAGCCGCCGGAGGGAGCGGGTAGATCTCGTCGACAACGGCATGCTCGGTCAACCCCAGGGCCTCCCGCTGGACGATCAGGTAAAAGCGGTCCCGATCGGCGCGCTGACGCGCCTCCTGGTGCTGCTGGAGCAGCCGCAGCCGCTGCTCGCCGGGCGGCTCGTCACGGAGGCGCTCCGCCAGCGCGCGGGTCTCGTCGATGGCCTTCTGGAGCCGGTCGCCAAGGCGCGCGAGCGCCGAGGTGCGCTCCAGACGCATCTCGGCCTCCAGGAGCTGCATCATGTCAAAGCGCGGCATGGCCGCCAGTGTGGGGCCTTCACGATCACCGTCAACCGCGAACGCCACGCAGCGAGTAAAATCAGGCACGATGACTTTTGAAGAGCTGACGACCCTCGTGCAAGGCTTTATCCGCGATTGGGCAACGGAGCGTGAGTGCTGCCCTGACCCCGCTGTACCTTTCTTCATCGCGCTGCGGGGCGAACCGGGTGACCGCGCTCTTGCCCTCGAACTCTCGATGCACTGGTTTGCCCGCTGCCTGGACGCTCCGATGCGCGACTACCGCAACCCTGGTACGATGCGGTTCGTGACCGGGTACGCGGGTAACCTGGCGTTGCTGGGTGAGCCTCCGAGGTCGACTTTGCTCGAGGTTGCGTCCGCAAAAGTGAAGACAGAGCCGGTCTCGCTGGCCATCCAGCGGCTGATCCGGTGCGTGCTCCAGATCGAGTCCGCCGGCGCTCAGACCTCCCAGCTGACAAGCTGGAAAACGCTCCCCGAGAAGATCGGCAAGGTCGCGCCCGCGTCGCTCTATCGCTTCGCGGTGGACCCATCTCAGCGTGGCTGGAGAGAAAATGCACCCCGTTTTTTGCCCTGGATCGCGCTGATTCACGGACAGCACAAGGGGATCGACCAGGAGACGATCTGGGGGGCGATGCTCAAGGACCTGTGGGCTCGCGCGTGACATCCGGCTGCCCTCGCCTCCTCAACATCCACCTGCCACCCCTCGAAGAGAGCCTTGCCTGCCCCGGGGATGCCCCTCGGGCAGGCTTGCCCCCGGGCAGGAGCCGGGGCTCGGTGGGTCGCTCTGTTGTCTGGTGGCCCTGCGGCGCCGTTCTCTGCTTAACTCGAAGCTGAACTCATGGTCTCTACCTCCCTCGATCGAGGCCTGGCCCGGCTCCTGGGGCTGGGGCGTCACCTGCCGTCCCTCGCCCTGGAAGGGGCCCTGCTCGCCCCGCAGCGGCGCCTCCAGCTCCAGCCCCTCCTCGATCGCTTTCAGCCCCGCGTCGCCCCCCTGATCCAGCCCCTCCTCGCCCACGACCCCGGGGCCCGCAGGGCCTACGATGCGCTCCTGGACGAGGCCCTCCGCGACCTGCGCTCCGCGCCCTTCTCCGGCGCTGCCGCCTGGGTCAACCTCCTCGATCGCCTCACCCTGCTGCCTCGCCCTGAATTCTGCGACGACCCCGCCTGCCCCGAGGACCAGCGCAGGGCCATCCTCGCCAGCATCGACTGGATCAACGAGCACCTCCAGAGCTACCCCCTCTGGGCCCGGTGGATGCGCCCCGATCTCCTGGGATCCTCCGGCCCCGTCCGCGTCCTCGACATCGCCGCAGGCCACGGCGGCTTCGCCATCGCCCTCAAGCAGCTCCTGGGCGATGCCATCGACGTCACCGCCAGCGACCTCTTCGACGCCTACCTTGACCTCGGGCGCGACCAGGCCCGGCGCCTCGGGGTCCAGGTCTCCTTTGTCCAGCAGGACGCCACCGACCTGCGCAACCTCCGGCCTCACGACGTCGACGTGATCGTCTGCACCCAGAGCATCCACCATTTCCCTCCGGGCATGGTCGCTCGCATGCTCGGGGAAGCCGCCCGTATCGCCCGGCGCTCCGTCTGGTTCATCGACGCCGAGCGAGGCCTCCTCGCTGCCTCCCTCCTTGGCCTCCTCATGGGCCTCCGCGATCGCTCCTGGCCCGTGCTCCACGATACCGTCGTCTCCCTCCGGAAGATGTACGCCGAGGAAGAACTCGCCCTCCTCGGCTCCCTCGCCCCCGCCTTGCCCCCCGGCGCGCGCCTCTCCACCGGCCGCAGCCCCCCTGGCTTCTGCTACCTCCGCGTCGAACTCCCTCGCTGACGCGTCGCGTCGCCCTCCGGTGCCTCCTCCTCAACCGCGGCTCCGGTGGTACGCTCCTCGGCGATGCATCCCTCCTGGCGTGGTAGCTTGATCGGGTGGAGCCTGGCCCTCCTCACCGGGGCCCTGGCCTGTGCTTCTGGCAGCGAGGATACCCAGTCCGACCCGGTTCCCTCGGGCGCCGGCGGCGAGTCCGGAAGCTCCGGACAGTCCGGAAGCTCCGGACAGTCTGGCACAGGCGGCGGATCCGGGGCCGGGGCCGGGGGCGCGGGGCAGGCGGGCGCGGGGGCGGGCGGCGGAGACGCGGGCACCGCTGGCGCTGGCCAGGCCGGTGTCGGCGGTGAAGCGGGGGCCGGGGGCGATGGCGGCAGCGCCGGGGAGGCGGGCTCCGGCGGTGGCGCGGGAGGCGGCGCGGGTGGGGCTGCCGGGGGCTCCGCGGGGTCCGGAGGTTCCGGACAGGCGGGGGTCGCCGGCGAGGCAGGGTCCGGAGGCTCCGGACAGGCGGGGGTCGCCGGCGAGGCAGGGTCCGGAGGTTCCGGACAGGCGGGGGTCGCCGGCGAGGCAGGGTCCGGAGGTTCCGGACAGGCGGGGGAAGCG
>JALOQB010000415.1 GCA_025453595.1 Polyangiaceae bacterium
ACCGTCCGCTGTCGTTCCTGGCCAAGAACGAGGACGACCTGACGCCCGCCGAGAAGAGCGCGCTCAAGGGCCTCATCTTCACCCTCGACCACACCCCCGACGACGCCCGCGAGTTCGTCTTTCACCGGGTCCCCTCGCCCTACGAGCTCACCGGCGTCTTCGCCGGCGAGACCGAGGCGGTCCACGCCCAGACCCTCAAGCGCTGCTTCGAGCAGTACGTCGTCCCGGTCACTGGCCAGGCCGACATCCTGGTGTGCGGGGTGCCCTACATCTCGCCTTACAACGTCAACTCGTTCCTGAACCCCCTGCTCGTTCAGGTCATGGTCCAGGGGTACATGTTCAACATGTACCGCAACAACCCGATCGTGAAGAAGGGCGGCACGATGATCGTGACGCACCCCTGCACCGACAAGTTCGATCGGGAGCATCACCTGCCCTACATCGACTTCGTGCACCGGCTGCTGCCCGAGACCCGCGACGCCCTCGATCTGCACCGCCGCTACGAGGAGAAGTTCGCCACCAACCCCGCGTACCTCTCCGCCTACCGCTTCGGCCACGCCTACCACCCGGTCCACCCCTTCTTCATGTGGTACTGGGGCGAGGCGGGCCGCCAGCACGTGGGGCGCACCATCGTCGTCGGCGCCGACAACGAGTACATCCCCAGGCTCCTCGGCTACGAGACCGCGCCCACCATGGCCGAGGCCCTCCGGATGGCCCGCGACACGGCCCCCGCCTCCCCCGACATCACCCTCCTCAAGATCCCACCGATCGTCATGGCCGACGTCAGCTTGCCCCCCGCCCAGCAGAAGACCGAGGCCCCCTCCGCCCCCGCGGCCAGCGGCGCCGCCAAGGGGGCGTGATGGCCGAGGTCAAACCCCTGAGCATCGCTCGCACGCTCAAGGGAGCCCGCCTGTTCGTCGTCGGCGGCACCGGCTTCCTGGGCAAGGTGTGGCTCTCGATGATCCTCACCCACTTCCCTGACATCGGGAAGATCTACCTCGTCGTCCGCTCCAAGAAGGGGGCCACCAGCGAGGCCCGCTTCTGGGCCGACATCGCCTCCAGCGTCACCCTCGACCCCGTCCGGGCCGCCCACCAGGGCTCCTACGAGCAGTTCCTCCGCGACAAGGTCGAGGCCATCGACGCCGACGTCTCCAAACCCTTCTGCGGCTGCTCGGACGCCGTGATCGAGCGCCTCAAGGGCAAGGTCGATGCGGTCGTCAACGTCGCCGGCGTGGTCGATTTTCATCCTCCCCTCGACGAGGCGCTGCTGGCCAACGCCTTCGGCGTGAAGAACCTGGTCGACCTGGCCAAGGCCTTCGGTGACGTCCCGGTGCTTCACACCAGCACGGCCTACGTGGCCGGCTACCGCAACGGCCAGATCGACGAAGAGAACCCCCTCGACAGGCCGTTCCCCAAGAGCGGCGAGCTCGAGTCGGTCCACTGGTCGCCGGAGCGCGAGATCGAGGAGTGCCTCGACATCGTCAACCAGGTGCGCCAGCGCACCAACGACTCGTACCGGCAGAGTTACTTCCTCGACCAGGCTCGCCGTAACCTCATCGACAAGGGCGAGCCCTCCCACGGCAAGGCCCTCGACGACGAGCTGGGCAAGGTGCGGCGGCGCTTCGAGGAGGACCGGCTCATCGACGCCGGCAAGGAGCGCGCGAGCCACTGGGGGTGGACCAACATCTACACCTACACCAAGAGCATCGGCGAGCAGATCCTGGTGGCCTCCGGGCTCCGGTGCACCATCGTCCGCCCCACGGTCATCGAGAGCTCGATGAGCTTCCCGTTCCCCGCCTGGAACGAGGGGATCAACACCATGGGGCCGCTGATCTACCTGATCATGCGGGGCCACATCCAGATCCCCACCAGCAAGCGCACCGTCCTCGACGTCATCCCCGTCGACATGGTCGCTGGCGGCATGATCGTGGCGCTCGCCGAGCTCCTCGAGAACACCCACAAGCTCGTCTATCACCTGGGCAGCAGCGACACGAGCCCGCTCACCATGTTCCGGCTCATCGAGCTGAGCGGCCTCTACAAGCGCCGCCACTACCTCGACGACGGCAAGGGCAACCCCCTCTGGAATTACATCGCCGCCCACGTCGAGCCGGTCCCCGTCACGGTGCCCAAGTTCTACCGCCAGGGCGCCCCCGCCATCGCCGACGCCGTCGATGGCGTCTCCAGGGCCCTCCGCAAGGCCGGCGTCGGCCCCGTCGCCGCCGTCACCAAGCCCGTCGCCGGCCTCCTCTCGTCTTACGCCAAGATCGCCCGGCGCAACGGCGAGATATGGGAGCTCTATATCCCCTTCATGGCCGAGACCGAGTACTTCTTCGTCTCCGCCAACATGCGCCACTCCTGCGCACGGCTCGACGAGCGCGAGCGCGCCCTCATCAACTGGTCCCCCGAGAAGATCGAGTGGCGCCAGTACCTCCTCGAGGTCCAGCTCCCGGGCCTTGAAAAGTGGGTCTGGCCCGAGATCAACGCCAAGCTCGAGCGCCCCCGCAAGCCCCTCCGCGCCCACGAGAGCCTCCTCCACCTCGTCGAGGAGATGGCCGAACGCCACGACCTCGCCCTCGCCTTCCAGCGCTTCGAGGGCGATGGTTTCACCCGCATCACCTACCGCGACGTGCTCACCCACGCCGAGGCCGTGGCGGGCCGCCTGGCAGCCCTCGGCGTTGGCAAGGGCGATCGGGTCATGCTGGGGGGTCAGAACCACCCCGCCTGGCCTCTCGCGTATTTCGGCGTGCTGCGGGCCGGAGCCACGGTGGTCCCGGTCGATGGGGCCCTGGAGGCGGGGCCCGCGACCAACCTGCTGCGGGCGTCGGGGGCCCGGGTGTTGCTCTGCGACGAGGCCTTCTTCGACAAGGCGGGGCGCGAGGCGCTGGGCGCGGTGCCCGGGGTCACGCGGCTCGACCTGCGCTCGGTCTCGGATCTCGTCGACGCGCCGCCGGCGCCCCCGCGGCCCGAGGTGGGGGGCGACGATCTGGCCAGCATCATCTACACGAGCGGCACCACCGGCACGCCGAAGGGCGTGATGCTGACGCACAAGAACTTCTGCTCCATGCTGGCGGCGCTGGCCCCGGTCTTCCCGCTGTCGAGCGGCGATCGGGTGCTCTCGGTGCTGCCGCTGCACCACACCTTCGAGTTCTCCTGCGGGCTGCTGCTGCCGTTCTCCCGCGGGGCGCGGGTCATCTACCTCGACGAGCTCTCCTCCGAGCGCCTGTCGGAGGCGATGCGCGAGTCCCGGGTGACGGCGATGGTCGGGGTGCCGGCGCTGTGGCAGCTCCTGGAGCGCCGCATCAACAACGAGGTGCGCGATCTGGGCTCGGTGGCCGAGACGACCTTTGACATCGCCCTCGGCCTCAACCGCCTGCTGGGCGAGAAGCTGGGCCTCAACGTGGGCCGCGCCCTCTTCGGGCGCGTGCACAGCGCGTTCGGCGGCAACCTGCGGTACCTGATCTCGGGGGGGGCCGCGCTGCCCCCCGACACCGCCAAGCTGTTCGAGGGCCTGGGGCTGCCGCTGGCCGAGGGCTACGGGCTGACCGAGGCCGCGCCGGTGCTGACGGTGGCCCAGGCCAAGCCCGGCGCCAAGCCAGGTAACGTGGGCAAGGCGGTCCCCGGGGTCGAGATCAAGATCGACAACCCGGACGCCAGCGGGGTCGGCGAGGTGCTGGCGCGCGGCCCGAACGTCATGGTCGGCTACGCGGATAACCCGGACGCCACGGCCCACACCTTCGACGCCGAGGGCTGGCTGCGCACCGGGGATCTCGGCAAGATCGATCGCAAGGGGCGGCTCTCCATCGTGGGCCGCAGCAAGGACGTGATCGTCGGCGCCAACGGCGAGAACATTTACCCCGACGACGTCGAGCGGATGATCGGCGACGTCGAGGGGGTGATCGAGCTGTGCATCCTGGGCATCACCGATCCCAGGGGCGGCGAGCGGGCGGCCTGCCTCGCGGTGCCCGAGCGGCCCAGAGATCGGGGGGAAGACCCGCCGACCACGGAAGACTTCCTCGAGGCCCGCGCCCAGGCCAACAAGAACCTGCGCGCGGCCATCGGCAAGCTCCCCTCGACGCTCCAGCCCCCGGTGGTGCTGCTCCACGACGAGAAGCTGCCTCGCACCGCCACCCGCAAGGTCAAGCGCAACGAGGTCCGCGCCCTCGTCGAGCGCCTGGTCGCCGCCTCGGCCCCGAAGGCCAGCGAGCAGAAGGGGCAGGGGACCGCGGTCCGCTCGGCCATCGCCGCCATCGCTCGCAAGGGCGAGAACGAGATCCACGGGGGGCTCCGGCTCCGCGAAGACCTCGGCTTCGACTCCCTCATGACCATGGAGCTGGTCGCCTCTCTCGAGAACGCGCTCCCGGGCCGCAAGGTCGCCTCCGCGGTCTCCGGGGTCAGCACGGTCGGCGAGCTGGAGCAGGCCCTCGACGTCACCGAGGCCGGCGGCAGCAAGAAGATCGTGCTCGACGACGCCGAGGGGGAGGAGAAGACCACCCTCGAGCTGCCGGAGGCGGTGCGCTCCACCGCCAAGAGCGCCATCGCCCTGCTGCAGCAGAAGTTCTACGGGGGCCTGATGCGCACCCGGGTCACCGGGCGCAGCTTCATCCCCCACAACCGCAACACCCTGGTGGTGGCCAACCACTCGAGCCACCTCGACATGGGGCTCACCAAGCATGCGCTGGGCTCCTACGGCCAGGACCTGGTGGCCCTCGCCGCCCGCGACTACTTCTTCGAGTCGAGCGAGCTGCGGCGCGCGGTGGTCGAGAACTTCACCAACCTCGCCCCCCTCGACCGCGGCGGCAACCTCCGCGAGACCCTGCGCGAGGTCGGTCAGCTGATCGACGAGGGGAAGACCGTCCTGATCTTCCCCGAAGGGACCCGCAGCACCGACGGTCAGATCCGCGAGTTCAAGGGCGCCGTCGGCCACCTCGCCCTTCACCACGACATCGACCTGCTGCCGGTCTTCCTCGGCGGCACCTTCGAGGCCATGCCCAAGAAGGCGCGCGTGCCCACCAAGCGCGACCTCGTCGCTCGCATCGGGCCCCCCCTCGAGATCGCAGAGCTCCGCCGCCTCACGGCCGGGCTCAAGCCCGCCCAGGCCGCCCGCCGCGTCGCCCTCATCGCCCAGCGCGCGGTCGAGGCGCTCCGCGATGGCACCGCCCTCGACCTCCGCTCCTGCAGCCCCCTCGACTTCGACGACGCCCCCCGGAAGCACCCGGTCGTCGTCCTCTTCGAGGAGCTCGAAAAGCGCTTCCAGCCCGGCGTCCTCGACAAGCCCGTCAGCTACTACTTCACCCTCGGCGACGACGCCGAGGCCAAGTGGACGGTGCAGGTCAGCACCAGCGACTGCAAGGTCGCCAACGGCAAACCCTCCGGCAGCGCCGACTGCGTGCTCAAGACCAACTTCGACATGTTCTCTCGCATCGTCCGCGAGGGGTATACACCGACCCCCCCTGAGTTCTTCTCGGGGACCATCAAGACCAACGATCCCTCGCTGCTGATCACCTTCCAGCGGGTCTTCAACCTGGTGCAGCCATGAGCCGCTACCTCCTCACCGGCGCGACCGGGTTCCTCGGTCGCCACGTCGCGGAAGCCTTGCTTGCCCGCGGCCATCAGGTCGTCGCGGTGGCCCG
>JALOQB010000108.1 GCA_025453595.1 Polyangiaceae bacterium
CGAGCGGACACCAAGGCTGACCAGGGAGGGCCGCTTCCTCCCCGGCGTGAACGCCGGGGGTCCCGCGGCTTAACCAAGACGATGAGGCCTTCTGCTGGAGAGCACCGTGCGGGTCGGGCTGCTGGGCGCGTTGACCGAACGCTCCGCGGTGGTGGCGCTCCTGCTGCTCGAGCTGCTGGTGATCGGGGTCGGCGCCCGCCTGGCCTTCGAGGGGGCGCTGTCGGTGGGCTCCCTCATCGCGTTCCACGCGCTCTTCCGTAGCCTGAGCGACTACGTGTCGAGCCTGGTCTACTGGACCCCGCTGCTGCTGCAGGGAAGCGGGGGCCTGCGGCGCGTCAAGGAGCTCCTCGATGAGAAGCCCCAGGTCGTCGATGCGCCGGAGGCCCCTCCCCTCCCCAGGCTGCAGGGGGCGATCGAATTTCAGCAGGTCACGTTCTCTTACGGCGGCCAGCAACGGAACCTGGATGGCCTGTCGCTGCGCATCCAGGCCGGTCAATCGGTTGCGCTGGTGGGGCCGAGCGGCTCGGGGAAGAGCACCGTCCTCGCGCTGATGATGAGGTTCTACGACCCTGAGTCCGGGGTCGTGCGCCTCGATGGCCGCGACGTCCGCGAGGCCCCGCTCTCCTCCCTGTACGATCAGATGGCCGTGGTGTTCCAGGAGACGTTCCTGCTCAACACGACGATCTACGAGAACATCCGCATGGGGCGCCTCGACGCGACCCGGGAGCAGATCATCGAGGCAGCCAGGGCCGCCGAGATCCATGACCTCATCGAGACCTTGCCCGGTGGCTACGACACCGTGGTGGGGGAGCGAGGCGGCCGCCTCTCCGGGGGTCAACGGCAGCGCATCGCCATCGCCCGGGCGATGGTGCGGGACCCGGCGATCTTGATCCTGGACGAGGCCACCTCGGCCCTGGATCCGGAGACCGAAGCGTCGCTCAACAAGACGCTGGCCCGCGTCGCCCGGGGGCGCACGGTGCTCCAGGTCACCCACCGGCTCGCCTCGGTCGTGGACACCGATCGCGTCTTTGTCCTGGAACGCGGGCGCCTCGTGGAGGAAGGTCCGCACCAGGAGCTCGCGGAGAAAGAGGGCGGTCTCTACCGGAAGCTCTGGGAAAAGCAGGGCGGGTTCACCCTTCAAGAAGGCGAGCAGGGCACCGTGACCCCGGAGCGACTGCGCACCATCCCCGCCCTCGCCAGCGCGCCGGACGCGTTGCTCCAGGCGATGGCCTCGCGCTTCGTCGTGGAGATGCACCCCGCCGGGCGGGACGTCTTCCAGCAGGGGGACGCGGACGATCGGTTCTACCTGCTCGCGCGGGGAGAGATCTCCATCCTCGCGCGAAGCCCGTGCGGACAGGAGCGGGAGCTGACGCGGCTGGACGAGGGGGACCACCTGGGCGAGGTTTTCCTCGACTCTCCTGCCGCGCGGCTGACGACGGCAAGGACCAGGAGCCCTTGCCTGCTGCTCTCCCTGCGGCGCGAACACCTGCGCCCGCAGGGAGCCGCCCCGCAGCTCGCCTGAAAGAGGCGATCCGCTGCGACTTGCTGGCCACGGACGCCGCGGGGCCTGGTACGCTCGCCGCGTGTTGCTGCTGCTCCGACCCCTCGCCCCCCCCGGGCCGCCGCGCCCGGGTGCTGCCCCGGGGCCGTGAAGGCCCGGCGGCTGCTCGGGGTCCTGGCGGGGGTTCTTGGCGCACACGGAGGGGCGCTGGCGCAGAGCGGGAGGCCGCCGCCCACGCGCCCCCGGCAGCTCTCGGCCTACGAGCAGCGCACCCTCAACGAGGTGCTCCGGGCCCAGAAGGCCGCGGTCGACGACGAGCCGGAGGGCAAGATCATCGAGGCCATCGAGGTCGTCCCCCTCGACGTGATCCAGCCCCAGGACCCGGCCCCGCTCTGGCTCAACCAGTTCCATACAACCTCCCGGGAATACGTCATCAAGCGGGAGATCTTGCTCCAGGAAGGCGACGTCTACCGCAAGGTGCTCCTGGATGAGAGCGCCAAGAACCTCCGGGCCTTGCCCCAGCTCTCCGTCGCCTCCCACGTCGCGGTCCGCGGCTCCGCACCGGGCAAGGTGCGGGTGCTCTTCCTGACCAAGGATGTATGGAGCCTCCGGGGAGGCATCGAGGTGGCGTACTCGCAGGCGGGTCTGGAGAAGATGGTGCTGGTGCCGTCGGAGTCGAACGTGGCGGGGCTGCACCACACGGCGTCGCTGCGGTACGAGGGGCTGCCGGCGTCGTACATGCTGGGGGCGAGGTACGCCATCCCCAGGCTGGCGGGGACGAGGTACTACGGGGCGGCGGAGTGGAACCTGATCTTCAACCGCGCGAGCGGGGACGTGGAGGGGCACTTCGGCCAGCTGTCCGCGGGGATGCCGCTGTTCGCGTCGATCACCCCCTGGTCCTACGGGGTGACCAGCGCCTTCCGCGCCGACATCACCCGGCGCTACGTGAACGCGCAGGTGAGCACCTTTGACGCCACGACGACGCCCCAGGACGACCGCCTCCCCTTCGAGTACCGGAGCTGGAATCACACGGTGAACCTGTTCTTGACCCGCTCCTACGGGTGGGGGATCAAGCACAACGTCGGCGTGAGCTTGGAGGGGAGGTACCGGGCCTTCGGGCTGCATCGGCCCGAGGGCTACGACCCGAGGGCGCTGGAGGAATTCCGGAGGACCAAGGTGCCCCAGACCGACCACCAGGTCGGCCCGATGTTGCTGTACCAGACCTACTCTGCCGACTTCGTCACCATCCTGGACTACGACACCTTCGGCCTGCAGGAGGACGTGCGTGTGGGGCATGACCTCGGGGTGCGAATTTACCCGGTCGCGCGGGGGCTCGGGTCCTCGCGAGATTTCGTCGGGATGCAGCTCGCGGCCTCCTACACCTGGCCCCTGGGGGATGGCTTTGCGCGGCTCAAGGGGGACACGACCAACGAGCTCACGCGCCACACGCTGACCGATGGGTCGCTGGAGCTGAAGGCGACGGTGGTGACGCCGCGCCTCGGTTTTGGCCGCCTGATCGCCTCGATCAACAGCCTGCAGCGCTACCGGAATTACCGGACAGCCACCTCGCTGCTCGGGGGTGATACGAGCCTGCGCGGCTACCCCACCAGCTACTTTGTGGGCAAAGATCGCTTCGTCTACAACTTCGAATTCCGGTCGAGGCCCATCGAGATCCTGACAGCCCAGGTCGGCTTTGCGCTCTTCCACGACGTCGGCGACGCCTACGATGGCCCCCGGGATTTTCGCGCCCGGCGCAGCGTGGGCCTCGGCTTCCGGGCCCTCTTCCCCCAGCTCAGCCGGATGGTGCTCCGGGCCGACCTGGCCCTGCCGCTCTCGCTGGAAGGGCTACCGGCGGACGTGCCCCCGATCAGCTTCTTTGTCGCCTTCCAGCAGGCCTTCCAGCTCGAACCTGGCTAAGCCTCCAGGCTCGGCCCCGAAGGCCTCCCGCAGCAGCGCCGGCAGCACCGCGCCGGCCTTGCCCTGGAGCCAGAGCCCGGGCTCCTCCGGGGGCGCCGGGTCGACGAAGATCAGCCGCGCACCCCGGGCCCGCGCCTCCGACGGCAGCCCCGCCGCCGGCATCACCAGCCCCGACGTCCCCACCACCAGCATCAGATCGCACTCGCGGACCGCCCGGCGCGCCAGCGCCCAGTCCGGCTCTCGCAGCGGCTCCCCGAACATCACCACGTCGGGTCGGTACGTGCCCCGGTGGGACAGGCCGATCAGCCGGCGTAGCGCCCACAGCAAGCGCCGCCGGGACCCGGTGGCCCCCGCCTGCTCCAGCGCCCGGGCCGTGGCCCGCAGATCGCCCCGGGTCAGCTGCGCCGTGCCCCCCAGCGCGCTGCGCACCGCCAGCAGGCTCCCGTGGATCTCGTGCACGTGGGAGCTCCCGGCCTCCTGGTGGAGGCCATCGACGTTCTGCGTCACCACCACCACCGGCACCGCCTGCTCGAACGCCGCGATGGCCCGGTGCGCCGGGTTCGGCGCCGCATGCGCGATCGGCGCCACCACCTCGCGGAAGAACTCGGCCAGCCGCGCCGGCTCGTCCCGCAGCGCCGCCAGCAACCCCGGCACGTGGGCGAAGCGCTCCGGCGGGAACCTGTCCCAGAAGCCGCCCTCGTCCCGGAAGGTCGCGATCCCGCTCTCCGCCGACACCCCCGCCCCCGTGAACACCACCACCTGCTGCGCCCTCCGCAGCCGCAGCGCCGCCTCCCGCAGGTCATCCCCCACCGGTCGCTCGCTCACCGCCAGCCCCCCGTCGGCGGCAAGGACCCGTGCATTCGTAGAGATCTTCTATATACCTGGGGAGAGGTCATGGAGGAGGCCGCCAGCGTGGCGCCAGGGGGGTTGGTCGCCAGGGTGTAAGAACCTTTCTTACCCCATCTTACACGTTCTTTTTCGATCAATTCAGGGAGAGTGGGGGGAGTATGGATGAAAAGTGGGCCAGGGGAGGGAGGATCCGTTAACGGCCGAGCATGAGCAGGCTGGTGGGCGCGGCATACCAGGTGAGGCAGACGCTGGAGAGGGCCGTGCCCTTGCTGGCGACGGGCGCGCTGGGGGCCGCGGTGACGCTCCCGTCGGAGGCGCCCACGCTGGCGCACAGCGTGGTGGGGGGCGGGGCGCTGGTGGCGCTGGGCGCGTGGCGGATCGGGGCGAGGAAGCGGGCGGTGGACGATCTGGAGCGTACGCTCGCGGATCTGGAGCTGCTGAGCCTGGCGCTGGTGGGCGTGGTGGGGGCGGCGCTGGGGCTGGACGGGCACCTGGACGGGCCGGTGTACGGGGCGGTGTACGTGGTGGTGGGGCTGGCGGCGGCGCTGGCGAGGCCCGCGGCGACGGCGCTGGGGCTGGTGGGGCTGGCGGCGCTGGAGGGGGCGTTCCGGCTGTTCTCGGGCCGGGTGCGCCCGGAGCTGGCGCCGCTGCTGTGGCACGTGGGGTTCGCGGCGATGTTCGCCCTGCTCAACCACGTGACGCTGCGGGCCGAGATCACGCGGCTCCGGTCGAAGGCCCAGCACCGGGTGGAGCAGGAGCTGGAGCGGCTCCACGACGCGGCCCGGCGCTACCGGCTCCTGGGGGCCCCCCGGACCCAGCACGGCTCGAAGGCGGACGAGGAGCGGCTGGCCCGGTCGAGCGTGGAGGAGATCCACCAGGCGGTGCTCTTCGCCCTCGACCTGGTGCGCAATACCCTGAACCTCCATACAGCGATGCTGCTGTGGCTCAACGACAGCGGCTCCCACCTGCGGATCGCCGAGCTGTCGACGGAGGGCGAGGTGCTGGACGGGCCGTTCCTGGCGGGGGACGGGGTGCTGGGGGCGGCGCTGGCGCGGCGGGATCGGGTGACGCTGAGCAGCCTGCGCTCGGGCTACAAGCTGCCTTATTACGGTGGGCCGTGCCCGGTGGGGGCCGTGTGCGTGATGCCGGTGACCGAGCAGGGAGAGCTGCGGGGGCTGCTGGTGGCGGACCGGGTGGCGCCGGGGCCCTTCACCGAGCGGGAGCAGGAGGTGCTGGCGTCGGCGGTGCGGCAGGCGGTGCGCGCCATCGCCAACGAGCGCCTGTTCATCCAGCTCGAGCGGGCCAAGGTGGAGCAGGGCAAGCTGTACCGGGCCAGCGAGGCGCTGGGGGCCGCGGTGAACGAGGCCGAGGTGGTGGAGGCGGCGGTGCGCAGCGCCCGGGAGTTCGCCAGCTTCGACTTCGCCGCGGTGACGGTCCACGACCCCGCGGACGGCACCCACGAGATCCGCGCCGTGAGCGGCGACGGCGCCGAGCCGCTGCTGGGGGCCCGCTTCACCGGGAACAACGGCCTGGTCTCCATGGTTGTCCAGAATCGCCATACACTCCCGTACAAGGGCGAGCTGGAGGAGGGGCGCCAGGTGGTCTTCTCGGACCGGCTGGAGATGCCCCCGGTGGCCAGCGTGCTGGTGCTGCCGCTGATGATGCACGACAAGCCCCTCGGGACGCTGGTGCTGGGGGCCCGGCGCCGCGGCGTCTTCGGGGACGCGGTGCGCCCCACGCTCGAGGTGCTGGCGCGCCACGTCGCCGTCAGCCTGGCCAACGCCCGCATGCTCAAGAAGCTGGAGGACCTGGCCACCACCGACGGGCTGACGGGGCTCCTCAACAAGCGGGCCCTGCTCGACCTGGCCACCAGCAAGCTCGCGTCCGCCCAGCGGTTCCGCCGCAAGCTCAGCGTGGTGGTCACCGACATCGACTTCTTCAAGAAGGTGAACGACACCCACGGCCACGACGTGGGCGACGTGGTCATCAAGGGGCTGGGCGAGGTGCTCCGGCGGTGCAAGCGCAACACGGACTCGGTGGCCCGCTTCGGCGGCGAGGAGTTCGTTGTCCTCTGCGAGGAGACCGACAGCAAGGGCGCCCTGCTGCTGGCCGAGCGGATCCGGGAGGAGCTGGGCCGCACCGTGTTCCCCACGCCCCAGGGCCCCCTCCGGGTCACCTGCTCCCTCGGGGTGGCGACCTTCCCCGAGGCCGGCAAGGACTGGGAATCCCTCTTCAAATGCGCCGACGAGGCCCTCTATGCCTCCAAGCACGGGGGCCGCAACCGCTCCACCGTCTGGTCCCCCTCCGCCTCCAAGAAACCCAGCGCCGCCTGAACCTCCCCCTCAGCGCGGCAGCCGCTCCAGCGCCTCGGCGAGCTGCGGGAGCTGCTTGAGGCAGCAGCCGCCGGGCCGCACGCACTCGGACCCACGCAGCGCCTCCAGCTCCCGCCGGGTCCGCCCATCTCCCTCGGCGACGGCTCGCTGGATCCAGGATGTTTTCTGGGCGCACGGGGCCCGCATCAGCCCCAGGTTGAAGCGCAGCTGCTCGCTCGCCGTCCCCCGCGCGAGGCTCCAATCTAGCCCTTCTCGCACGCGGAACGCCAGGGCCGGCCCCCCCGCCAGGTGGCTCAGCTCGAAGAGCGCGTCCGCGCCGTCGCCGGAGGGGCGCTCCGCCAGGTGCTTGCAGAGCCCCTGAAGCAAGGTCGGCGCCTTGCGCCCCAGCTCGGTGGCCGCTCGACCCAGCGCCTCCTGCACCTCTGCCCGCCGGTACACCGACGGGTCCGTCGCTCCGAGGGCGATCCACTCGCGCTGCACCGCGCCCCAGTCGCCCCGCTCTGCCGCCGCCGCCAGCGAGGCCGGCAGCCGGGCCGGCGCCGGCGCCGACGCCGACGCCGGCGGGGCCAGCGGCGCCGCGGGCGGCGGAGCCGACGGCGAGGACGAGGGCGCCGGGGTCGGCGCCGCCGGGGAGCGCATCAGCCAGGTGCCGAGGCCGAGCCCGCCCGCAAACAACAGGGCAAGGAGCAGCACCGTGGGGCGGCCCCGGCGCCGCGGCTCATAGGGAACCTCCGTGTAGGGAACTTCTTCACGACCGGAGAAAGAAGGAGGGAGGGGGTCGGGGGCGGTGGGGGCGGCGTCGGGGAGGGGGGGGACGGAGGGAGGAGGGCCGAGGTCGGGGCCCGGGAGGATGAGGGAGGAGGGGGGGAGGGGGCGAGAGGAGAGGGGGAGGAAGGCGGAGGCGAGGGCGTCGAGGCGGAGGACGACCTGGGCGGTGTCGGGTCGCTCTTCCGGTTCCTTGGCGAGGAGCTCGTGGACGAGGGCCGGGAGGTCGCCGGGGAGAGGCTGCTCGACGAGGGAGGAGAGGGGGGGAGGGGGGTGAAGGAGCTGGAGGCGGAGGACCTCGACGGGGTTCTGGGCGACGAAGGGGCGTCGTCCGGCGAGCATCTCGAAGAGGAGGACGCCGAGGGCGTAGAGGTCAGAGCTGGGGCCGATGGCCTCCATGCCGTGGCGGACCTCGGGGGCGACGTAGGCGACGGTGCCGAGGAACTGGCCCTCGGTGGTGATGGTGTCCCAGGCGCTGGAGGCGGTGTCGCCGAGCTGGGAGACCAGCTCGCTCTCGCCGCGGATCTGGGCCAGCCCGAAGTCGATGAGCTTGGTCTGGGCCTCGTTGCCGTCGACGAGCATGACGTTGGCGGGCTTGAGGTCGCGGTGGACGATGCCGGCGGCGTGGAGGCACTGGAGGGCGCGGGCGATGCCGAGGCCGACGACGACGGCCCGGCGCGGGTCGAGGGGGCCCTGGCGGATCAGCTCGCGGAGCGTGACCCCGCGGATCAGCTCGAGGACAAGGAAGTGGGAGCCGTCGTCGAGCTGGCCCAGGTCGCTGGCGGCGGCGATGTTGGGGTGCACCACGTGGGCGCCTACCAGCGCCTCCCGCTCGAAGCGCGCGAGGACGTCGGGGCGGTGGGCCTGCTCGGGCAGCAGCACCTTGATGGCGACCTGCTTCTTGAGCGCCAGGTGGCGGCCCCGGAACACCTGCCCGATGGAGCCGCTGCCGAGCAGCTCCTCGATGCGGTACTTGTTCTGGAGGATCGAACCAACCTGGAGCGCCATGGACTCTCGGATCGGCTACCCCGATCGAGGGCAGCGTAGCAGCAACGGAAGCCGCCCCAGAACCCCTTTCCGCCGGGAGGCCCCGGACCGCGGGCTCCACGCCCGGGGTTCGCTGCCCTATGCTGCGGGGGTGAGAAAATTCAGCATTGACACCAACCTGCGGGTCCGGCTGTTCCACCAACCTGGGCAGCTGGCGAGGCTGGCGGCGGCGATCGCCGAGCAGGGGAGCCTGATGGGGGAGATCGCGATCGTCAGCATCGACGAGCACCACACGGTGCGGGACGTGGCGATCGAGACGTCGGACGACGAGCACACCCGGCGGGTGATCGGCGCGGTGAAGGCGCTGGCAGGGATCGAGCTGCTGGCGATCACGGATCGGGTCTTCGAGCGGCACCAGGGGGGGAAGATCCGGAGCGGGAGCCGGGTCAAGGTCGAGCAGGTGGTGGACCTGCGGCACATCTACACGCCCGGGGTGGCACGGGTGGCGAAGGCCATCGAGCGGGAGCCCGCGCTGGCCTGGGACCTCACCTCCCTGGGCCATTCGGTGGGGATCTTCACCAACGGCTCCCGGGTGCTGGGGCTCGGCAACATCGGCCCGCTGGCCAGCCTGCCGGTGATGGAGGGCAAGGCGGTGCTCTACGACCGCTTCGCCGGGCTGAGCGCGACCCCGCTGCTGGTGGACACCCTGGAGGCGGAGCGCTTCGTGGACGCGGTGGAGCTGCTCTCCAGGAGTTTTGGCGGCATTCACCTGGAAGACATCCGGATCCCCGAGTGCTTCGTCATCGAGCGCGAGCTGATCCGCCGGCTCCAGAAGCCGGTGATGCACGACGACCAGCACGGCACCGCCATCGTGGCGCTGGCGGCGGTCCTCAACGCCTGCAAGCTCACCGGCGTCGATCCCTCCAGCTCCCGGGTGGGGCAGATCGGCCTGGGCGCCGCCGGCAGCGCCATCGCCCGGCTGGCCCTCACCCTCGGGGCCCGCGAGGTGCTGGTCTCCGACGTCTCCCCCCAGGCGGTCGCCGCCCTGGAGGCGGAGGGGGCCCGCGGGGTCGACCTGCCCACGCTGCTCCAGCAGGCGGACATCGTGGTCGCCACCACCGGGAAACCAGGGCTGATCCGGCCCGACATGGTGCGCCGGGGCCAGGTGATCTTCTCCCTGTCCAACCCGGATCCGGAGATCGACCCGGGGGCCGCCGTCGCCGCCGGCGCGGCCTTCGCAGGCGACGGCCGCTCGATCAACAACGCCCTCGCCTTCCCCGGGCTCTTCAAGGGCATCCTGGAGGCCCGCGCCCGCCGCTTCACCCCCGAGATGTACACCGACGCGGCCCGGGTCATCGCCTCCTTCGCCCAGCCCGGCGAGGTCGTCCCGAGCCCCTTCGACATGCGCATCCACGACGCCGTGCGGGAGGCGGTCCTGCTGCGCGCCCGGCAGCAGGACCTGATCGGCACCGCGCGGCTCTGATTCAGCCCTTCTTGCCCTTGCCCTTCCTGGGGGCCCGGGGGGCCAGCAGGCGCGCCAGGTGGGCCCCGGTGTGGGACCCCTCCGTCGCCGCCACCTCCTCCGGCGTGCCCTGGGCGATGATGCGCCCGCCCCGCTCGCCCCCCTCGGGCCCCAGGTCGATCACCCAGTCGGCCTGGGCCACCACGTCCAGGTTGTGCTCGATCACCAGCACCGTGTTCCCCGCGTCGCACAGCTCGTTCAGGCTCACCATGAGCTGGTCGATGTCCGCGAAATGCAGCCCCGTCGTCGGCTCGTCCAGCACGTAGAGGGTCTTGCCGGTCGCCTTGCGCGAGAGCTCCTTCGCCAGCTTCACCCGCTGGGCCTCCCCGCCGCTCAGCGTCGTCGCGGGCTGCCCCAGGGGCATGTAGCCCAGCCCCACCCGCCGCAGCGCCGCCAGCTTGTCCCGCATCCTCGGGATGCCGTCGAAGACCTGGAGCGCCCGGTCCACCGTCAGCTCCAGCGCGTCCGCGATGCTCAGCCCCCGGTACTGCACCTCCAGCGTCTCCCGCCCGTAGCGCTTGCCGGCGCAGGCCTCGCAGGTGACGAAGACATCCGGCAGGAAGTGCATCTCCACCCGCAGCACCCCGTCCCCCTGGCAGGCCTCGCAGCGCCCCCCCTTCACGTTGAACGAGAACCGCCCCGCCTTGTACCCCCTCGCCCGCGCCTCCGGCAGCGAGGCGTAGTGCTCCCGCAGCAGCGCGAAGAGGCCCGTGTAGGTCGCCGGGTTGGACCGCGGGGTACGGCCGATGGGAGATTGATCAATGCTGATCACTTTATCAACATGATTCATCCCTTCCACCCGGTCGCAGGCGCCGACGAGGGAGGAGGCGCCGTAGAGGACGGAGCGGACGGCGGGGAGCAGGGTGTCGACGATGAGGCTGGATTTGCCGGAGCCGCTGACGCCGGTGGCGCAGACAAAGAGGCCGAGGGGGATCTCGGCGGTGACGCCCTGGAGGTTGTGGGCCCGGGCGTTGACGACGCGGAGCCAGCGGTCGGACGGGGGGCGGCGAGAGGGGGCCGAGGCGGGGCGCGAGGGGGCGAGGTGGGGCCCGGTGACGCTGTGAGGGGAGGCGATGACCTCCGCGGGGGTCCCCTGGGCGACGATGCGGCCGCCGAGGGCGCCGGCGCCGGGGCCCATGTCGATGAGGTGATCGGCGGCCAGGATCGCCTCCCGGTCGTGCTCGACGACCAGCACCGAGTTGCCGACGTCGACCAGGCGACGGAGGGCAGAGAGGAGGCGCTCGTTGTCCCGGGCGTGGAGGCCGACGGAAGGCTCGTCGAGGACGTAGAGCACGCCGATGAGGGCGGCGCCGATCTGGGTCGCCAGGCGGATGCGCTGCCCCTCGCCGCCGCTGAGGGTGCTGGTGGAGCGATCGAGGGAGAGGTAATCGAGGCCCACGTCGATCAGGAAGCCGAGGCGGGCGACCATCGACCGGAGCAGGGGCTCGGCGATGGCGCGGTGCCGCCCGTCGCCGAAGCCCCCGGAGCCCTGGAGCTGCTGGAGGAATTCCCTCAACCCCCGCAGGCTCAGGGCCCCCAGCTCGGCGATGGTGCGCCCGTCGAGCTTGACCGCGAGGGCCTCGGGCCGCAGCCGCTTGCCGTGACAGGCGTCGCACACCCGGGTCACGCAGAAGCGCCAGAGGTCCTCGGCCCCCACGGCCCCCAGCTCCTCGCTCTCCTCGTCCTCGCCCTCCAGGGCCCCCTGCTCCAGCAGCCGCGACAGCCGGGTGACCACGCCCTCGTAGGGCTTCTTCTTGCCGCGCCCCTCCGCCCCGTGGAGCAGCGCCTGCTGCTGGGCCGGCGGCAGGTCCCGGAAGGGCACCCCGGGGTCGACCCCCAGCGCCTCGACGGCGCGGGTCAGCTCCGTCGCGAAGGCCACCGATCCCCGGCGCCCCCAGCTCACCACGGCGCCGTCCCGCAGGCTGCGGCCCGGCTCCGGGATGCACCGCTGGGGGTCGACGACGGTGCGCTCCCCCAGCCCACCGCAGGCCGGGCAGGCGCCGTGGGGCCCGTTGAACGAGAACAGCCGGGGCTCCAGCGGCGGCAGCGACACCCCGCAGACGACGCAGGCGAAGCGCTCGCTCAGCACCTGGGGCTCCTGGCCGTCCCCGCGGTCCAGCAGCAGCATGCCCTCGCCGTGCTTGAGCGCCAGCTCCACCGAGTCGGTCAGCCTCCCCCGGACGCTCTCCTTGAGCACCAGCCGGTCGATCATCACGTCCAGGTCGTGAGGCCGCTGGCGATCCAGCACCAGCTCGTCCCCCAGCTCGACCAGCTGCCCGTCCACCCGGGCCCGCACGAACCCTTCCCGCCGCAGCCGCTCCAGCTCCAGCTTCAGCTCTCCCTTACGGCGGCGGGCGATCGGCGCCAGCAGCTGCACCTTCGCCCCCTCCCCCACCCCCAGGATCGTGTCCACGATCTGCTGCACCGTCTGCGCCTGGATCGGCAGGCCACAGCCCGGGCAGTGGGGCTTCCCCGCCCGCGCGTAGAGCAGCCTCAGGTAGTCCGCGATCTCGGTCACCGTCCCCACCGTCGACCGGGGGCTCTTCCCGATCGCCTTCTGGTCGATCGCGATCGACGGCGAGAGCCCCTCGATCAGCTCCACGTCCGGCTTCGTCAGCTGCTCCAGGAATTGCCGCGCGTAGGCGCTCAGGCTCTCGACGTAGCGCCGCTGCCCCTCCGCGTAGATCGTGTCAAACGCCAGCGACGACTTCCCCGAGCCGCTCGGCCCCGTGATCACCACGAGCTTGTTCCTCGGGATGCGGCAGCTCACATCTTTCAAGTTGTGCTGTCGCGCGCCTTTGACCACGAGAAAATCGGCCATGCTAACCCTTTCGAGACCTCTGTGTCACCCTCCTTGGCACGCCCCGGCGCTGGCCGAAAGCCCCAGGAAACTGGTTCGTCATCGCCGCTTCCGTGCATCCTGGCACGCCGATGGGCTGGGATCCGGACCTCTTCGCTGCCATCCCCTGGCTGGTGGCCCTCACCCCGCTGCCCCTCCCTCTGGCCAGCGGCGCCTCCTGGGCCGCGGCCTCCCTCCTCGCCCTCGCCCTCGTCGACGCCCTCCCCCCCGCCTGCCCCGACGACATGACCCTCGTCGATGGCCTCTTCTGTCCGGATCTTCCCTATACATGCCTGCGCAACACCGAGAACACCTACCGCTGCGCCGAGTACCGGCGCGACGCCCGGTGCCGGGCGCCGACGCAGCTGCGCCGCTACTGCATCGATCGCCACGAGTGGCCCAACCAGCGGGGCGCCGCGCCGCGGGTGTACGTCGACTGGGACGAGGCCCAGGCGCTCTGCGCCGGCGCGGGGAAGCGCCTGTGCAGCCGGGTCGAGTGGGTCTTCGCCTGCGAGGGCGAGAAGCGGCTGCCGTACGCCTGGGGGTACACCCGGCAGCCGAGCCCCTGCAACATCGACCGGGCGGTGCTCGACTTCGACATCGACGCCCTCCTGGACCCCCGCTCCCGGGAGGAGGAGCTGGCGCGGCTCTGGCAGGCGAACCCGATCGGCACCCACCCGGAGTGCCAGAGCTCCTGGGGGGTCTTTGACCTCAACGGCAACGTCGACGAGTGGACCGACGACCGGGCGGACAACCCCTCGTCGCCCCATATCTCCACGCTGAACGGGGCCTACTGGGGCAAGGTCCGGGCGACCTGCCGCATCACCACCACCAGCCACGGGCCGACCTTCAAGTTCTACCAGGTGGGCTTCCGCTGCTGCGCCGACCCCCGGGATGGCATCCAGACCCCCGTACCCCCGGTGACCGTGCTGCCCAGGATGGAGGCGCCCAACTGAACGATCAGCGCCAGTCGGGGACCTGCCCCATGCCGTTGGGGCCCGCAGCGGGGGCGGTCTTGACCGGCGCGGGGGGCTTCTCCGGGGGCTTCTCCGGGGGCTTCTCCGGGTTCTTGCCGACGCCCTTCACGGCGCGAGGAGGCGGCCCCTCGATGGCGGCAGGCCGGGCCTTGCCGTCACGGGTCAGGGTGACGACCGTCTCGCGGGTCTGACCCTCGACCTCGACCAGCACCGGGAACTCATCGCCCGGCTCCCCGTGGAGCTCGACGGCACCATCCTGGAGCTCCTGGGGCTTGCCCTTGATCGAGACCCGGGCCTGCGCGGGGGAGACCGGGACCCGCACGTGCATCACCGGCAAGGCCACGGGCAGGGCCGCGCTGGGAGCAGGCTCGCGGGGCGTCGTCGAGGCGACCGCCGGGGGCACGGCGACGGGCCTTGGCTCGCCAGGGCGAAGCATCCAGGCGGCGCCCAGGATCGCCAGCGAGACCCCGGCGACGGCGAGGCCAAGGCGAGAGGACGACGGCGCGGGGGCCGGGGTCGAGGCGGGGGCAACGTCCTGCGTGTGGGCGTGCTCGGGCGGGGCCGCGGAGGGGCGCCGGGACAGGGGGCTCCGCTCGGCGACGCGCTCCCGCTGGGTCGAGGACAGCGCCAGGAGGGCCTCCAGGGAGAGCACCGGGCAGGCCGCCGCGTGTGGTTCCAGGGCGCGCGCAAGCTCCTCGACGGAGGCGAAGCGCTGGGCCGGGTCGCGCTGCAGGCACCGGTGCACGATGTCCGCGAGGCCCGGCGAGACCCAGGGGGCGACGTCCTGCACCGGGGGAACATCCTGCGTGCAGATGGCCAGCACCAGCTCGCCGGGGGAGCTGAACCCCTGCCACACCTTCTGCCCCGCCAGGGCCTCGTAGAGGGACATGGCGAGGGACCAGAGATCGGTCCGATGATCGACGGACTTGGCGTTGCGGGCCTGCTCCGGGCTCATGTAGAGCGGCGACCCCAGGAGGCCGCCGGTGCGGGTCAGCTCCGTGCTGGTCTTGCCGTAGGCGTCGGTGTCCGTCTGCTTGGCGATGCCGAAGTCACAGACCTTGACCACCAGCGGCGCCGCCGGATCGCCCCCCTGGTGAAGGAAGATGTTGGCGGGCTTGATGTCCCGGTGCACCACACCCTCCCGGTGCGCCACCGAGAGGCCGTGACAGGCGTCGATGAAGAGCCGGCAGGCCGCCGCGGGCTCCAGCGCCCCCTGCCGCGCCAGCAAGGTCGAGAGGTCGAAGCCCCTGAGCAGCTCCATCAGGATGAACGGGAGCCCCAGGCTCATGTCCGTGTCGATCTCGATCACGCGCACCACGTGAGGGCTGACCAGGCGCAGCGAGGTGCGGGCCTCGCGCATCAACCGCCGCATCGCGTCCGGACTGGCACCCACCAGATCGGGGCGGATCACCTTGCAAGCAAAGGACTCGCCCTGCGCGGTGTGGGCCTCGTAGACGGCCCCCATGCCGCCTTCCCCCAGGATCTTCTCCAGCCGGTACTTCCCCGCGAGCACCTTCCCCAGGAGCGGATCCGCCTCCCGGTTGTGCGACAGCGCCTCTTGCCAGCTCAGCGGCGGGGGCACCGTGGGCTGACGCTGGGCCCGCTGCTCCGCCGGCACGCCCACCAGCATGCCCGCGGTCACGTCGTCACTCCCCCCCGCGTGGGGCTCCAGCGCCTTGAGGAAATCGCCGATGCTCTGGCACCGCGCCTCCGCATCCTTGAGCAGCACGCCGTGGACCAGCGCGGCCAGCCCCGGAGACACCCAGGGCGCCCGCTCCTGGAGCGACGGGATCGGCTGCATCGTCAGCGCCAGCACCAGCTCGGTGAACGTCTCGTGCTCCTCCAGCGGCGCCCGCCCCGCCAGCGCGTGGTACAGCGTCATCGCCAGCGCCCAGAGGTCCGCCCGGCCGTCGACCTTCTTCGAGCTCAGCACCTGCTCCGGCGCCATGTAGAGCGGCGACCCCAGCACATGACCCGTCCCCGTCAGGTGCTGCTGATCGTGGTTCGGGTGGATCTTGGCGATCCCGAAATCACACACCTTCACCCGGATCTCCCCCCCCTGGTTCACCAGGAACAGGTTCGCCGGCTTCAGATCCCGGTGCACGATCCCCGCCTCGTGGGCCACCTGGAGCCCCCGCCCCGCCTGCATCACCAGCCGCACCGCCACCTGCGGGTGCAGCGGCCCCACCCGGTCCAGCAGCGCCTCCAGATCCTCCCCGACCAGGAACTCCATGGCCAGGTACGCGGCCCCCCGGTCCGGATCGATCCCACCCCCCAGGATCTGCACGATGTGCGGGCTCGACAGCGAGGACGAGACCTGCGCCTCCCTCAGAAACCGCGCCCACGCCCCGCTCTCCCGGGCCGACGTGGAGGTGTCAAGCATGACCTTGATCGCCACCCGCTCTCCCCGGGGCCCTTCCGCCTCGTAGACGGCCCCCATGCCCCCCTGGGCCAGGAACCGTACAAGCCGGTATTTTTGATCAAGGACCGTGCCCTCCGCAGGGGCCCGAGGATCGTCCGGAGAAGCCATCTCTCCGGACGATATACCACCCCCGCCACAGCGGCGACCCCCCTCCCCCTGCCGGGGCTAACAGGGCCTCTTCGTTCCGCTCGCCGGTGCGGATCCGGATGACCTCTTCCACCGGGGAAACAAAGATCTTCCCGTCCCCGATGCGCCCGGTCTTGGCGGTCCGCTCGATCGCGTCCAGCACCGAGGGCACCAGCGACTCGGGCACCACCACCTCGATCTTGATCTTCGGCACGAAGTCGACCACGTACGCCGAGCCCCGGTAGACCTCTTTCTTGCCTCCGGTGCGCCCGAAACCTTTCACCTCGGTCACGGTCATGCCCTGCACCCCCACCTCGGTGAGCGCATCCTTCACCTCATCAAGCTTGAAGGGCTTGATGATCGCCTCGATCTTCTTCATGTGTGACCCGCGGCAGGGGGGAAAATCTGCCTGCTGGTCCGCCTTAGCACGGCTATGTTTCCTCCATGTTTCGTGCCGGGAGCCCCCCCTTCGTTCTGCCCCTGGAGGTGACGCCGATCGAGGTATTTCCGGGGCTCCCGCTCTGGATCAAGCGGGACGACCGGGTGCACCCCCGGTACGGCGGCAACAAGCCCCGGAAGCTGGCGCGGCTGCTGGCACAGGCGTCGAGGGAGGGGGCACGGCGGCTGCTCACCTTCGGCGCCGCCGGGAGCCACCACGCCCTCGCCACCGCGCTCTTCGGCCGCGAGGCGGGCTTCCAGGTCAGCGCGATCCTGCTGCCCCAGCGCCGCACGGACCACGCCGCCCAGGTGCTCCGGGCTGCCCTCGGTCAGGGCCTGGACGCACGCCCCCTCGCCCACGCACGGCACCTGCCCGCGGCGCTGGCGGCCTTCCCGGGGGCGTGGGTGCTCCCGGCCGGGGGCTCCAGCGTCGAGGGAGCGCTGGCCTTCGTCGACGCCGCCGCCGAGCTCCGCGCCGCCGTCGACCGGGGCGAGCTGCCGGCCCCCTGCGAGGTGGTCGTGGCCACCGGCTCCGGGGGGACCGCCGCGGGCCTCGCCGTGGGCCTGCTCCGCGAGGGTCTGCCCACCCGCGTCGTCTGCGCCGCCGTGGCGCGCCCAGCGGCCCTGGTCCACGCCTCCGTCGCCGCCCTCACCGCCCGCGTCGCCCGCCACCTCCGGCTCCCCCCGCGGGATGCGCTGGCTCGCCTTGTCCTCGACGCCTCCGCCGCAGGAGAGGGCTACGGACTCCCCTCCGACCAGGGCGCCGAGGCCGCCGTCCTTGCCGCTGCCCGCGGGCTCCCCCTCGACCCGACCTACACCCAGAAGGCCTTCGCCCTCGCCCTGCGCCGCGCTCATCATAGAGAAGTTCTCTACTGGCATACGCTCTCGTCGGCCCCCCTGGGGCCGCTGCTGGCCTCGGCGCCGGACGAGGGGGCGATCGACCCGGCGCTGCGAGCGCTCCTCGTCACCGGCGCATCGGGGCCGTGAGGGCAAGCTTGTTCGGCAGCTACGCCAGCACCGGGGCCCGATGGTGAGCGAGGCGCAGGTGGCGCACCTGGCGGACTGCCACGACCTCGACACCCTCGAACGCTGGCTCGACCTCGCCATCACCGCCAGCAACCGCTGACGAAGCCCTGCGCTGCGTTACTTTACCCGTCGTACGAGGTGCAGCAGGTCGCCTTGTGACTCATGTTGATTCTTCGACTGCCCTGCTCAAGGGTTCAAAGGCTCAGAGACAATGCCTGCCTCTATCCCATGTGTATAAGGGGGTCCTGGCGCAGCGCACGCCAACAAAGTATCTGTCGGCGGTAGGCCCGAAGCCACGGCGGCTGACCGAGCGCAGGCTCAAGGCGTTGCTTTCGAAGGAGCCACCTCGAACCACACGGAGAGATGTCTCCCCCGAAACGTTGGCACAGTTCTTACACACAGCCGAGCTGTTGGCGTACTTGTACCATGTTTCACTATACCAATCAAGGTTCCATTCGTTCAAACTTCCCGCCAGATCCATCTGCCCGTACATCCCCTTGCCCAGTGGCGTGCTCCCCACCACCAGCAGGCTCGCCAGCTCGCAGCCCAGCGTTCCGCTCGACAGACACCCGTACACCGCCCGCGTCTTGTTTGGTTCCGGCTGCCCCCACGGGTACAGTCGGTTCTCGCTTCCTCCCGCCGCCGCGTACTCCCACTCCGCCTCACTGGGCAGGAATCCTCCATCCCAGATGCAGAAAGCGTACGCTTGGAACCAGTTCATGCAGTTCTGAGGCTTATTCTCGTCCGACCCTGCCTTGAATGTCCACGTCTGCAAGATCGAGTTGCATGAAAGCTCGGAGTCCCACTCGTTCTTGTCGGTGAACAGTTCGCTGTTCCAGTTCGCGTCCCACCCGCTCTCTCCGGCAATCTGGCCCCCGCTCAGGTGCGTGTGCTTCCCGGAGCCCGCCGCTGGCTGCCATCCGCCCACCACCGCATCCACGAACTTCCGGAACCGACCCACCGTCACCTCGTACCGATCCAGGCCGAAGCTATCCACGCTCACGTCGTTTTCCGGCAACTCGTCGTCTAGCCCAGCGGAGGAGGAATCGCTCCCACTCGTACTCCGGCCCATCGGGAAGGTACCACCAACCACCACGTCCGTTGCGCAGCAATCGTCGTTCCCGTTCGCCCCGCACGTCTTCGCCAGCCCGTTGCAGCTTGGCTTCGAGGCGCTTGATGGTTCCACGCGGGAATCGTCTCCAGACTCCGTTCCGAAAACATCCGCACACCCGCTCACCATCAACAACACCCACATGCATCGTCGCACCATCTTTGCGTTCTACACCATCTTCCACGCCCTCGGTGTTCCGTGAGGTTAAAATAACGCGATCCACATTGAAAATGCCGTAGTTTCGCCGGAACTTCGGCCCTCGTCCCCGTGGCCGTGCGCATGGCCATCCCCGTGGTCCACCCTTCCCTCTGCGCTATCCTGGCTCGTCAGGCAAGCTTTGCCCGCAGGATCAACTTCCTGCGCAGGTTCCTTGTGGTAGCTTCCTCGCTGCCGTCGGACGACCCGATGCGAAAGATGCTGCTGGGGACGCTGAGGACGTGGCGCGTGGTGCTGCCGGAGTGTCAAGACGACGGGGAAAGGAGAGCGCTGATGGAGCAGGCGCAGAAGCTGGTGGAAGAATATGAGAATCGGCTCCGCGAGGAAGCCCATCTCCTCGGCCTCAACGAAGGAGAAAGGCAAGGCCTCGACAAGGGCAAGAAGCTCGGTCTCGACGAGGGCAAGGTGGAGCAGGTGCTGCGGCGCCGGGGCCTGCCGC
>JALOQB010000109.1 GCA_025453595.1 Polyangiaceae bacterium
GGCATCTGCAGGCCAGCTATCGGAGGAAGCCGAAGGGGGGAGGGGCTCAACCGTTCGAGGGGGAGGGACGGCGCAGGCCAGCAGGGTGCTTGGTATGCCAAGGAGCAACCATCGCCACGCCCAACGTTGTCGCCCGTGCATCATCTGAAGAAGAGATACACGCAGGAAGGCCGATGTCCAGCAGCGTTGCCAGCGCTCTTGCGGTGCAAATTTTTCGCCCAATGTGTCCTCATTTCTCCGGGAAACCGACTCCTGCTCGGACGGGGTTAGACGCAGGCGTACGTTTATCCCCACAAGGCGCCCAGGGGCCAGGTCAGCGCGTCGAAGGGCCGGGCGGCCACGTCCAGCGCACCCTGAAAGCGCTGACGTTGTCGGAAGTGCCCGGCATCGTTCTCGAAGACCTCCAGGATCTGCGCCTCGGGGTCCACGAACCACAGCCACGGCACCCGGATGCGCTGGTGGTACGTGGCCTTATCCCCGCGATCAAAGACTTCCGTGGACGGAGAGAGCACCTCGCAGACCCAGTCGGGGGCGAGGGTCGGGTAGGGGTCGAGCAGGCTCTCATCGAGGTTATCGCGCCGCCAGCCAGCCAGGTCGGGCACCACACGCTCGCTGCCCAGCCGAAGCTCTGGCTCCACGAGGACCGTCAGGAGGAGAGGGCAGCGTCATGGACAGGTCGAGGGTAGCATGTGGATCGGAATGTCTTCGGTCACGGTCGTCGCGGCGCCCCAAACGTCACCCTCCACCTCGTTCTCCATGATGACCGTGATCCGGTAACCGATTGTCCTGTCTTCGGGGGCCTCCATGGTCGTGAACACCGGGGTCGGCTACCCTCGCTCGCCGATGGCGACGGATTACTATGCGGTGGCGACGCGGGACCGGCGGAAGCTTGAAAATATCCTCGAAGGTCAACCGACGGTCGGAACCGATCTCGATCCGGTCACGCTTGTCGGGCAGCTCCAGGAGCGGGTCAAGCTCCAGGAAGACGAGTCGGGTCGGCTGCTGTGGCGAGGGACAGCAGGGGGGCACCTCCAGGTGACCGTGGCAAGACGGATGCTCCAGGTCTCCTGCAGCTCCGACGAGGATCCGCTGCTGCTCGAACGCTTCCAGGAGCTGCTCCGGGCGCTCCAGGATAGCGGCCTGCACGTCTGGGACCCTCGACGGAAAAGCTGGCTTCCGGGCGACACCGAGGAGACGCGATGGTGGGGCCTCATCGAGGCGAAGGACACGGCGGTCGAGCTGCGGCGGGAAGCCCTCGAGAAGCTCGGCGACCGGCTGTTCGAGAAGAAGCGCTACGCGCAGGCGATCCCGCTGATGGAAGAGGCGCTGGCCCTGCGCCCCGTCCTCTCGCGGATGTCGAGGCTCGCCATGGCGCTCGACCAGCTGCCCAACCCCGATCATGAGCGCCGGATCGCTCTCCTCCTTGCATCCAGCGCGACCAACCCCTGGTGGGGGGATTATCGCAACGCCTCGATCGCCGCGGAGAAGCTTGGCGATCTCGATCGCGCCATCGCCTTCGAGATCTTTGCCTGGCGCACCATGCCCGACAAGAAAGCGCCCACGCGGCTCGTGCGTCTGCTGCGGCAGGGCGGGAGTGCAGAGGCCTCGCTGGCGTTCGCCCGCGACATCTTCCGGCATATCGGTGAGGACGACCCGTGGTCATGGCAGCAGCTGATCAGCGCGCTCGGTGCAAGCAACGACTCCGCCGAGGGGCTCGCCGTGGCGCGCAAGGCCGAGGCCAGGCACCCGGGCCAGTGCACCAGGGATCTTTCCACCATGCTGGACCAGCATGCGCGCAGCCTCGCCGACCAGGGGCAGGCCAGGGCAGGCCGCGAGCTGGTGGATGAGATGGTCGCGCTTGCCTCGAACGCCACCAACCATCACCGGGCTGGGAACTTCTATTTTTACCGCTTGCACGACGACCTCAGGGGCCTCGAGCACTACCGGCGCGGCCTGGCGCTGGTGCCAGCCGATCCTTTCCTCCAGGCCAGCCTGGGCATCCTGCGCTATCGACGCAGGGAGTATGAGCAAGCCGAGGAGCTGCTGCGCCAGGCCTTCGAGGCGGACCCCTCGTATGGCTATCGCGGGTTTCATTACGCGAATTGCCTGCTTGAGAGGAGGCGATTCGTGCAGGCCGAGGAGGTCGCCTTCCTTTCGATCGAGCTGTCATCGCAGCCGGTCGAAGGACTCCACTTGCTCGGTCACCTGTACCATCCCGTTGGCCTGCTGGAGGATGCCTCGCAGGCGTTCCAGGCCGCTGTCCGCTGCAACCCCGGTTTTACCAAGCTGCACCACGACCTGTTCCGGGTTGCCCTGGATCGTGGCGACGTGGAGGCCGCTCGCGGGCACCTGGAAGACGGGCTGCGCCACGATCCCTCCTGCAAGCACTGCAGCATCGGGTTCATCGAGCTCGCGCTTCACCTGGGGCAGATCGAAGAGGCGGAACGTCTCCTTGCAACCATGCGCGAGAAAGACCCGGAGAACACCGATCTGCTGGAGCTCGCCGGGCGGTGCTCCGCCGCAGGGCAGAACCTGGAGGTCGCTGAAAAGTACCTCCGGGGTGTCACCCGGGCTCGACCCTTTCACGATGGTGCCTGGCTCGAGCTCGGCAAGGTGCTCCTGGCGAGGGGGCGCCGCCAGGAGGCGATCCAGGCGCTCGAAACGTCGCTGCAGCAGAACGGCAACCTCGATCGGACTCGCTTTGAGGTGCTGGAAACCGCGCTCCGCGACGCAGGGGATCCACGGGCGACCGAGGTCGGATCCCTCCGGGCGGCCTTCGACGCCGAGCTGGCCGCTGGCCGCGCTGCGGTGCAAGGTTTCTCGAAAGCACCCCGGTGGAAGAGCCCCGCGCAGGCCGCGTCCCCCCGCGCGCCGATGCCCGCCGATCGCACGGACATGGCCTTCGAGCAGGCGGTGTTGCTCCTCGAACTGCTCGCCTTGACGCCGGAGATGCAGGCCGCCATCGAGCGCGAGGAGCATGGCCTCGACCTCTCCGCGATGCGCCAGCGCCTTCATTACATCACCCTGCTGGATCCGACCGGTTCAGGGCCGCAGGTGCTCCCGTACAGGGCCCGTATGCGCGGTCTGCGCTGGGGGGAGCAGCTCATCGAGCAGCTCGAGATCGACACCCGGCGGTTGCGTGGCGCAGGGGTTCGCCTCTTTGCCACCAGCCCCGCCTGGCTGCCCAGGCGCATCGCCTGCGAGCTGGATCCCCTGCGTCTTTGCCTTCCCTTGCTGGGCCACAGGCCGCCCGCCTACTCGATCCTGGATCTCGTCGATTGTGCTCATCAGTTCCCCACCTTCGAGGAGGAAATGAAGAGGCTCGACCGGTGGGAGGAGACCGTCTGGCTTCGCTGTGAGAACAACGACATGCACGCGCTGCCGGCCCCACAGCTCCCTCTGCCGAGGCTGCGCGTCGCCGGATTCGCCGGCAACCAGCTTTCCGCGATCCCCCCGGCGCTGGCCACCTGCAAGACCCTCGAGGTGGTCGATCTGTCGCGCAACCCCATCTCCAAGCTCCCCGCGGACCTGTCGAGGCTGCGCCACCTCCGGTACCTCGATCTGACCCGCACCAGTCTTTCGGTCAGCCAGATACACAAGCTTCGCACCGAGCTACCAGACTGCCACGTGAAGTCGTGAGCGCGGGGGCTTCGCGGGATCACCCGGGCCCCTGGCGGAGGGGTGCGCTCTCCCTTCAGCGTGCCCAGATCATCGGCCCCTGAACCCCGCTGTTCCCGTCTCCTTGCACCCGGACCACGTCGCCGCCGTCCAGCGTCATGGTCGACGGTTCGTACCCCCCGTCGCCGTTGAGGATGGCCTTGTAGGCAAGACGACTTCCGTCCGGCGAGAGCGTCGGCCAGATCCCCCTGCTCGGGAACGTGGCCACCGGCGCCGCGGAACCAAACGAGAAGAGCTGACCCTCCAGGGCTCCGAACCCGAGGTATCCCGCAAGCTGCTTGCCATCCAGCTGCAGGGAGGGAGAAAGCAGGTCCGGGTACAGCGTCAACGCCCCGGTGGTCAGGTCCACCGCGCAGGTCCCCTGCTTGGTCTTGGGGAACTGCTCGCTACTGCAGAGAAAGACCGCTCGCGCTCCGTCCTCCGACATGTGGAAAAAGTTGTCCTGGATCTGGATCGATACCCCCTCCGGCAAGCTGGTCAGCTCCGCAGCCTCCCCTCCCACCGGGTGCCTCCAGATCTTCGCCGGCGGAAAGAGACCTCCGGAGCCAAACCGTAGCGAGTACACCGTCTGGCCGTCAGGGCTCAACCCTCCGCAGGCCGAGCAGAGCGTAAAGCCATCTTCCGGCGGGGCCAGCTCGGTCACCTGACCCCCCTCCCAGACCGCCAGGACCCTCTTGAAGTCGTCCGTGAGGGTGTCGTAGCTGACCCTGGCTCCATCCGAGGAAATGCCGGTGACGAAGCTGGCCTGGAACAAGCCACCGAGGGCGCAGCTGGTTCTGGTGCCGGTGTCGAGGTCAACGAGCCAGCAGACCCGTGCGCCGGGGGCCTCTTCCGAGTTGCCGTCCCAGACCAGGTGGCGACCGCTGGGGGTCAGGAAGAAGTGCTGCAGGTACCCTTCTTTCAGCGTGGACCGGTACAGGACCTTCGCCTCGTCGAGGTCCATGACCTCCACGATCTCGTTGCTCTCCTCCAGGAGCACGTAAGCGAGGCGTCCGTTGCCCGCCTTTCCCGGGGTCAGAGGGGTGTCGCTGGGGCCTCCCCCTGAACCACCCGCGTTGCTCCCCGCGTTCCCTGCGCTGCCTGCGTTTCCTGCGTTGTTGTTCCCGGCAGCACCGCTGCTGCCGGCGGCCCCGGGGTTCCCTTGCGGGTCTGGCGAGCAGGCCGCGAGGGCCCCCGTGAGCAGGACCCCTGCGATCTTGCCAGCCCAGAGGTTCCATCGCGTGCTGTACCGGGTGTCGGGTGTGGTCATGAGGTGCCTTCCAGCCAGGGGAACGGACCCGGGAGGGCGTCCTCGTGGCATTCAGGAACCTAGTCGTGTTCTCCTGGCGATCCTTCTCGGAAGATTCCGCCATGGTTCGGGCACCGAGGGGGGCTTGGGTAGCTTCACCGCAGCGGCGCCTCCACCTGACCCAGCTCGATGTAAGCCCGGTCGGCCTGGATGACGTAGGGGCGCTCCTCGAAGGAGAGGTTGCCTGCCCCGTCGTGCTCGATGATCTGGAGCGAACCCATGCCGTAGCCCATGGGCCCGCGGGAGTAGTAATGCGCCTGGAGCCGGTACGGGTAGGCGCGGCGGTCTGCCGGGTTCCGGATGGTGAAGCACTCGGGGCCGTAGCCCTGGGTGACATCGGCGTAGAGGTCGCCGCCGGAGGGCAGGCTCCGCGAGCTGAAGTAGGCGTGCCCTCCCTGGTGGTCGTGGATGTGAAAATCGACGTCGTTCGCGTCCGTCTCCCAGACCAGGACGAAGCGCACCGACGGGCCCGTTTCGGGCTGCACGCGGGCCTGCCTCAGCCTCGCCTCCACCTGCCCGCGCTGGCTCGGGTCCTGGCGAATCCAGGCGGCGCCGGCCAGCGCCAGGCTCTCGTTGAGGATGCGGTCGGCCGCCGGGAACTTGGAGTCGTAGGTGCGGGCCTGGCCCCGGGCGAGGGCCTCGAAGGCCTCGGCGAAGCGCCCGGAGCGCAGCAGCGCCATGCCGAGGAGCTGGTGGCTCGACGGATGATCCGGCCGGTTTTCCGCGGCCTTGCGCAGCGTATCGACGGCCACCGAGAGCGCGCTCGGCGTGGCGAGGCTACCCAGCAGCTCGCCCGCGAAGCGCCGGAGATCCGCGCGGGAGGGGAACAGATCGATGATCGAGCCAAAGGCCCGGGCCGCCAGCGTCAGGTCGCCCAGGGCCTGGGCCGCGTAGCCGAGGGCCACCAGCGCCAGCACATCGCCCGGCGCCTCGTCGCGCCACGCGCGGGCCATCGCCATCGCTGCGTCCTTCTTGCCCCGGAGGTGCAGCTCCATGAAGGCGCGGAACGAGCCGCTCCAGGAGGGCAGCAGCTCGCTGATCGGATCGTGAACCTCCTCGATGAACGACTCCGCGACGGGGACATCGATGGACGGACGCTCCTCGATCTGCGGCGGCCGGGGCGCCGGCGACGGGATCGGCCGGGGGGCCCGCGCCGCCATCGCTGGCATGGGGGCCATGGGCGGCGGAGGAGGGGGAGGGGGCGCCGCCGATTCATTCCGGGGCTGCGATCGCATCGACGAGGTATCGGCCCGCTCGCGCCTCATGACCGGCGCTGCCTCCTCGACCTCGGGCATGGGGATGGACATCTCGTCCATCGCGCTCACGGGCTCGTCGGCGCTGAGCAATTCCGACGCGTCCTCCAGGCTGGAGAGGCGCCCGGTGAACCCATCCCCGGACCCCCCGCTGTCCTCGTCTTCCTCCTCGTGATCATCGAAGGAGGCCTGCGCCTCGCCGATCTTGGGCATCTCGATGGAGGCGAGTTCCTCCTCCTGGACCCGGAGGCTCCGCTTGGACTTCTTCTCCGCCACGGCAGGCTTGCTCGGCGCCGGAGCCTCCGTCAAGGTCGGGGGCTGGACCGGCCTGCTCCTGTGCAGAACTTCCATACCAGCGAGGTCCACCGTGAGGATATCGGCGAGCGCGTTCTGGCTGATGCCGTGGCGCGCGTAGTCGGCGTCGGTCTCGAGGACGAGCAGGGCCGTGTGGGCGCAGAGCACGCGGTGCTTCTCGGAGAGGGCGATGATCTGCTTGAGCAGGGCCTCGGCGACGTCGCGGTTCTGCGCCGAGCGAGCGCGCAGATCCTCCAGGGTCTCGATCCGTGCCTTGACCCAGGCGCGCTCGAGCAGGAGCGGCTCGCCGTGGCGGAGCTCGGGCTCGGCGGCGGCCACGCCACCGATCGAGAGGCGAGGTGCGACGTGGAGCGGGAGGGCGGCGTAGATCAGGCGCTCGTCGCCGGGCTGGACGCCGTCGAGGCGCTGGGGCCACACCCACTCGGCCCCGGGCACCTCGACGGCGAGGCCCGAGCGGGTGGCGCGGGTGAGGCTGTCGGCGATCCGGGGGAGAGGGAGATCGCCGTCGCAGACCACGCCATCCCGGGGGAGGCCCGCGGTGACCAGGCGGCGCAGGGCGGCGTCGTCGCGCAGGCCACCGAGGGAGATCGCGTCGAGGCGCGCGACGCCGCGGTTCCCGAGGGCGCGGGCGGCGGCGACGAGGTCCGCATCGCCTGCGGTGCACACCCCGTCGGTGACCAGCAGCACGCGCTCGATGCCGGCGCTGTGCTCGGCGGCCCAGGCGAGGGCGGCGCCCAGGTCGCTGGCGCCGAGCGGGATCCGCTGCCGGAGCCGCGCCGCGTCGTCGCCGGAGAAGCCGCCCGCTCGTCCGTCAAAGAGCACCTCGACGGTCTGATCGAAGGTGACCACCTTGAGCGGCGTATCGAGCCCGGCGCCGTCGACGAGGGCCCGCAGGAGGCCGAGCACCAGGTCGCACTGGCGCTGGTGGTTCAGGGCCCTCGACGCGCTGGTGTCAACCAGCACGAGCAGCGAGGCGATCTCGTCGGGGGCCTCGGGTAGCTCGGGTTTGACCCGCAGCACCACGCAGGATCCATCGCGCAGCGCCGCGTGGCTCGACGCGGGGATGGCCAGCTCGAAATCCTGATCGGGGATCCAGTTCTGGCGGTTCACCTCGACCACCTGGGCGCTGCTGGTCACGCCGCCCAGCGACGTGGCGGCGGCCCCCTGCCTGGTGCTGCCCAGCAGCGCGCGGATCGACAGCGAATCGAGCCGCGGTAGCCCCCGCAACGGCAGCCGATAGAGCCCCCCGGACGCCTCGATCTCGTGGCCATAGGACAGGATGATCTCCTTCCGTTCGCCCGCCTCGATCGGGAACACGCGGGCCGAAAACTCGTTCCCGGCCTCGTGCTCGAGGAGCGCTGGATCCTGGCTCCGGTGCAGGAAATCCTCGTAAACGCGCCGCGCCTTCTGCCGCTCGACGACCTCGCCCTCCTGCCACTGGCCGCCGATCTTCATGGCGAAGCGGCTGACGCTCGCGCCCTGCGGGAGGCCGATCTTGAAGCGCCCTTCCAGGCGCCGCGGCTCGGGGTTCTCGAAGGTGAGCCGCAGCTCGGTGAAGGTGAGCGGATCCTCGACGACGGCGCGCGCCTCGAAGGAGACCAGGCGTAGGCCGGTGCCGTCGGAGGCGGTCAGCTCGAGGCTGGCCAGCGGCATCGCAGGCGGGGGGACGGGTCCGTCAAAACGGAAGGAACGGGGGGCAATGGGGGCGGCCATGGGGCCCGCCATGACACGCGAGCTCGACCCGCAGAGCAACCTGAACCATGCCGTGGAACCAGCGAATTTTCCCTCCCGTCGGGGCGAGGGAAACTCCTGGAATGCTCGCCCGTATCACGCCCGATGGGCCTGCCCCGAAGGCGGCTTACTCGGAGAGCTCCCCGCTGCTTGCCACGACCGCCTGACGCTTCCTGGCGGCTTGCTTGAGCACCTGGTAGAGCTGCGCCGCCGCCTGCAGCAGCCGCTCCGACTCGCTCTCGGCGCTGCCCGGATCTGCGTCCTTCCGGTAACGCTTCAGCTGCTCCCGCACGAGGTCCGCGGTCAGCCGATCCTCCCCGGTGATCTGGTGGATATCGCGCGCCAGCGTGCGAGGGCGCAGCAGCCGCCCGCGCAGCTGCTCCAGGTGCAGCATCACGTCCTCCGCATCCAGCACGTCGATGCCCAGCTCTTCTTCCTGATAGCTCCACCGGACGTCGAGGAGTTCCTCGAAGAACATCCCGCCAAAGATGCTCCGCCCGTGGCCTCCCCCGAACTCGTACTGGAGGTAAACCCCCCGGCCTTTGCTGCCGACGCGCCCGGGTCGACGGCGGCTGAGCCGGTCGATCGCCTCGTCCAGGTGGGCCTCGTCGGTGCGAAGGAGCGCAAGGTATTCGGTTCCGCTGTGGGACATGATTTCACTCCATCAGCGGCCTGGCTTGCATCCGGGGGTGGTGCAGAGATCCTCCCTCGCATGACACAGCGGCTCCGCGAAGGGTTGCTCCCGACGACACCGGCGGCCATCAGGGGCATCTTGCAGCTCTCTGGTCTCCACCTTGCCGCTCTCGGCGACGGTGCCTGCCACGCTGCCATCAGGCCAGGTGACGATGCTGCCCGTGCGCGGGTAAGCGTATTCGACGGTTCTCCCGCCCCCAAACCCGAAACCCACTCCGCTTCCGCCCCCGGGCCCGAGCACGGAGCGGGGCAACTCGACACGCACAGAACCGCAGACGCGGGAGAATTCGGCGAGGTAGTTACCACCCGACCCGACGGCCACGACAGGGCGATGGTAGCCGATCAGATCCTCGATCTTGGCCGCGTTGCGCCCGGCGATCCTGGAGATCATCCTGGGTTGGTCAACAGGGATCTGGACACCACAGAAAGGGGCAGGTGCTGCCGGATTGCTGAGGCCAATCGATTGCGCGGGGGTCTTCATGCTGTCGTCGCGAATCTGCTCGCAGGAACGCGACAGACCCACGGGCCCGAGGGCGCCGGATGGCTTCGGAGGTGATGGTGCCTGGGCCTTGCGTTCGAGGCAATCCTGGTACGCGCTGGCAGCACGTTCTGCACGCTCACGGGCCTCGGAGACCTCGCGGTTCTGCTTCCTCTGCTCCTCCCACTCCTTGATACTCATGGGACCTGGAGTGCAAAGGAGGGGGGTCAACCTTCGTGACCATGCCGTCGGGCTGTTCTCCGTGGCCGCATTCTCCGCGGAGCCCAGCCCGATATGCTCACGGGGGACTGGGCCCACGATGCTGGCAAGCGTTGCATCGAACAGCTCGCCATGGCCATCCGAGAACACCCGAAGCGGAGCTCCGGCCTCGGCAACCGCACCTGTCCCGTCAGGGTGCTCGATTCGCATCGCCTGGGTCAGCCGTGCCACAAGGGCGGTGCGTGGCACAAACGCCTCGATGGTGTAGCGCAGTCGAGGCCCATCCTTCGGCAAGGCAAATGGGTCCGCGCAGTCCGTGGCTTGAGGAGACGGCGGCGCGCTCGTCACTCGCACCACGTCTCCTTCGTTCGACACCACACGGTACGGACCGTGGTAGCCCCCGGGGAAGCCTGGCACCTTCGACCTCGCGCTGGAGGCCTGAGCGCTGGCCGCTGTGGGGTAGAGCCTCGCGTCGGATTCGAGCAGAACTCGACCCGAGGGATCCGCCGTCACGAGGGTAGATGCGATGACCTGGGCGGGCCTCGGGTTTCCCGTTGTCTTGATCTCCGCGTTCCGGGCATCCGCCGCAGGGGGCGAGGCCCCACCGCCACGCGCTGCCATGCAACCACCCAGCTCCAGAAGCACCACAAGGCCCAGTTGGGCCGAAATATGCTTCGTGACACACAGGCTCCAGGGATCTCGCCAGGATGGAATCATGGGACCGGCATTAAGCATGCCTTGACGTGTTCTTGCCAGGCTGTCCGTGGCATGAGCCCCCGGGCACCCCTGTATTGCCGTCAGTACAGGAGACCCCGGGGACAGAGAGAGACGCGGGAGCTGCGTGCGCTACATTCTCGATGCATGGATGAGATGTCGCTCCCGGAAGCCTCCCTGGTGGACGATCGCCACCTGCTTGTCGCCGATCGTCCGCTGGATTTCGATTTCTTTGGCGCTGTTGTCCCCACGCTCCCCGCGGATGTCGAGGGCAAGATCGTCTACCTGACCGGCGACATCTCGCGCCACCACCCGGAGCAGGCTGCCCGTGTCCTCGTGATCCAGGAGCTCTCCTGCAACCACGAGGGGAGGGGCTTCGAGCTGGTCAGCCTGGGGCGTGTCCCGGTCCGCATCGGGGGGGCCGGCGTCTACTTTCGACGCTTCTTTGACGACGCCGACTGCTTCAGGAAAATCTGCGCAGAGCACACCTTCCAGTCCCTCACCGAGTCGGCAAAACCCTCCACGGCCCACCGCACCGGGGTCTACCTGACGCCCGTCTCGCAGCAGGGGGATGCGCTCCATTTTCACCTGCTTCGCTGCTCGACCAACCTGTCGGGGCCGACCGAGAATTTTCGCGCCACCGATCGGCGCATCGTCGACGCCCTCAACCGCGAGGCCGCCCTGATTTTTCGCGATCAGGCCCCGCTCAACCACGTGCTCGCCCAGGTCTACGCGAGCAGGCCCGCGCGCGAGGGGCAAGGGCAGACCAAGGCCCGGATCTCGGCCCACGCCGACAAGACCAAGGACATGCCGACCCGCGGCATCATGGCCTTCTGCACCTTCTACGATGACCTCTCGAAGCTCGCCCCGATCGGCCCGTTTGACCACGGTTACAAGGGGAAAACAGGGCTGACCCGGCTTCACTTTCGCCTCAAGGAGGCAGCGCGTGAGGCCGCGCTCCCCCGCGAGTTCTCCCTCACGCTGTACCCGAACTCGGTGTTCTTCATGCCGCTCTCGACCAACCGGTTTTACACCCACGAGATCCAGCCCTCGATCCTCGACGCCGGGGTGCTCCCCACGCGCCTTGGCTACGTCGTCCGGTGCTCGAAGACCGAGGCAATTCACCGGGATGGCGCCACCTTTCTCCGGCTCGATGGCCAGCTTGTCCCGCTGGAGCCCCCGACCCCTGAAGGCACCCTCGCCCTGCGTGAGCTCTACGCCGCCGAGAACCGCACCTCTGGCTTCATCGACTACGGCGATCGCTTTCGTTTCAGCATGAACAGGGGCGACTACCTGGCGCCGGACCCCCGTGGCTGAGGGGTTTCTTCGCTGGTCGCTGCCCGCCCCGGACCACCTCTTCGAGGCCCTGATGGCCTCCGCTTGCTTCGAGGAGCTGGGCAAGGGGCGGCGCGGCACCGTCCTGGTCAAGCCGGGCCCCCACGGCGCTGTCCCGCTGGTCCGCACCACCACGTCCTACCGGCGCCCGGTGCAGCCCTTCCTCGACCTCCACGACCGCCTCGCGGAGGAGATCCAGCGCACCGGCCCCCTCCCTCTCCGGTTCAACAACGCGCTGATCGAGCACTACACCGGCGCCTACTCCTCCATGAAGCACCACTCGGATCAGGCCCTCGACCTGGCCCCCGACTCCTGGATTGCCCTCTTTTCCTGCTACCAGAACCCTGCGCGTCCCTCCCGTCGGCTCCTCATCAAACCCAAGCATCCGGGCGGCCCCACCTCCGAGATCCTGCTGCCTCACGCCAGCGTTGTCGCCTTCTCCCTCGACACCAACCGGCGCTTCACCCACTCCATTGCCCTCACCTCCGGCGCCCCGTCCAGCGACTGGCTCGGCCTCACCTTCCGCACCTCGAAGACCCTGCTCCGGTGGGCCCACGGCTCCCCCCTGCTCCCCGACGGGACGGGCCTCTCCCTCGCCGACGACGAGCAGCGCCGCGCCTTCTTCCTGCTCCGGCGCCAGGAGAACAGCGAGACCGATTTCACTTACCCCCTTCTCTCCTTCACCCTCAGCCCGAGCGACCTGCTCCCCCCTGGCGCTGACGCAACAGACCTCTCCGGATCCCCTCGCTAGCGCCGCCGCCGCCGCGCCGCCGCCAGCCCCAGCGCGACCAGCCCCCACGCCGCTCCGCCCTGACCCTGGCCCGCCTGGCGGCAGCCGCAGCCGCTGTCCTCGCTCGCCCGCGGCGCCGGTGTTGCTGGCTGTCCGGAGCTTCCGGATAGACCGGCCTGCCCCGCGGTCCCCGCCGTACCTGCCGCTCCAGACCCGGCGGCCCCCGCCTGTCCGCCCCCGGCCTGTCCGGAGCTTCCGGAGGATCCACCGCCCCCGCTCTGTCCGGAGCTTCCAGATGATCCGGCGGCCCCGGCCTGCCCGGCGGCCCCGGCCTGCCCGGAGCCTGCGGCGCCGCCCTGACCTGCGGCGGAGACGGTGAGGGTTACCTCGACGGTGAGGGGCTGCCCCTCGACGGCGGGGGACAGGGTGATGGTCGCGGTGTAAGGCCCCGGCGCGAGGCCCTCGGGCTTGACCGTCACCGGGAGATCTACGGGCTTCTTGGCGCCGATCTGGAGCTCCCCGGTGGGGACCTGGAGCCAGGGCGCGGAGGACTTGGCGCTGACCCGCAGCAAGCTGGCGGGGTGGCCGGTGTTCTGCACCGAGAGAGGCTGGGGCTTGAGGTCGTCGGAGGTGAAGGCGAGCTGGACGGGGGCGACGGCGAGCTTCCGGGGGAAGGAGATCGCCCAGACGCCCCGGCCGTGGGTGGCCGCCATCAGCTGCCCGGAGCGGGCGTGGTAACCCAGCCAGTAGACCGCGGTGTTGGGGAACCCCAGCCCCGTGTCGCTCCAGGTGGTGCCGCCGTCGTAGGAGGCCATCACGCCCAGGTCGGTGCCGACAAACACCACGTCGCTGCTGAGTGGGTGCGTCGCCACGGCGTTGGCCGGGATGTCGATGCCTCCGGGCTCGAAGCCCTTCCAGCTCTTGCCTCCGTCGTCGGAGCGGAACACGTGCCCCGGGGCCTCCGGCGTCGCCTCGCTGAAGCCGGAGAAGGTCGCGTACACCGTGGTCGGTTTCTCCGGATCCACCGCCACCCCGGAGCCGTAGCGCTTCGGTAGCCCCTGGTTGACCCCCTCGCTCCAGCTCGCCCCTCCGTCGTAGGACGACGCCACCCGGCCCCCGGCGCTGATCGTATGGAGGTTCTGTGCACCCGGGCTGACGGCGATCCCGGTGAGGATGTCCTGCGTGAAGAAGCTCACCCCCGGGTAGGAACAGGGCATGCCCTGGGTGCCGGAGGTGAGGTCCTGGGAGAGGGTGCTCCAGGTACCGGGGGCTCCGCCTTCCTTCGAGCGCCAGAGGCGGTGCGAGCCCAGGAACACCACCGCCGGGTCCGCCGGGTCAAAGGCCGTCACGGGGAAGTAGGCCGTCGCCTCGCCGCAGCCGTCCGCCTCGGGGTAGCTGCAAGAAGGGTCGAATCCGACCTGGAAGGTGTTCCAGTCGACGAAGGAGCCTGCGAGCTTGGTGCGGATGGTGAAGCCGCCGAGCATGGTGAAGAGGACGCTCTGGTCGTTGCCGAGGACGCAGTTGAGGCCATCGCCGGTGATGATGCCGTTCCAGATCTGGCCGCCGCTGGTGAGGACGACGCCGTTGTCCTGGGTGCCACCGAGGATGACGTCCGGGTCCTTGGGGTGGAGGCAAGCGCCGTAGAACTGGAGGGTGGCGAGGCCCTCGTTGAGTGCGGACCAGGTGAGGCCGCCGTCGCTGGAGAGGCCGACGCCGCCGTCGCTGATGGCGTAGATGTTCTCGGGGTTATCGGGGGCGAAGGCGAGGTAATGGAGGTCCGGGTGGACGCTGCCGGTGGTCCAGATCTCGCCGGCGTTGTCGCAGCTTTTTCCGGGGAGGGAGACGGCGGTGAACTGGGGGGAGGGGCCGGTGCCGCCGGTGAGCTTCCAGACGGCGCAGAGGCTGCCGCCGAAGTAGACCGTGCCCGGGTCCTGGGGGTGGACGACGACGGCGTTGTCGTAGTCACACTGCTGGGCGCAGTGGTCCGGGGCGCCGGGGAGCTCGGCCCACGATTCGCCGCCGTCCTTGGAGAGGTAGAGGGTGCCGCGGGCGCTGGTGAAGCCGTCCGTGGTGATCGTCGGGCTGGCGTAGATCACCTTGGGGTCGGAGGGGGCGAGGGCGAGGTGGACCCCGAGGGCCGCGGGCTGGGTCTTGGCGTCCGGGAAGGGCAGCTTGAGCGCCGGTGTTGCCCCGTCATCGACGAGCTTCCAGACCCCTTCCTTGTAGCGGGCCACGTAGAGGATCGGCTGGGCCCCCGAGCCGTCGATCTCGAAGTCGGTGACCGGGCCCTTGAGCAGCTCGACCCAGGTGGCGCCCCCGTCGTCGGAGGCGAAGAGGCCCTGGTCCGGGCGGTCGTAGTAGGTGTTGTTGCAGTACCCCTCGCCCGCCGCGTCGAACATCGTCGCCAGGTAGAGCCGCTTGCCCCCCTTGCCGCTGTCGAGCTTCACGATCGACACGCCGGAGAAGCGCTCCCCTGCCGGGCGGCTCCAGGTCGTACCTCCATCCTTCGACCTGAGCAGCCCTCGCCCTGCGTACGAGATCCCCCCGATGTGCCCCTCGCCGGTGCCCGCGTAGACCGTCTCCGGATCGGTCGGGTCCAGCAGCAGCGACCCCACCGCCAGCGACGGCTGATCGTCCGTCAGCGGTTGCCAGGAGACCCCTCCGTTCTCGCTCTTCCATACACCCCCCTGGGCCGTCCCCAGGTACAGCGTCGCCGGCTTCGTCGGGTGGATCGCCAGCGCCGTCGCGCGCCCCGACGCCGACTTCAGCGTGGTCAGCCCGCTGGGCGTCGTGTCCACCGGCGAGGGACCCCGGGACTTCCATACAGGTGGGGGCGGCGGATCGGTCGGCTCGGGCGCCCCGGGTTTTTTGGGCGTAAGCGCCTGGCTGGAGCGCAGCTTCCGGTGGGCAACCTCGGCGCGACGGTAGGCCCCTTCGGGGACCCGACCGGTCGGGTAAGAGCGCTGAAAGACCCAGAGATCGCGGCGAAATTTCGAGAATTTTTCCTCGATCTCCTCGCTCCCGGCGAGGGCCTTGCGCCACCCCTCCTCGGTCGTGGGCTGGCGCGGCGTGCTGGCGGCGGGGGCGGGGAGGGGCGCCGCTGGCGGGGCGGGGGGTTGCGAGGGGCGGAGCAGGAAGACCGCAGCTCCCAGCGCGGCGAGGGAGGAGACGGCAAGCCAGGATCGCGAGAGCATGGGGCGAGGGTAGCATGACCTCCCACCCGGGCGGGTTCACGACAGGGCGAGCATGCGATCGATGGGGAGGCGGGCGCGCTCCCGGAGGGAGGCATCCATCTCGATGCGAGGCTGGAGGTCACGGAGCGCGAGGTAGACCTTCTCGAGGGTGTTGCGCTTCATGTGGGGGCACTCGTTGCAGGCGCAGCGCTCGTTCATCGGGGGAGCCGGGATGTACTCCTTGTCGGGGGCCTGCTTCTTCATCTGGTGCAGGATGCCGGGCTCGGTGGCCACGATGAAGCGCTGCTTGGGGCTGGAGACGGCGTACTTGAGCAGGGCGGTGGTGCTGCCGATGAAGGAGGCGTGGCGCAGGATCCCGTCCTCGCACTCGGGGTGGGCGATCACCTCGGCCCCCGGGTGGCGCTCCAGCAGGGCGATGATCTTTCGCTCGCTGAAGGTCTCGTGGACAAGGCAGCTCCCGGGCCAGTGGATCATGGTGCGGCCGGTCACCTTCTCGACGTGGCGGCCGAGGTTCCGGTCCGGGGCGAAGAGGATGGTCTTGTCGGCGGGGATCGCGCGGACGATCTTCTCGGCGTTCGAGGACGTGCAGATGTAGTCGCTCTCGGCCTTCACCGCCGCCGAGCAGTTGATGTACGACACCGTGACGGCCCCCGGATGCCGGGCCTTCCACTGGCGAAAGCGCTCGGCCGGGCAGCCGTCCGCCAGCGAGCATCCGGCGTCCAGATCGGGGATCACCACGATCCGCTCCGGGTTCAGGATCTTGGCCGTCTCGGCCATGAAATGCACCCCCGCGAAGCAGATGACGTCGGCCTTCGCCGAGCGCGCCGCCTGCGCGAGCTGGAGCGAATCGCCGATGAAATCCGCGACATCCTGGATTTCACCGTCCTGGTAGTAGTGAGCCAGGATGATGGCGTTGCGCTCCTTCTTGAGCCGGACAATCTCTTCTTCGTGGTCGATCACGCGCATGGGGCTTCCATAGAACCAGGGCGACCGGGCCGCCAGGGGCGCCGTGTCATGGCGAGCGCAACCACTGGGCCTGCGCCGAGGTCGAGGCGGTCGGCGCGGGCTCGCCGAGGGGGCGCCGCGGCGGGGCTGGAGGGGCAGCGCAGGCCGCCAGCACAAGCAGCAGGGCGATGGCTCGCCCCGGACCCCGCGACGTAGCCCCCCGTTCTGTGGCAATTTGCCTGGCGCTCATGCCCCCGACATACCCCAGAATCCTCGCTGCCTCCTTGCTTTTGCTCACCGCCGTGGCCGCCTGCGCCGAGGGCGAGGGCGATCCGGAGGCCGCCGATCCCCTGGCCACCGGCGGCGCGGCAGGTGCAGGCGGAGGGGTCGGCGGCGAGGCAGGCCAGGCCCAGGGCGGCGCGGGCGTCGGGGGCGACGCGGGCGCCTCGGGCTCGAGCGGCGGCGGTGCAGCGGCCGGCAGCGGCGGCAGTGCCGCGCTGATCGCCTGCGATCCCCTGGCCCCCGCGGCCTGCGCCCTCAAGTGCGCCCTGCTCGCCGACGGCTTCTTCTGCGACGACAGCGGCGCTGTGCAGGAAGGCCAGCCCTGCGGCGCCGATCAGGTCGGCGACAACTGCGCCCCCGGCCTGGTCTGCATCCAGAAATCGTGCGCTCGCTTCTGCTCGACCACCCCCGACTGCCAGGGCGACCGCACCTGCTCCCTCGTCATCGATGGCCCGGACGGCTCTGAATTCAAGGTCTGCGAGGCCAAGGTTGACGAGTGCAAGCCTGGCTCCCAGACCGGCTGCGCGGCCGGCGAGGGGTGCTACCCCCAGACCTCCGGCAACAAGTGCGACACCCCCGGCAGCAAGGCCATCGGGGAAGAGTGCGCCTTCGCCAGCGATTGCGTGGCCGGCTCCTCCTGCTTCAAGCTCGGGGGCGCCACCCGCTGCTTCCGCCTCTGCGACCTCGCCGCCCCCGCCTGCGAGGGCGAGGAGACCTGCGCCAAGCAGGGGCCTGACTACGGCCTCTGCACCGGCCCCTGAGCCCCCTCGCTCGCCTGCAGGAGCCGCGCGAGCGCGTCCAGCATCGACCGCCGGGCCGCCTCGTAGGTCCGCGGTCCCACCTCGCCGGAGGCCCGGTCCCGCTCCAGCCGCTCCAGCTCCTCCAGCAGCCGCTCCCGCGCGAGCGCCAGGTCCTGCTCGGACTGCGCCTTGCCCCGCTTCGCCTGCGCCGCGTACGCCAGCCCTGCCGCCAGCGCCACCAGCGCCGCCCCCAGCGCGTACCACCGGCCTCGCGGGCGCATCGGCAGGTTCTGCAGCCGGATCTGCACCTTGCGGAAATTCGGATCCATCCGCGGCAGCTCTTTCTCGGTCACCAGCACCCGCTGCCCGTTCCCGTTGGTCGACGGGCTCCCCTGCGGGAACCCATCCACCTCCAGCTCCATCCCCCGGGGGGCGTCGGAGATGACCCGCATCGCCTGCACATGGGGCAAGAGCCCCAAGGAGATCTCGGCCTCGCCGTTCTCCGGGTAGGGGATCTGGAAGCGGAAGGCGGTGTCATGCATCCCCGGCGCCAGGGTGCCCCGGAAGCGCGTGCCCTGCGGAGAACCCTCCCACACCTGGTCGCTCATCGCACGCTGGGCGTTGAAGGCCTTGAAGCCCGGTGGCAGCGGCACCTCGACCCCCGAGGCGAGCCAGGTGGTGCTGCCCAGGTTGTAGACCCGGTACGCCATCTCGATCTGGATGACCTCGTCCTTGAGCTCGAGGTACGCGATGCCCTGGGCCGCGATGGACGCCTGGCTCACGTCGGTGGTCACCGGGTAGGCGTACAGCTCGGCCTTCATGCCCCCCGCCTGCGGGAAGTTGAAGGGCGGCGCCGCGTAGGTGGCCCCGTCCCGGATCGTCGATGCGCGGTATGCGAAGGTCGAGCCGGTATCGAGCCCGTCGAAGCGCGCGTTCCCCGACGCGTCGGTCTTCGCCTGCTTCTTCTGCCTCGATTCGCCCTTGGCCACCGAGTTCTCCACGATGCCCAAAAACACGTCGCGCCCCGGCAGCGGCACCCCCTCGCCGTCCCGTAGCTCGATCACGATCGTCCCCGCCGGCAGCGTCGGGTCTTCCTTGGCCTGGCTGTTCAGCGGTGCCCGGAAGCGCCCCGCGCCCCCCTGACCTCCGCCTGCTGGCGGGTGCCCGGGCGGCAGATCGTTCACCGGCGGGTGCCCGGCTGGCAGCGCTGACCCGCTCGCCCCCGCCACCGGCGCCGACGCGCTCGCCCCCGCCCGCGCCGACGCGCTCGCCGCCGGCGCCCCCCTGCCCGCGGACCCGCTCGTCGCTGGCTGCTGCGCCAGCGCCCCCGCGGCCACCAGCGCCCCCGCGGCCACCAGCGCTGCCGCTCGCCGCGCCCTCACGAGCGCACCCCGAGGGCTTCCGCGAGCTGCCGCAGCTCCTCCTTGCCGCCGAGCACGTGGATCGGGGCGATGTCCAGAAATTCCATACGAAGGTTCCTCAGGAAGAAGAGGGAATGTTCCCAGGTGACGCGGGCGATGCTGGCGCGAGGCGCCCGGAGCGGGGGGGCCGAGGGGGGGCCGCTGGCCGGGCGCACGGCGTCCAGGCCGGCCCAGGCCGGGGTGAAGCGGAGGGCCTGATCGGTGAGCAGCAGGGGGCCGCCGGCCAGGGAGCGCCCGGGGCCCCAGACGATCAGGCGCCAGGGGCCGCCGACCAGGCGCTCGCCGGGGTCGAGGGGGCCAGCGGAGGGCTCGTCGTGGGGGTCATCGTGGCGCAGCATGGGTTCCTCGGGTCTTGCTTGTCTTGCGGGCCGGCTTGATCGGCAGCCGCTCGTTGAGCAGGGTTTGCCCTGTCTCGTCGGTGACCTCAAGGGTCAGATGCCCTTCCCGG
>JALOQB010000416.1 GCA_025453595.1 Polyangiaceae bacterium
GCCCTTCCCCAGGAGCCGCTGCCACCACTCGCCCTCGTAAGGGTCGAAGGCGTGGCCGAGCCCTCCGTGCAGGAGCTGGTAGGCGGAAGCGGAGAGCGCCAGCGACTGGGGCATCCCGGGCCAGGAGAAGCCATGGCGTGCGTTGAAGGGCAGGTCGACGAGGGGCAAGTCGAGCACGACGCCGTGCCGATCCACGGGCTCCTCGGCGTGGAGGATGGAGGGCGAGGACAGGCACCCGAGGAGGGACAGGAGGGCAAGGCGAGGACGCCGCATGGCGGCGGTGGCCTAGCACAGCTCCTGGGTCACTCGAAGCGGAGGGCCTCGATCGGGTCGAGGGAGGCGGCCTTGCGGGCAGGGTAGAGGCCGAAAACAATGCCCACGACGCCGCTGAAGACGACCGAGGTGAGGACGATGTCGGGGCGGACAAGGGTCTGCCAGCCGAAGCGGGAGGCGAGCTGCTGGGCGACAAGGAGGCCGATGCCCACGCCGAGGAGGCCCCCGATGGCGGAGAGCACCAGGGCCTCGGTGAGGAACTGGGCGAGGATGTCGCGGCGGCGGGCGCCGATGGCCATGCGCAGGCCCACCTCCCGGGTGCGCTCGGTGACGCTGACCAGCATGATGTTCATGATGCCGATGCCCCCCACGAGCAGGGAGACCGCGGCGATGCTGGCCAGGAGGGTGGTGAGGGTCCGGGTGCCTTCCTGCTGGGCCTCGGCGATCTCGGAGAGGTTGCGGACCGAGAAATCATCGGGCTCTCCGGGGGGCAGGTTGTGCCGGTCCCGCAGGAGCGCGGCGATGTCTTTCTCGGCCCTCGCGGTGGCGTCGGCGGAGGTGGCCCCGATGAACACGACCCCGCTGAGGTACTTGCGCAGCCCCCCCTGGAGCTTCCCGCGGAAGGTGGTGTAGGGCATGAACACCGCGTCGTCGTAGTCCTGCCCCTGGGCGGATTGCCCTTTTCGCTCCATCACCGCGACGACCACGAAGGGGATATTTCGTACACGAACGGTCTGCCCCACCGGGTCAGCGCCCTCGCCAAAAAGCCTGGAGACGACGGTCTGCCCCAGGATGAGGACCTTGTTGCTGGCCTCGACGTCGGCGGCGGAGAAGCGCTCACCGCTGGCCATCTTCCAGCTACGGATGTCGAAGTACTCGGGGCTGACGCCGTAGATGGTGGAGCTCCAGTTGCCTTCCTCGGCGAGGATCTGGCCGTTCATGCGGAGCTGAGGGGAGGCGGCCTTGACGGAGGAGAGCTCGGTCTGGATGGCGCGGAGGTCGTCCCAGGTGAGGGTGGGCTGGGAGCCAAAGCCGCCCTGGACGCCGCCGGAGCTGGTGGAGCCGGGCATCAGGATCAGCAGGTTGGTGCCCATGGAGGCGAAGGCCGCCTCGACCTGGGCCTTGGCGCCCTCGCCGATGGCGACCATGGCGATGACCGCGGCGACGCCGATGATGATGCCGAGCATGGTGAGGAACGAGCGCATCTTGTTGCGAAAGAGGGCGCGGAGGGCGACGCGGAAGATCTGGAAGAAGCTCATCGCGACCTCACAGGACCCGCCGCATGCCGCGGTTCTGAGCCCCGCCGGGGGCGGCCCCGGGGAGCGCCGGGGCTGGCCGCTCCGCGGGGGCGTCGGCGTCGGTGATGATCGCATCCCCTTCGTTGAGCTCGCCCTCGACGATCTCGGTGAAGGAGCCGTCGGAGACCCCGAGCTTGACCCGCACCCGCTGCGGCTTGCCGTCGCGCAGCACCCAGACCACGCGAGGGCGCTCGCCGCGGCCCTTCTCTCCCCTGCCCTCGCCGCGAGGTTCCCCCGGAGGGCGCTGGCGTCCGGGGGCGCTGCCGGAGGGCAGGGCCTCGGCCGGAGGCCGGAAGCGAAGCGCCGCGTTGGCGACCCGCAGCACCCCCTCGCGCTCGGCGTAGACAAAGCGCACGTTGGCGGTCATCCCCGGCTTGAGGTGCAGCTCGGGGTTGTCGACGTCGATGACCGCGTTGTACGTCACGACGTTCTGGACCGTCTGGGCGGCGTCGCGGATCTGCCGCACGGAGCCCTTGAAGGTCTCCCCCGGGAAGGCATCGACGGTGAAGAGGGCCGCCATGCCGGCCTTGATCTTCCCCACGTCGGCCTCGGCCACGCTGGTATCGACCTGCATTTTCCGCAGATCTCCGGCGATGGTGAAGAGCGTGGGGGCCTGGAGGGAGGCGGCCACGGTCTGCCCCACGTCCACCGTGCGGGAGATCACCACGCCATCGACCGGCGACGAGATGACGGCGTTGTTCAGGTTGATCTCGGACTGCTTGAGGGCGGCGTTCGCCTGCTCGACCTGACCGCGAGCCACCTGCACGTCCGCCCGGGCCGCGTCCAGGCTGACCTTCGCGTCCTCGAGGTCCGAGCGGTTGCCGACCCCCTGCTCGACCAGGTTCTTCGCCCGGTCGCGGCGCAGCTCGGCGCCGGCGAGGTTGGCGCGGGCCCGGGCCAGGCTCCCCTGGGCGACCGAGAGGCTGGCCCGATCGCGCGAGGCCGCCGCCCGGAGCAGCTCTGGATCGATGCGCGCAAGGATCTGGCCTTTCTTCACCGGGCTCCCGAAATCGACGAGCACCTCGGAGAGACGACCCGAGACCTGGCTACCCACCTGCACGGTCACCACCGCCGAGAGGGTCCCGGTCGCGGTCACGCTGGCGCGCAGATCCCCCCGCTCCAGCGGCGCCGTCTTGTACTGGATGGCCGCGGCAGGGCTGGCCTTCCAGCGGGTCAGGCCGAACCAGCCGGCCCCGCCCAGGGCGAGCAGCGCGAACAACACCCCGATCCATCGTTTCATCGCGGCGCACCTTATCCTGAGCCAGCCTTCCGGGCTCGCCCCTTGGACGGTGGCCGGCCCCCGGGTCCTACAGAGTTCCGCGAGGAAGTTGGCCGGGAGCGGTCGGATCGAGCAAGATCGATGGATGCGCCCATCCTGGCGACTCCTCGGCCTGGGGCTGGCGGCCACCGGCTGGGGGTGCACTCCCCACGCCACCCAGGCCCAGCTACGTGCCACCGCCGCCCGCGAATTCAACTGCCCCGCGGACAACCTCCGCTACCGCACCCTCGACGAACGGAGCCGGTGGGTGGCGGGTTGTGGCAAGTCGGCCACCTTCCGCGAGCAGTGCGGCCGCGAAGGCGCCGAAGGCTGCTCCTGGGAGCGCCAGCCCGACCCTGGCGACCCCTGAAGTTCCCTACCTTCCCCGGGTTTCGGCCCCCCCCAGCGGCGATCTCCTGCTGGGCCTCGCCGCGCTGTTTGCCCTGGTCGCGGTGGCCCAGACGGCCCGGATCCTCTGGCTCCAGGGCGAGCCCTCGCGGCGCGCGAAGCGCCGGGTAGCCCGGGCCATCCAGGGGGAGCGAGCCGCCGAGCGCTTCGTGCAGGAGCAAGGGTACCGGATCCTGGCGGTGCAGCCCGAATACACCTGGACCTTGCGGGTCGACGGGCGGCCCGCGAGCGTCACCCTGCGACCCGACCTGGTGCTGGAGCGCGACGGCAGGCGTTACATCGGCGACGTGAAGACCGGGAACAGCGCGCCGGATCCGCTCACCTCGTCCACGCGCCGCCAGCTCCTCGAGTACCTGATCGCCTGCAAGGTCGACGGGGTGCTCGTGATCGACGTGGAGGCCCGTCGCATCCGCTCGCTGGTCTTCCCGACACGCTCGGTCCCCACGGCAGCGCCTGCGGTCGGGGGAGGCTGGGGGGGCGTCTTGCTGGGCGTGGGGCTGGGGGTGACGGCCATCCTGCTGGTCCAGCGCGTCCTGCATTGACACGCGGGCCCGAGGCGACGGCGCTCAGAACGCCGAGCTGCGCAGCGTGGGGGGCGGCTCGGAATCGAAGGCCGCGGGCGCTGCCATTCGCTCGGTGTCAGGCCCGCACTCCTCGAAGAGCGCCTCCTCGTCGAACAGGATCTCGAGGTCCTCGTCGCTCAGCTCGATCGCCTCGTCTGGCACGCTCCTGCGCTGGACCGCCTGGATCACGTCGGAACGCTCCAGCACGGGCATGTAGCCGTCCGAGGGCGGATCGGCGGAAGGGGGAGGCAGCGAGGCCACCGGCGCCACCTCGAAACGTGCGGAGCGCATCGTGGGCGGCCCGCTGGAGGGGGGAGCCTCCTCGTCGAAGAGTGGGAGAACGCGGTGGGGGAGCATGGGGGTTGACCTCGGTTGCTACAACGGACGGCAAGGACCGTGCTTGCACAGCGAACCGCCGAAATGTGCCGCTTCTTCCACGAAAGAGTCCGGAAAATCCTGACACCGTGGGTTGCCTGTCGGCACAACCCGTCCGCGCGCTCTGACAACCGTGTCGCGGTCCCGTGCACAAACCACCGGTAGGGAGATCACCCTAACCCGGCGGCGCGCAGCTCTCCCTGACCACGTCGCCGCCAGGCCTCGATGGCCGGGAGCCCCAGCGCCTGCAGTCGGGGCAAGATCACCCCGGAGACGGTGTCGAAGAAGAGCGCCCTCGCCTCCCGACCGGAGCAGAGCCCCAGGGCCGCCCCCTCGGCAGGGGGGCAGGCTGCAAGCGGCAGATGCGCGAGCTCGTGGCGCTCCAGGTGCGCCAGGGCGACCTGCAGGTACACCCCCAGGCGGTGGCGCGCCGCCGGGTCAAGGGATGGCACCCGCCGGGACACGATGGCCCAGCCAAAACGCGCGTGACCGACCTCGTCGGCCCAGATGGTGGACAGCAGCTCCCGGAGCGCCCCCTCGGGCATCGCCAGGCGCTCGGCGCCGATGAGCGACACCGCCACGGTCTCGCTCAGGCACGAGATCGAGAGCAGGTTACGCAGCACGCCCTCGATCGGTTCCACGTCGGGGTGCAGCGGGAAGGGCTGCTCGTCCAGCGCCTCCGCGATCGCCTCTCCCCCGAGGGCCTCGACGACGGCGCCACAGAGGACCCCGTGGCGCCGCTCTTCTTCCGCGAAGCCCGCGCAGGTGTCCACCAGCTCCGCGTCGAAGGATGCCGACCGCATCTGGAGCGCCAGCGCCTCGAAGACCCGCGCGGAGCCGTGCTCGTTCACCATGCGACCGCGCCAGGTCGCCACCGCGCTGCCGGTCAGCTCCGGAAGCTCCGGGACCTCAGGGCGACGCTCCCGGGCCAGGGACCGCAGGTCCAGCGTGGCCATCACGCCACCTCCTGCCAGCGACCGTCCAGCAGCGAGGCATCAAGGAAAGGCGGCGTCGGTGGGCCCCAGGGCGTGCAGGTCGGGCTGAACGGTTCCTGGGTGTTCAAGAAGGGGCAACAGCGGTACGCCAGCTCCCAGGGGATCTCCTCCCCAGCCCCGGGGACAGCCTTGTCCCGCGTCTCCACCACCACGCGGCAACAGGCGGCCTGCTCCCCGGTCAGCTCGCCAGGTCCTGGCTCCGCCAGCGACGCCGGGAAGGCTTGCTGCACCACCGCCACGCAGCAGGTCACCTCCTCTGCCTCATGGGGGAACTCCAGGTCCGTGCCGCACGCAGCGGCCCCTTGCCCTGCCCCCCCCTGCCCTTGACCACCGCTCGCCACCGGTGCCCCCGCCTGCCCCGCCTGCCCCGCCTGCCCCGCCTGCCCGCCCTGCCCTGCGCCACCGCTTCCTTGCCCTGCGCCGCCGCTTCCTTGCCCTGCGCCGCCCTGCGCGGGC
>JALOQB010000110.1 GCA_025453595.1 Polyangiaceae bacterium
CAAGGAGCTACCCGCCTGCCCAGCAAAGCCTCCCTGAGCACCCGCAATGCCACCAGCCCCCGCAGAAGGTTGCCCTGCGGAACCAGCGGAGGAAGACCCTGCCAGAGAGGTATTGCCAGAGGCACCAGCGACAGAGGGAGAACCGCCCTGAGCAGGAGAGGAAGGAGGGGGCTCTGCCGGTGTCGAGGTGCAGGCCAGGGAACCGAACAAGGCAAAGGTGTAGGCGTATTTCATCGGGGTTCTCTTCAATGGGTGGAGGTATTTGGGGTGGAAACAGCCCTGCCCATGAGACTTCTCGCGCAGTTTTCCTGCTGACCCTACCTGTAGCACGGCCACGGCCACGGCCACGGCCACGTGGACGGGTTCCGTGGACGTGGACGGGTTTCGTGGGCGTCGACCTAGGCGCCTGCGGGGGCTGGCGCACGATCCCACGGGCAAGGCCCTCCTGCCTGTGTGCGTTGCTGCGGTCGGGGCCCTGTGGGGTCGTACTCACCCAGAGGGCCCCTGCCGGGGCTGCCCCGCCCACGCCGAGGGGGGAGCGTTCAGCGCCCCAGCGCCTCGGCCCGGTTGACGATGCGGGGAGACAGGAAGATCACCAGCTCGCTCCGGCTGTCGCTGGCGCGGCGGCGCTGGAACAGCACCCCCAGCAGCGGGATGTCGCCAAAGAACGGCACCTGGTCCAGGTTGCGGCCCGTGTTGCGGGTGAAGATGCCGCCGATGACCGCGGTGTGGCCGTCCATGATCAGCAGGTCCGTCTCCGCCTCGCGCTTGAGGATCGTCGGGTCACCACGCGCCGAGGTCTGGTTGAAGTCGGGCTCGTCGCGGTTGATCTTGACGTGCATCGAGATGCTCCCATCGGAGGTCACGTGGGGGCGCACCTTGAGCTGCAGCTTGGCTTCCTGGAAGTTGGTCTGCACGCCCTGGGCGCTGATCTGCGAGAACGGGATCAGCGTGCCCTGGGCGATGGTTGCTTCCTTGTTGTCGAGGGTCAGGATGCGGGGGCTCGACACGATGCGCAGCATGCCGCTCGACTCGGCCGCCGACAGGCGCACCGCCAGGTTGATCGCGTTGTTGAGCGAGCCGAAGCTCAACCCCAGCGCGCCACCTTGCCCGGTGCCCACCGCCGCCGGCAGGTTCACCGCGAAGTTGGGGTTCTGAACGACGCGGGTGAAGGGGGAGACGCCCGCGGTGGGGGTCTGGGCGTCGTAGCCGCCGCCGACCGCGGAGACCGAGCTGGGGAAGGCCAGGCCCGTGGGGTTGCCGGTGGCCGGCGAGAACGTGGCGTCGCCGCCCCACTGGATACCGATGTCGCGGAGGTATCGGCTCGTGGCCTCGACGATGCGGGCCTCGACCAGCACCTGGGGCGTCTGGGTGTCGAGGGAGCGGACCAGCTCCTCGATCTGGTTGAGGTTGCCCGCCACGTCCCGGACGATCAGCACGTTGGTGCGGTCGTCGACGGCGATGGAGCCACGGGCCGAGAGCAGGTCCTTGGCCCGCCCCTGCATCACCCCCGCCTCCGCGTAGGATACCGGGATCAGGCGGGTCTCGACCGGCGCCAGATCCAGCTCCTGCTTGCGGCGCGCGATGGCCATCTCGCGCTCTTTTTCCAGGTCGGTCAGCGGGGCCACCCGGATCATGTTGCCCTGGCGGGTCATGCCCAGCGCCTTGGCCTGGAGCACCACGTCCAGCGCCTGATCCCACGGCACGTTGCGCAGCCGCAGCGTCACCTCGCCCTTCACGTTGTCGGCGGTGACGATGTTCACCTTGCCCACGTCCGCCAGGATCCGGAGCACGTTGTGGATGTCAGCGTCCTTCAGGTCAAGATCGACCCTGGCACCGGTGTACCTGCGCTGGGCGTTGGGGTTGGCGCCGCGCTGCTGGGCGAGGGCGCCGGAGGTGAAGGCGCTGGCCTCGGCGGAGCTCTCCTCGCCGGCGCCGCTCTCGATCCGAGGGAGGTCCGCGGGGGCCTCCTCGCGGGCGACGGTGCGGGTGCGGCGGGCCGCGCCGCCGTCGGGGGCGACGCCGCTCTGGGAGCTGGGGGCCGGGGCCTTGCGAGCGAAGGCCCAGACCAGGGCAGAGCCCTCGCGCTCGAGGCCACCGGAGACGCCTTCGAGGTGCTCGACCTCGACGACGACGGTCGAGGGGTTGGAGGGCTGGCGGTAGGTGGAGATGCTCTTGACCAGGCCACCGAAGGCGCCGACGTCGAGGGTGCGTTCGAGGTCCGGGCGCAGCTTGACGCCGCGGATTTCCAGGCGAGAGCGGGTGGGTCCGGAGGCGCGGGGGGAGGCGACGGGGTCACCGGCGAGGTCGAGGCGAATGCGGTCCGCGTCCTTGCCGCGACGGAAGCGGACGTCGCGGAGGGAGGGGGCCTCCTGGGGCTGGGCGGTCTGCTCGGCGGCGGGGCGAGGGCGCTCCTCGTGGGCGCCGGGGGCGGTCGTCGCCGCGGGGCGCAGGGAGATCCGCAGGGTGGAGCCGCTGACCTGGACCTGGTAGCTGGCGGTCTGGAGCAAGCTCAGGATCACCCGGGTGGTGGGGCCCTGCTCGCTGCGGAAGGTCTGGGTCATGACGCCGCCGACGACGCCAGCGCGCTCGGTGATGGCGGGCGCGGCGCCGTCCAGCTCGGTGTCGCTCAGATCGAGGATGATCCGGCGCCCCTGGTCCGCCACCCGGGCGGAGTACTGGGGGGGGCGGCTGCAAAGGATGGAGATCTCGGCCCCCTCCCCCACCGCCGCCGCCTTCACCTCGGTCACACGACCCGTCGCCGGCCCCGCCTGGGCCGGGGCGCTGAGCCCGAGGACCCCCAGCAGGCACAGGGCGCCAAGGGCGGTGCGAACCGCACCCTCGCGGCGGTGGGGTGGACACGTTTTGATGACGAACCTCATAGGCACGGTCTCCTGGGATTGGCGGATGCTGCCTTGTCCCCGGAGGCCGGGCCAAATTTGCGGCCTTTCCCCCCCGAGGTGCCGCTATAAAGCCTCCATGCGAAGGGACGCTCCGATCTTCAGGTTCAACGACGCCCGCGGCGCCATCGAGGACGAGGTCGTCCGCCGGGTGATGGAGCGGGTGGGGGACCCGACGGCCCTCCTCGAGGACGCCATCTACAACGAGGTGCGGCGGCTCTCCGCCAGCGACAGCGAGGGGGAGCTGGCCCGCTGGCGCTCCCTCGCCCGCCGGCTTCGCACCCTCGACCCAGACGCCCGTCGCCGCGAGGTCCAGGCCATCGCCCGCGAGCATGCCCACGACGTCTCGGGGAACTTTGACCCCCGCGTCTTCGCCCTCGCCACGCGCCTCATGCCCCCGGTCCTCGGCGCCCTCGTCGCCCCCAAGGCCACCTTCACCTCGCTCCGGCGCCTCCTCGACGCTCGCGCCCTCGCCGACCGCGTCACCGTCGAGGGTCACACCCGGCAGGTCGCGCGCCTGGTCGAGAAGGGCACGGTGGTGTATGTACCGACTCACCTCTCGAACATGGATTCGATCGTGTTCGGGTACGCGCTGGATCTGGCGGGGCTGCCGCCGGCGACCTACGGCGCGGGGAAGAATCTGTTCACCAACCCGGTGCTGTCGTTCTTCATGCACAACCTGGGGGCGTACAAGGTGGACCGTCGGCTGCGGCACGCGCTCTACAAGGATGTGCTGAAGGTGTACTCGTGCGTGCTGATCGAGCAGGGGTACCACTCGCTGTTCTTCCCGGGGGGGACGCGGTCGAGGTCGGGGGGGGTCGAGCGGCGGCTGAAGCTGGGGCTGGCGGGGACAGGGGTGGAGGCCTTCGCGAGGACGGCGCAGCGGGGTCAGGCAAAGAAGGTGTTCTTCGTGCCTTCGACGATCAACTACCTGGTGACGCTGGAGGCGCAGACGCTGATCGGAGACTTCTTGCAGGACGCGGGCAAGGCGCGGTTCATCATCGACGACGACGAGTCGTCGCGGATCGAGAAGGTGGTGGCGTTCTCGAACAAGATGCTCAAGCACAACGAGGCGGTGGTGATCCGTTTCGGCGAGCCGGTGGACCCTTTTGGCAACCGTGTGGACGACGAGGGGAACTCGCTGGACGCCCGGGGCAACCCGATCGATCCGCTCTCGTACCTGAAGAACCGGCGGGGCGAGCTGGTGGTGGATGCGGATCGGGACGCCCAGTACACCCGCGAGCTGGGCGAGGTGATCTGCGACGCGTACCTGCGGCACACGGTGATCCTGCCGACGCACCTGATCGCGGCGGCGATGATGAACCGCCTGCGGGAGGACGCCGGCACCAGCGATATCTTCACGCTGCTGCGGGTGCGGCAGAAGGTCGGGGTGCCCTGGTCCCAGCTGGCGACGGACGCGACGCGGCTGCGGGACGCGCTGCGGGAGCAGGAGCTGCGTGGCCGGGTGGTGCTGGGGCCCACGGTGCGGGAGGGCAACGGGGACACGCTGCTGGCGGAGGCGCTGCGAGCCTGGCAGGGGTCGCACCGGTCGCCGGTGCTCGAGGAGGTGAACGGCGAGCTGTGGATCGGCGATGCGACGCTGGTCTTTTATTACCAGAACCGGCTTGCGGCCCACGGCGTCGCCCTCGACGTGCTGGCGCCCAGGCGAGAGCGAGGTGCAGCATGAGCGATCGACTGACGGTGGCGGTGGTGGGCGGGGGGCCCTGGGGGCAGGCGCTGGCGCTGGCGGCGAGGCGTGCGGGCTCGGAGGTGACGCTGGTCAGCCGGCGAGCGCCGCCGGAGGGGTCCGAGCTGAAGCACGAGGTCGAGCTGGGGGCGGCGGCGGCCTCGCGGCTGATCCTGCTGGCGGTCCCCAGCTCCTCGGCCTCCGAGGTGCTCCAGGCGCTGGGCCCGAGGCTCGACGGCGGGCACTTCCTGCTCCACGGGATCCGCGGCCTGGTGGGCGACGAGCTGGCCCCCATCTCCTCGCTGGTGCGGGCCCACACGCCGGTGCGGCGCATCGGGGCCCTGGGCGGCCCGGTGCTGGTCGACGAGCTCCGGGCGGGGACGCCCTCGGTCATGGTCGTGGGCTCCCACTTTCAAGAGGTCCTGGACGCCTCCCGGGAGGCCTTCGAGCACGACGCCCTGCGCCTCTACATGACCCGCGACCTCACGGGCCTGGAGTGGGCCTCCGCGCTGACCGCCCTGCTCTCCATCGCCGAGGGCTTCGCCCTCGCATCGCGCGCGGGCCCTGGCATCATCGCCGCCTTCACGACCCGCGCGGTCCACGAGGCCGCGCGCATCGCCGTGGCCGCCGGCGGCGAGCAGAGCACCCTGCTGGGGCTGGCGGGCCTGGGCGACCTCCTCGCCGCGGTCAACCAGCCCGGTCGCCCCGAGGTCATCCTCGGCAGCGCCCTCGCCTCGGGCCTCTCCCTCGACGAGGCCCGGGCCCGGGTCGGCCTGCGGGTCGAGGCCATCGAGCTGCTCCCCCGCCTCCTCCCCTGGGCCGAGGCCCACAAGGTGCGTATCCCCATCGTCTCGGCCATCGCCGACGCGGTGCTCAAGGGCGCCCCCCCCCAGTCCCTCATCCGGCGCCTGATGACCGAGCCCCAGTCCAGCGCCGATCGCGCCCCAAGGAACAGCGCCGGCTGAGCCGCCCTCAGCCCTGCCCCATCCGCAGCAGCGGCAGGAACAGCGGCGCCACCCGCTCCACCTGGAGAAACGACCCCGCCCGGGCCAGCGCCCTCGGGTGGCTGTCGGTGCACAGGATCGCCTGGAACAGGCCCGACCGCTGGAGCCTCTCCAGCGCATCCCCCGGGAAGAGACCGTGGGTCGCCACCGCGAAGATCCGCCGCGCCCCCGCCTGCAGGTACGCCCTCGCCGCGTTCTCCAGCGAGCTCCCCGTGCGGATCATGTCGTCGTAGATCACCACGTCCTGCCCCTGCACCTGAGCGCTCACCCCGGTCACCTCGGTGTGCCCGCCGTCCAGCCTTCGTTTGTACACAAACGATGCCGGGACCCGGAGCTCGTTGGCGAGGTGCTCGACGGTCTTGGCGCGGCCGGCGTCGGTGGAGGCGAGGACGAACTCGTCGTTGTGGCCGACGAGGCGGCGGGCGGCGGCGGTGATGAGGGCGGTGCCGCGGACATGGAAGGCGGTGAGGGCGCCCTCGAAGTAGTGAGGGATGCCCTCGCTGTGGAGGTCGAGGAGGAGGGCCTCGTTGCCCATGGAGCTGGGAGGGATCGAGGAGAGGAGGCGAGCGCGGGTCTTGGCGGTGACGACCTCGCCGGGCCTGACGGCGCGCTCCATGGTGCTGTAGCCGAAGTAAGGGAGGATGAGGGTGAGGCGGCGGGCGCCGTATTTCACCACGGCGCAGGCGAGGTCGTAGAGCTCGAGGGTGTCCTCGTCGCTGGTGGTGCCGCCGACCAGCACCACGTCCCGGTCAAAGACGTCGTCCAGCAGCCGCAGGTAGCGCTCGCCGTCGGGGAACCGGCGCTCCTCGACCTGCACGTGGGCCAGCCCGGCCAGGGAGCACAGGTCGTCGCGGAGGTAAGCGTAGGAGGCGGTCGAGAGGGCCAGCGGAGGCGAGGTCATGCCTCTCGCTTACCGGAACCGGGCGACCTCGGCCAGCCCCCGCCGAGGGAGCGACGGGCCCCGAAATGCGCCGGACCGCGGCTGGCCTGTTGACGGGTCGTGCCCTCGGGTTGACGCTGCGCCCATGAGCGACTGCCTGTTCTGCCGGATCATCCGGAAAGAGATCCCGGCGAAGATCCTCTTCGAGACCGAGCATGTGCTGGCGTTTCATGACATCCAGCCCCAGGCGCCGGTCCACGTGCTGGTGATCCCCAAGATCCACGTCGAGAGCCTGGCGCAGCTGGAAGAGAGCCACCGGGCCCTGGCCGGCGAGCTGCTCCTGGCGATCCAGCGGGTCGCCCGCGAGACCGGCATCGAGGCCACCGGCTACCGCACCGTGGCCAACACCGGGGCCCACGGCGGGCAGAGCGTGTTTCACCTGCATTTCCACGTGCTCGGGGGCCGCCCTCTGAGCTGGCCTCCGGGCTGAACCAGGGGATCGAAAGCTCCGCGTGGCTCCCTCGCTCCGCAGGCTGATCGGCCCGGGTGCCCTGGCGCTGCTCCCGGCGCTCGCGCTGGCCCCCGCCATCGCCACGGCCCAGGAGCCTGCCGCCCCTCCCGCCTCCCCCGCCGAGGCCCCCGACGCCAACCTCCCCCGCGCCTCGCCCCGTTACGACCTCGAACGCATCGAGATCCAGGGCAATGTCCGGACGCTGGACCGGATCGTCCTCCGCTACGTCCCCTTCCGACCCGGCACCGTCCTCAGCGCCGACGACCCCGAGCTCGAGCTGCTCCGCTACCGGCTCCTCGGCACCGGCTTCTTCCGCGCGGTGACCCTGTCCCTCAAGCGAGGCTCCAGGCGAGGCGCCGTCGTCCTCCGCATCGAGGTCCAGGAGCGCAACACCGTCGTCCTCCAGGACCTCTGGCTTGGCCTCAGCGCCACGGCGGATGACCAGGGTAAAACAAGACCCCTATCCGCCTACGGGGGCGCGGACGTGGCGGAGACCAACCTGCTGGGCACCGGCATCACCCTGGGCGGCGCCTTCGTGGTCGCCGACGGCCAGCTCGGCACCCGGCTGCGCTTCCTGGATCCGGCGTTCCTCGGCACCTCCTGGATGGCCCACACGACGCTGCTCTACAGCTCGGCGCGGGAGTTCTACGGCAACCGCCAGGTGCGCTACGACGACCCCTTCAGCGGCGCCGAGAAGGTGGAAGACTTCGCCATCGCCAAGTACTCACGAACCGGCGGGTTCCTGGGGCTGGGGCGCGATCTATCGGTCTCGTCGCAGCTCTGGGTGGACTACCGGTTCGAGCGGATCTCGGCCCAGCTCCCCCTGGCGGCGTCGCACCTCCGGGGGGGCGAGCGAGAGCCCCTGGAATTCGATCTGACGCCGGGGACCAGCTACCTCTCCAGCCTGCGCGCCACCTTCGTCCACGACACGCGCGACACGCCGACGCTGCCCACGCGGGGCTGGCACCTGATCCTGGCGGCAGATACCTCCCTCGCCCCGTTTGGCTCCGGGTACCCCTACGAGAAGCTCCAGGTCCGTGCGTCGCGGTGGTGGAGCCTCCCCCGGAACCACGTCGCTCGCCTGGAGCTGTTCGCCGGCGCCATCGGCGGGGACGCCCCCATCTTCGAGAAGTTTTACGTCGCCGACTTCAGCGATCTGCTCCCGGACCGGGTGCTCGATCTCAATTTCGACCGGAGGCCTGCCCCCAATTTCTTCAAGACCGCGATCTCCGAGCTGCGCACCGGGGAGTACGCCGCCCGGCTCCAGGGGGAGTACCGCATCCCGCTGTACCGCAGCCGGCGCGCCATCTACGGGGTCGATCTCTTCGGCTCTGCGGGCCTCTACGCGCTGGCTTCCCGGCGCGACCTCTCGGACCCTGCCCGCACCTTCTCGGGCCTCGCCCGCGTCCCCCTCGACTTCACGTTCAACGTGGGTCTGCGCATGGACACCAAGGCCGGAGGGTTCCTCTTTGCCTTCGCCAACATCCTGGGCTTTGTGCCTGCGTTCCGGGGTTCTCCGTGAAGGGCCCGGCGCTCGCCTTCGGGCTTGCGGCGCTGCTGCTACCGGCCGCGGCCCTCGCCCAGGAGCAGCCCCCTCCGCCCCCCTTCTTGCCCCGGGCGGTCACCTGGTCCTGGGACAAGACGTCGCTCCGCCTCTCGGTCTCTTACCGCGAGATCATCGATGAGACGATCCGGCAGCGGCTGACCAGCGGCATCCCTACCCTCCTGGTCTTCAACGGGTTGCTCTTTGAAAAAGGCTCCTCCACCCCGGTCCCCGGCGCCCTGCTGCTCAAGAGCTGCCGCGTGGTCTACGACGTCTGGGATGAGGTCTACGCGGTCGAGGTGATCCAGAACCAGGGGAGCTCCTACTCCCCTGCCGTGGCCACCCTGGAGGGCGTGCTACGCAAGTGCGCCCAGTTCGACCGCACCCCGCTCATCGAGCGCTCCAGGCTCAAGCAGGACGCCACCTACGAGCTCAAGGCCATCATCGAGATCAACCCCATCTCGCCGGAGGTGATCGCCCGCATCAAGCGCTGGGTCAGCCGCCCCAAGGGGTCTGCCACCGTCGGCGCCGGGGACGCCCTTTTTGGCTCTTTTGTCGGCCTCTTTGTCGCTCAGATCGGCAACGCTGACCGGGAATTTCGCTTCTACTCGTCCCCCCCCTTGCAGGTCCCCCCGCCCCCGCCTCCGCCCCCACCTCCCAAGAAAAAGTGAGCGCTGGTACGCTCGCCCCATGAAGGACGGGGTCGACTACCGCTGTGGCGCCTGCGGGGCCCCGCTGGCAACCCTCGGGTTCTCGATCTGTCGCTACTGCTCGACCCCCAACGCCGCCGGGATACCACGGCTCACCGAGCCCAAGGCCACCCTCGACGGGGACCTGACCCTGCTCACCTTCTCCCCCACCCCTCTCTTCACCGCCCTGCCCTGCTGGGTCCGCGCCCCGGAAGAGAAGGAGCCCTCGCTCCTGGTGCTCCCCGCCGTCAGCGCCTCGAGCTCCCCGGGCGCCCTGGGCCTCGCGCATTACCTCGCGGAGCGGCTGCTCCTCGACGCCGATGTCCCCGCGGCCTCGACCGCCCTGCTGGATCACAGAACCCACCGGCTGCACACCCTCACCACAACGCCTTCCCGGCGGGACTGGGATAGGGCTCTCGCCGGCCGAAACCAGCCTCCCGCGGTGCTATGGGCAGAGCTCCAGGGGCCCTCGCTGGATGATCTCGCTCGCCTCCGCATGGTCTCTGCAGAGGGTCGAGAGACCTCCCTCCAGGTGCCCGTCCATCGGCTCGCCGATGCGGCCATCGACTGGGCCCTCCAGACCTGGGGCCGGCGCCCTCGCCCCAGGCGTCCTGCCTGGTACGTGCTCCCCTCGCGGGAGCAGCTCCCGGGGTACCTGCTCGCGGCCCACCTGCGGGCGCTCGCCCTCTTCGCCGAGGGCGCAGGGAGCCCTTCCGCCCTCGGACAGCGGACCTTCGCGGCGATGGCGCGGCGCTGCACCGTCGAGGAGGTGCAGCACCTGTTCGACGCCATCCTGGGACTCCACGCGCAGCTCGGCGCCTCCCTGCCCCAGCTGGCGCTGCTCCTGGTCGCTGCCATGACGGCGGCGGAGGAGCGAGACGCGCTTGATCCACGGAGGAGCGCCCCGCTGGTGCGGCTCGCAAGCGAGGCCCCCGCAGGCTCCCTGCTCCACGCGCTGTCCCCCTGGGTGCTCGCCTTTCTCGACCAGGATCGGCGCGCCGCCGCGCGTTTCGCGGCCCTGCGGCCCCGGGCCTTCGGGGCCTACGCCGAGTGGCTGGATGCCATCGAGATGGCCGAGCCTCCCTCCGGAGAGACCCTCGCGATCCTCGCTCGCCTCCCCACCTGCGAAGGCCCCCGGGACCTGCGCGCCTGCGTCGGTCTCGGGCAGGTCGAGTTCGGGAGCTCCCTCGATGAGGTGACCCGGGCGCTCGGTGAGGCCCGGCCGGTGCCGGACGCCGAGGGCTCGTTTTATCTGCTGATGGACGGGGCCATCCTGGCAGAATTCGAGGAAGATCAGCTTGTCTCCTTCGAGACGGAGGACCCTTCCGTCTCCTTCCACGGCACGAATCCATGGCGGCTCGATGAACCGGGCCTCCTCGCCTTTCTCGAAAGAACAGGCCTCCATGCTGGGGTCGAGGAGGACGAGGAAGGGGAGCGCGAGGTCTTCACCGAGGAGCTCGGTGTCCTCTTCACCTTCCGCGCTGGCCGCCTGGCGTCGATCGCCTGGTGAAGCCCCGCTGAGCCCCGCTATCGCTTCGCGGCGGGCTTCTTCGCAGCAGGCTTCCTGGCGGCGGGCTTCTTCGCGGCAGGCCTGGCCGCAGGCCCGGGGGTAGATTTCTTTGGAGCGGGCTTCGCGTCCGGTTTCGCGGCCTTCGCGGCGGGCTTTGCAGGTTTCGCCGCGGGCTTCGCAGCAGGCTTCGTGGCAGGCTTCGTGGCAGGCTTCGCGGCGGGCTTTGCAGGTTTCGCGGAGGGCTTCGCAGGCTTTGCCGAGGGCTTCTCAGCAGGTTTCGCGGCCTTCGCAGCGGGCTTCGCGGCAGGCTTCGCAGGCTTCGCAGCAGGCTTCGCAGCAGGCTTTGCAGCAGGCTTTGCAGCAGGCTTTGCGGCGGGCTTTTTCTCGGGCGCGGCGACGGGTTTCTTGGCGGAGGTCTTGCGTTTGGGGGGGCTGAAGCCGCCCTGGGCCACGCCGTTGGAGGGGGTGCCGAGGGCGGCGTTGATCTTGGCCTCGAGCTCGGAGATATCGAATGGTTTGTCGATATGGGCGAAGGCGCCAAAGAGGGGGGAGGTCATCTCGTTGACGCGCTCTCCGATGCCGGAGATGACGATGACCTTGGTGTGAGCGAGGGCCTTGTGGTGAGAGATGTTGCGGCTCACCTCCCAGCCGCTGAGGCCCGGCATGCGCACGTCCAGGAGGACAAGGTCAGGGCGATGCTGCTGGACCTTGGCCCACGCCTCGTCACCGCTGGCGGCGGTGTGGACCGTGTAGCCCTGGCTGGAGACGAACTGCTCCAGCATGGTGCGCATCTCTTCCTCGTCGTCGGCGATCAAAACGATGGGGGTCTGCTTGGTGGACATGCGGTTGGTATCCTGGGCGGTATCGTGGCGCTGGCCGCGGGTCGGGTCAACGGCCCAAACGTCCAGGGAAAACGATTGCATCCCGGGGGAGTCCAGCTAGCTTGAGAGGGCTTTGCAGCCTGCCCTCTCTTCCCCCCAGTCTGGCGCTGCGCCGCTCCCCGCCGGGTTCGTGGCCTTCGACGAGCTGCTGCAGCAACCAGGTGCGCACGGCGGCCTGCTCCTGCGGCTGACCAGCCCTGCGCAGCTGACCCCCCTTTGCCACCACGTGAAGCGCCGCATCGCAGCGCATCGCGCCAGCCGCCCGCTGGTGGTGATCCCCACGCCTCCTGACCGCAGCCTCTGGCGCGAGGTGGGGTTGCGCCTGGGCGAGGCTCGCCTCTCCGGGGTGGCCGAGGAGGCAGCGCAGCAGCTTGCGTCGCTCCTGCGGGAACGCAACGCCGTCGTCGTCGGGGCGCTGGCCCGCGGCGCCGCCTGGGATCAGAGCGTGACCGAGCTGCTCTCGCGGCAGCTGCAGGGGGGCCTGGTGGTCCTCGTGACCCATCAAGGTCAAGAAGTACCCCATGGGTGGGTCGGGTCGGTCTTCGAGATCGAAGAGCCACTGCGAGAGGATGCGTTGAGGCGGTGGTGGTCCGCGCTGTGCGAGGGGGGTTTGCTCCGGAGCTTGCAGGAGAGCGCGGCGACGCTTGACTGGCTCGAACGAGGCTGGGGGCGAGCGCTGTCCGAGGCGGTGCAGGTGCCGGACGAGACGCCCGGGTGCCGCGTGGCCGAGCTCCCGGCAGAGGAGGGTCGGCTGCTGGTGCGGCTGCACCTCGCCGGGCGGGCGTGGCCGCTGCAAAAGCTGGGGGTGCTCGGGGGAGACGCGCTGGTGGCCAGGCGCCTCCAGGGGCGAGGTCTGGTGCAGGCAGAAGAGGGGGGGGTGTTCTGCACGGTGCACGAGATCGAGGCGGGGTGCATCGACCCGCAGGAGCCACGGGCGGTGGGACGGGCGCTGCGGCAGGTATTCCCGGGGGATCCCTGGGCCTCCGAGCGGGCCGCGGGCCTGCTGGCGCTGGGGGGTCAGGTGGCCGAGGCCGAAGAGGCGCACCGTGCGGCCATCTTGCAGGCAGAAGACGCGCTGGCCAGCGTTGACCTCTGGGCGAGCTGGCAGGCGGCGGTCGAGCGGCTTCCCGAGGGGGAGCGGCATGGCTGCAGCGTGCGAAGCGCCGAGCTGGCGCTGGCCCGTGGCGACGCGGACAGCGCCCAGAGCTGGGCCGAGCGCGCGGTGGCGCTGAAGCCGACGGAGCATCGCTCGCAGCACCTGCTGGGCCGTGCGTTGCTGGGGCGCGGTGATCTGGTGGGGGCTGACGTGGCCTTCGGCCGGGCGCTGGCCACGGCGACCACGGTGCAGGAGCAAGGGGCAGTGAAGGCAGCCCGGGCCGAGGTGCGGTACGCGCAGGGCCGGGTCGAGGAAGCGACGGCGCTTGCGCAGGAGGCCTACCGGCTGGCCAGCGACGCGCCCTGCGCCCTCGACGCACGGAACACGCTGGGCAAGATCCTGCTGGCGCAGGGCCAGTGGGCCCGGGCCGAGGAGCACTTCGCCGAAGACGCGGCCTTCGCGGCGCGGCTGGGCGATGCGTCCGCGCAGCTGCGGGCGCGGCTCAACCGGGCGATCGCCGTGATGTCCAGCGGCCGGCTCCACGAGGCGCGGCCCATGCTGGAGGGGGTGCTCGCCGAGGGGCAAGAGCACGCCGACGAGCGCGCCACGGCCTTCGCGCTGTCCAACCTGGCGGTGCTGGCGATGAACCGGCACGAGTACGGCGAGGCGCTGCGGCTGAGCGAGCAGGCCATCAACATCCGGCGCCGGATGGGCGAGCGGCTGGGGCTGGCGCGCATCATCACCAACCTCGCCGAGCTGCGCCTGCGCCTGGGGCTGCTGGACGAGGCCCAGCAGACGCTGTCCTTCGGTCGCCTGGCGGTCTCGCGGGGGGGCAGCATCCCGAGGAACGCTCACTTCGCCCTGATCGCCGCCCGGATCCACCTGACCCGGGGGCACACCCTGCTGGCCGCCCGCGAGCTGACCGCGGCGCTGGCGGGGGCGGCGGGTTCCAGCGATGGAGACATGCTCGACGAGTGTCACCGGGTCGGCGCCCGCATCGCCCTCGAGGAAGGCGACGTCGAGCGCGCCCGGCAAGAGCTGGAGCAGGCCGAGCAGCACGCCACCACCGCCTACGCGCACGCCGAGATCGCGCTGCTCCAGGCCCAGCTGCTGCGAGCGACCGGGGCCCCTTCGCTGGAGGCAGCCCAGCATGCCGCGCACCTGGCTCGCCGGGCCGGCGACGAGGAGTTCATGCGGGAAGCCCACGCGCTCGCGGCACAGATCGCGCGCTCCGAGGGCAACCAGGAGGTCAGCCGCTCGCACCTGCACCAGGCCCTGGCGCTGCGGGACAACGTGCTGGCCGGGCTGAGCGAGCCCCTGCGCCGGGCCTTCCTGTCGCGTCGCGATCTGGGGGTGTTGAGCCGGCTCGAGCACGAGCTCAACGGGCCGCCCTCCCTCTCGACCCCCGCCGCGCCTCCCCGCAGCGAGCCCGTGGTGCGCGCCTCGACGCGCCTCTTGACCGGGGAAGATCCGGCGATCCGCGGGCTCCTCGAGGGGATCCGGAAGGTGGGGCGCACCGACGCCACGGTGCTGGTGCTGGGCGAGAGCGGCACCGGCAAAGAGCTCGTCGCCGAGGCCCTCCACGAGGCGAGCGCCCGCAGCGCGGCCCCGCTGGTCCGGGTCAACTGCGGCGCGCTGGTCGAATCCCTGCTGCTCTCCGAGCTCTTTGGCCACGAGAAGGGCGCCTTCACCGGCGCCGTGGCCCGCAAGCGTGGGCGCTTCGAGATGGCCGAGGGGGGCACCCTCTTCCTCGATGAGATCGGCGACATCTCCCCCGCTACCCAGGTCGCCCTGCTGCGCGTCCTCCAGGAGCGCACCTTCGAGCGCGTCGGCGGGACCGCCCCCATCCGGGCCAACGTCCGCATCGTCTGCGCCACCCACCGCGACCTCCGGGCCATGGTCGAGCGCGGCGAATTTCGCCAGGACCTCTACTTCCGCCTCTCGGGCATCGTCCTCCACGTCCCGGCCCTGCGCGCACGCCTCGGCGACCTCCCCCAGCTCGCCCGCCACCTGCTCCAGCGCATCGCCACCGAGCGCGGCGAGCCCACCAAGGATCTCTCCCCCGAGGCCCTCGCGCTCCTCATGAAACACCGGTGGCCCGGCAACGTCCGCGAGCTCGAGAACGCCCTCCGCGCCGCCTCCCTCTTCGCCGACGGGTCCACCATCGAGGCCCCGGACCTGACCGAGTACGTCGAGGCGCTGCGGCCCCTCGCCAGCCAGAACATCCTCCCCTTCCCTGCCTCCTCTCGCTTCTCCGACCCCCCGGAGCCTCCCCCCTCGGTGGCCTCCGAGCCAGAAGAGGACGCGCTGCTGCCCCTCGGGGCCGCCAGCGACGCCACCGAGACCGTCTACGCCGAGCTCAAGGCAGGGAAATTCGGCCTCTTCGACATCAAGCGGCAGCTCGAACGAGACTGCATCGCCCGGGCCCTCGCCGAGACCCGCGGGAATATCACCCGCGCCGCGGCCATTCTCGGCATGAAACGCCCTCGTCTCTCCCAACTCGTGAAGCAATATGGCCTCGCCGCCGTCTCCTCGGAGGGTTCCTGATATGCGCAGCTGGATGGCATTCTCTTGGCTCTTGCTCCTCCTGGGGGGCTGCGCGACCGAGATGGTCCCCGAGGGAGAGCTCCCTGAAGAATCCACCGAGCAGACCGGCTCCCAGCTGGTCCTCGACGAGATCCCTCACCCCTCGGTCCCCCAGCAGACGGCCCCCTCCACCGTCGACCCGAGCGCCCCCATCGCCAACGCCCCGGGCGGCAAGCCCCAGCCTGACCCCTGGCGCGACCGCGCCCACTCGGCACGGGGCCCCAACAAACCTCAGCCTGACCCCTGGGCTCCGGTCAACTCGACCCAGACCCACTACCAGAGCAAGTAATCCCCTCACGCCGGGTCAGGCGTAACCCATGGTCGATTTCGGCTCCGACCTCCGCAAGCGCACCCTGGTGCTGTGCGCTGCCCTGGCCCTCGTGATCGCCTTCTCGGTGCTGCTCCGGGGGCGCCGGTCGGTGCGGCTGCTGTTCGCCGCCTTCGCGGCGGACATGGCCCTCTGGTACCTGGCCCAGAGCCTCTACGGGTTCTTCCAGGCGAGCATCTGGGCCCGGGTGACGGCGCTGCTGGCGATCCTCTTGCCGCAGTTTGCGATCCGCCTGTTCGAGGCGATCTTGCCTTCCCCCGAGGGGACGCCGACGAGGCTCAAGCGCTTCGCGGCGATCTCGGCGGTGCCGGTGGTGCTGCTGGTGCTCTCGCCGTACCACGGCACCGGGTGGGCCCGCAGCCTGGTCTTCTTCTACGTGGGGGGGCTGGTGGTCACGGCGCTGGGGCTGCTGGCGCGGCGCGGTCGAGCAAGCCCCTCGCGGGTGACGCAGGGACGGGTGCAGTACCTGGTCGTGGTAGGGGCCCTGGCCACGGCCTTCAGCCTGGTCGATTTTCTCTGGTTCCTGGGGGCCGAGCTGCCCCCGGTGGGGACGGTCCTCTCGGTCATCTTTCTCTTCGCGCTCGCGCAATCGCTGGGGCAGCCGCGCCTGCTCCCGCTGTACGAGCTGCTGGGTCGCCTGGTCGTCGCCACGGCGCTGGCCTTCACCCTGGCCGGCATCTTCTACGTCTGCGTCACCGTGCTGGGCCGCTTCAGCACCATGTACCTGAACGCGGTGCTGGCGGCGGTGGTGATCTTGACCCTCTTCGAGCCCCTGCGGCAGAAGGTGGAAGAGAAGATCCACCAGCTCTTTTTCCGCGAACGATTCGGCATCGAGAACACCATCAGCAAGGCCCGACGGAGGCTCGTGCATGTGCTCGAGCTGGAGGAGCTACGCACCGTGGTCCTCGACGCCCTCGAGTCCTCGCGCCGCGTGACCCAGGCGGCCCTGTACCTGAGCGACGGCGTGAGCCTGACCCTCGCCGGAGCGATGGGCGAAGAGCCCCCCTCGCCGCTGGAAATTGCGGCGGTCCTGCCCCTGATCGATCACCTGACGCAGCACGGGTCGCTGAACCTGGACGGGTTCACCCGGGAGACCGACGAGATCCAGACGCCGCCGCTGGAGCAGGAGCGGATCCGGGGCGCGGCGGCGGTGCTAGGGGCCTCCTCGGGGCTCTTGCTGTCGATCCGCGGCGAGGGGAACGACCTGCTGGGGCTGCTGTGGCTGCGCGACGACCGGGTACGGGACGCCTTCTCGGCGGAGGAGATCGCGCTCTTCGAGGGCCTCGCCTCCCAGATGAGCGTGGCGCTGGAGAACACGCGCGCTTATGGCCGCATGAAGACCCGCGACCGGATGGCGGCCCTGGGGCAGATGGCCGCGGGGCTGGCCCACGAGATCAAGAACCCGCTGGGCGCCATCAAGGGGGCCGCCCAGCTGCTCTCCGATCCGCCGCCGGATGCACCGCCGCTCGACCCGCCCACGCGGGAGTTCATCGGGATCATCCTGGAAGAGGTGGACCGGCTCGACCGGGTGGTGGGCTCGGTGCTCGACTACGCCCGCCCCGCCGCGGGTAGCTCGACCCCCGTGGACATCAACGGCATCGTGCGGCGAACGACGCAGATCATGGCTCCGACGGCGGGGGGCGAGCTGATCCTCGAGCTCAGCCCGGAGCTACCGCGGGCCCGGATCGACGCCGAGAAGCTGCGTCAGGTGCTGCTGAACCTGATCCAGAACGGGCTGCAGGCGACCGGAGGCCGGGGGCCCGTGATCACCTCGACGAGGCTGCGCCGGAGCCCCGCGGGCTGGCCCTCGGAGGGCGCCGTCCCCGGGTGGATCGAGATCGCCGTGCGGGATCGAGGCCCCGGCATCTCCCAGAAGGTGCTCAAGAACCTCTTCGTGCCCTTCTTCACCACCAAGACCACCGGCACCGGGCTGGGGCTCGCGATCTCGCAGCAGATCATCCAGTCTGCCGGGGGCACCATCGAGGTGCGAACCCACGAGGGAGAAGGGACCACGTTCGTGGTGCTGCTCCCGGCCGCGGTCGAGGACGCGACCCCCACGCCGCCCCCCCTCGCCCTCCACTGAAGCTCAGCCCTGCGCCGAGGGGCGCGCCTCGGGGACGAAATGCGCCTCGCCCTCGAAGACCTTGCCCTGCTTCTTGCGCTGGCCGGCGCGCCAGAACAGGAAGGCCGGGAGCATCAGCACCGCCGCCAGGATGCAGGTGATCTCGCCCACCGCAGCGGACAGCCCGAAGCTGACGATGCCCTTGTTGATCGACCCCAGCAGCGCCAGGTACCCGATGGTCGTGGTGAGCGCGCACAGGATCACCGCGCCGCCGGTCTCGACCACGACCCGGTAGAGGTTTCGATCGCCCTCGATACGGTAGCGCTGCATCAGGTTGTGGGCGTACTCGGCGCCGATGCCGATGGTGATCGGCAGGGCCACGAAGTTGAGGAAGTTGAGCTTGATGCCCCGGTACTGGAGGAAGGCGACGAGGGAGGCCACGCCGACCAGCCACGGCAGGAAGACCCCGAGCGCGTGGATCTTGCCCCGGAACGCCACGACGATCACCAGGATGCTGCCGAGCGCCGCCACCAGGATGGCCTTGGGCGCGTCTTCCCCGATCGTCTTGATCATGTCGGCAAAGATGACCGCCTGACCTGACCCCTTGATCACCTCGCCGTTCGGCAGGGTGGTCGACCGGAAGCTATCGGCCCACCGCATCAGGTAGTGGGCGTCCCACACGCTGAACCCCTTGGCCGGCGAGATGTACACGATGCGCCCCCGGGTGCCGTCCTTCTCCAGGAAGGGCCGCACCACCTGCGCCGGCAGGTCCTCGATGGTCAGCGCCCGGAGCTCGCCGCTGGGCAGGTGCGGCTCCAGCTCGGCCCAGTCCTTGTCCGGGATGAACCCCCGCTTGCGGGAGCGCTGGATCTTGTCGAGCATCTCCTCCAGCAGGGGCAGCTTCTCTTCCTGGCGGGACGGCAGCAGGGAGAAGATCGTGACCACCCGATCAAAAGGCGCCTTGTCGGCGGGGGCGGCGGCCCGGCGGCGGTTCAGCTCGGCCTCCAGCGCCGGCACCTGGTCGAGCCGCTCGGTCATGATCGCCAGCCCGTCCTGGCCGATCTGACCCACCACCCGGTCCACCTTCTTTGACAGCTCACCCGCCGCCGTCTTGTCGCGGCGCTCGTTGCGGATGTTCGTCATGTCGTACTCCATCGGGTCCGCGCTGAAGTACCGGGCGGTCATCCCGAGGGAGACCACCGCCAGGGCGGCGCCCCCCGCGGTGATCAGCCGCGGGTAATTCATCGCCAGGCGCGCGAACAGCAGGCCATAGACGCCCTTGTTGTCCTCCTTCTTGCCCTCGCGGAAGGCCGGCCAGACCCGCTCGGTCGCCGCCAGGATCGCCGGCGCAAAGAGGTACGCGCAGGCCCAGCAGAGGATCATCCCGTAGCTGCCGATGACGCCGAAGTGCTTGAACCCACGGAAGTCGGTGAACACCAGGGACCCGTAGGCCAGCATCGCCGTCGCCGCCGAGGCCAGCGTCGGCACCCACGAGTCCCGGTGCGCCACCAGGATCGCCTCCTCCACCGACGAGCCATCCCGCCGCGCCTCCAGGTAGCGCGCCATGTACATGATGCCGTAGTTGATCCCGTTGCCCGCGATGATGCTCACCAGGAAGCCCGTCGAGCTGTTCAGGTAGACAGCAGGCCCACCAGCAGCGCCCCCCCCATCACCAGCACCGTCCGCACCCGCCGGAAGAACAGCAGCACGCTCCCCAGTACCCCCAGCACCCCCAGCCCGCCCACGTGGGCCAGGTCGTTCACGATCGCGTTGTACTCCTCGGCGCTCGTGATCAGCCCGCCGGTGTAGTGAACTTCCATGGAGGGGTCGAAGCGCTTCGGGTTCACCTCGGCGACCACGGCCTCGACCTTCTGGCGGAACGCGGCGGTGCGCACCGACCCCGAGACGGGGGTGCGGACCAGGACCGCCGCGTAGGTCCCGTCGGCGTTCTCGTAGTAGCCGCGGGGGTAAGCGTCGTCGCGCTTCTCGGCCTTCTGGGCCCCCCGATCGCCCTGGAGGCGCTGCTTGATGCGCTCGGCGGAGAGCGGGGGCGGCGCGTCCTGCTCGTCGAGGAGCGTGCCGGCCGCCTTGGCGACCTCGTAGTCGTAGCGCTCGACGACCTCATCGTGGGCCTTCTTCAGGTCGTCGTAGCCCGCGTAGAGCAGCTTGTGCTTCTCGAAGAACTGCTGCGAGTCCTTCACCCCCGCGTCCACGCTGCCCACCCACTCGGGCCCGAGCCCCTGGAGCCGGGGCGCCACCGCGTCCACGAAGGCCTCCAGCGCCTGCGGGTTGGGCTCCCGGGTCTGCACGTACAGCGAGAGCGTCGAGGCCCCCGGCAGCCGCGCGGAGACCCGGCGCATCTCGATGACGCTCTCTTTCCCGTCCGGCAGCAGCTCGGCAAAATCTGGCTTGAACGTCAGGCCCGCGGCCCCGAACCCCGCCGGCACAAGCGTCAACAGCGCCAGCAGGAGCACGGCCCAGGGGCGGCTCGCTTGCAGCTGGCCAAGCCACTGAAACAACCGGGGAGGAGGGGGATGAATCATCGCAATTTCGCAGGAAAGCTGCCAGAACCGTGCCGCCACAGGCAGGCACGACGGCGGCGTGCCGCTGGCGATGGATCATCTAGGACAAAGGCGCAAGAAAAGTCAGGTTCTTGACCCTTCTTTGCGGCCCTCCCCCCCTGGCGACCGTGCCAGGGTGGCAACGGTCGTTCCCTGTGCTTGCGGTTCACACCCCCGGGGCCACCCCCCCCAGCAGGGCCCCCCGCTCGGCCAGATCCCCCAGCAGCACCGCCACCCCCTGCAACCGCGCGTCAGCCACCCGGACCTCTCCCCGCCGGGCCCCCTCGACGATGGCCTGCTGGAGCGTCAGCCCCTCCAGCAGGCCCTCCAGCAGGAAGGCCGCGGTCGGGGACAGCTCGAGGTAACGGAGCTCGTGCGCCGCGTCCCGGTACACCAGCAGCGCGACCGGGCGGGCCTCGGGCTCGGAGCGATCGCTCTCCTCCTCGGGCAGCAGGTGGACCGCGTGGGCGTAGCGACGCAGCGCCGTGGCCTCCTGGAACACCACCGGAGCCTCCAGCGAGAGCGCCGCCACCGCGGGCCTGGCGCTGCCGTCGAGGGCCGCGCCGACCTCGATGGCGGTCACCTCGTGCGCCGCGAGATCGAGGGCATACGCGGGGATATCCTCCAGCGAGGGCCAGCGGCCGCGGCACCACGCCAGGAACTCGGACGGCACATCCCGCAGGTAATGGGTCGCGGGCCCCCGCTCCGCGTAGAACCTCCGCGCCTCGCGCCAGAACCTGTCCCCCAGCCGCGCCGCGGTCCGGGGCAGTATGGAAAGCATGCACGTGTCGAGGGCCCCCTGGACCAGGCGCCGGTAGATCGCGAGGCGGGTGCCGTGCAGCTCGGGAGGGAGCTCGGCGCCGAGGGCCGCGCGCGCCAGGTAAGCCTGCAGGGAGGCGAGATCGTTGGCGGGAAGCGAGGGCTCGGTCATAGGCGCCACGGAGGGTCTGGATCTCGGAGAGGAGCTGGTCGAGAGGCGGGATTTCCTGGTCCCGCTCCAGGATCACGGGCAGCGGCCCGGTGCGCTCGATCACCCAGGAGAGCAGCTCGATCACCGGGTCCGGCGTCGGGGCTCCGTGGGTGTCGATCAGCAGGTCGTCCTCTTCCCAGCGGTGGTGGCCGGCGACGTGGAGCTGGACCACCCGTTCAAGGGGGAGCTGGGCCAGGAAATCGAGGGGATCAAAGCCGTGATTGCGGGCGTTCACGTACACGTTGTTCACGTCCAGCATCAGCGAGGCGCCGCTCTGCTCCAGCACCTCGTTGAGGAAGGTCGCCTCGCTCATCTCGGGCCGCCCGAGGGGCGCGTAGTAGGTGATGTTCTCCAGGGCCAGCGGCACGTCGAGCCGGGACTGGGCCTCGCGCACGCGCTGGACCACGTGCCCCACGGCCTCCCGCGTGAAGGGGAGCGGGAGCAGCTCGTGGAGCATGGTGCCCGGGACGCCGCTCCAGCACAGGTGCTCGCTGTGGGCCTGGGCCCGCGAGCGCCGCAGGAAGCGCCGCAGCTCGTCGAAATAGCGGTCATCCAGGGCGTCGGTGCCGCCGAGGGACATCGACAGGCCGTGGGTCAGCACCTCGAAGCGCTCGCCGACGCGGGCGAGGGCCTCGGGGAAATACCCGCCGCGACGCATGTAATTCTCGGGCGAGATCTCGACGAGGGCGAGGCCCGGGTCCGGGTGTTCGAGCAGCTCTTCCAGGAAAGACCACCGGAGGCCCAGGCCGACGCCGTCCATGCTCACTTCTTCGCAGGCGCCGCCGAGCAGGTGCCAGCGCCGCAGGACCCGGCCCCCCCGCCGCCCTTCTTCGCCACGGGCTTCTTCCCGTCCTTCTTCGCGTCACCGGGCTTCTCCTCGACCTTGGTGGCGTCCGAAGCCTTCACATCCGCGGGCTTCGCGTCCGAAGCCTTCGCGTCCGCGGGCTTCGCCTCTGCAGGCTTGGCCCCGCAGGACCCTTCCCCCTTTGGCTTGGCCCCGCAGGAGCCCTCGGCCGCTGGCTTGGCCCCGCAGGAGCCCTCGGCCGCCGGCTTGGCCCCGCAGGACCCATCGCCGCTGGGCTTGGCCCCGCAGGAACCGTGCGCCTTTCCCGCCTCGGGCCCCGCGACCTCGCTGGCCTGGACCGGGCTCTTCGGATCGGGCGTGGCGGCGCACCCGACGAGGGCAGAAGTACCGAGGGCGGCGATGGCAGAGAGGATCGAGGCGGTGTTCAGTCGGTTCATGGTTGGCTCCTGGATGCTGGGGCGGGGCGCGTCTGCTGGCAACAGGGTCGTTGCTCGTCCCCTCTACTACGGCGCTCCCTGCCGGCTGGTTTCACCTTGCTTTGACGCGACGCTGCCGGCACACCACCCTCGACCCATGGCAACGTACAAGCGCCCCGATCACTTCACCAAGGCAGCGAAGGCCCGTGGCTTCCCCGCCCGCAGCGTCTTCAAGCTCGAGGAGATCGATCGACGGGTCCGCCTGCTCCGCGCGGGGCAAAAAGTCCTCGACCTGGGCTGCGCCCCGGGCTCCTGGTCGCTCTACACCTGCGAGCGCATCGGACCCACCGGCCGGCTGCTCGCCGTGGACCTCCAGCCCATCGCCCAGCTCCTGCCCTCCAACGCCACCTTCATCCAGGGCGACGCCCTCGCCCTCGCCGAGACCACCCTGGCCGCCCACGCCCCTTACCAGGTCGTGCTCTCGGACATGGCCCCCAACACCACCGGCAACCGCAACGCGGACCAGGCCCGCAGCTACCACCTCTACTCCTTCGCCCTCTCCATGGCCGCCAGGCTGGGCGACCAGGGCTCCTCCTTCGTGGGCAAGATCTTCATGGGCCCCGACTTCGAGCTGGCCCGCGAGCAGACCCGGGAGCTCTTCGCCCAGGTCCGCCTGATCCGACCCGAAGGGGTGCGCCCCAACAGCTTCGAGATCTTCCTGGTCGGGCTCGAGAAGCGCACCCCCCCCTTGGCGCCCCTCCCCTCCCCTACAGCACCGGATATCCCCTGATTTTCTCCTTGCGCGGTCTCATTTATGAGACAACCTGAGACAGATTTCTCAACGCAAGGATCCGGGAGGGATTGTGATCGCGCTGGTGGACGATGACTCGCTGATGCGGCGCTGGTTGACCCGGGTGCTCGAGAAGGGGGGGCACCAGGTGCAGAGCTTTGCGACGGGGCAGGCGCTGCTGGAGGGGATGGATCCGGAGGTGGATGTGGTGTGCCTTGACCTGGGTCTGGAGGGGATGGGGGGGATGGAAATTTTGAAAATTCTCAGGGAAAAAGCGCCGGATCGAAGCGTGATTGTGGTCACCGCGGAGACGAGGACCGAGATCATCGTGGAGGCGATGAGGGGCGGGGCCTACGACTACCTGGTGAAGCCGCTGGAGGCGGAGCGAGTGCTGCAGTCGGTGGGCCGGGCGGCGGAGCGGCAGGGGCTGCTGCGGGAGGTACAGCGGCTGCGGCGGGAGAAATCGCCGCTGGTCTCGCTGGTGGGGGACAGCGAGGCGATGCGGGAGATCCGCGGGCAGATCGAGCAGCTAGCGGAGAGCGACGTGACGGTGTGCCTGCAGGGAGAGACCGGCACGGGGAAGGAAGTGGCGGCGCGCAGCATCCACGCGACGAGCCAGCGGCGGCGAGGGCCGTTCATCGCGTTCAACTGCGCCGCTGTCCCGGAGGCGCTGGAGGAGGCCGAGCTTTTTGGCCATGAGAAGGGCTCTTTTACCGGTGCTTCCGGGTCAAAGAAGGGTCGCTTCGAGCAGGCCCAGGGGGGGACGCTTTTCCTTGATGAGGTGGGGGACATGGCGCCCTCCACGCAGGCGGCGCTGCTGCGGACCCTGCAGCAGCGCACGGTGACGCGCCTCGGCGGCAGCCAGGAGATCCCGATCAATGTACGGATCATCAGCGCGACACATCGAGATTTGCTCGCGGAAGTGGCTGCGGGGCGCTTCCGTCAGGACCTCTATTACCGGCTGGTGGTGTACCCGATTTACCTGCCCCCCCTGCGGGAGCGCCTGGGGGATCGGCCCCTGCTGATACGGCATCTGACCTCGCAGCTGCAGCAGCAGTCAGTGATGGGGTTTTGCCAGATCAGCCCGGAGGCGATGGGGTACCTGGAGCGCTATGCGTGGCCAGGAAACGTGCGAGAGCTGCAGAACGTGCTGCAGCGGGCGCTGCTGACCTGCAAGGAGGGGGAGATCCAGCCGCGGCACCTGCCGCCGGAGCTGAGGGGGGAGCGCCCGGGGAGCGATCGGAGGCATGAGGTACCGGCGCAGGCCGCTGCGCGGGGGGCCAGCGGGAGGAAGCTGCTGAAGGAGGCGGAAGCGGCGGCGATCCGCAAGGCGCTGGCGGAGGTGGGGGGGCACGTGGGGCGAGCGGCGGAGCTGCTGGGGATCTCCCGGGCGACGCTCTACCGCAGGCTTTCCACGCTGGATTGATCGCTGGCACGGCGCCTGCAAGGATGCAGGGTATGCCGTTTTCAGCGGGTCAGGTGATCAACCAGAAGTACCAGATCGTGGGCCTTCTCGGGGAAGGTGGGATGGGGCAGGTGTACAAGGCCCAGCAGCTCCCGCTGGGGCGAACGGTGGCGCTGAAGGTGATGCAGGTGGCGCGGTCGAGCCGGGAGCGACCGGACGAGTTCCGCGAGCGTTTTCTGCTGGAGGCGAGCCTGTGCGCGAAGCTGACGCACCCGAACATCCTGACGATCTACGACTACGGTCGGATCGAGCACACGGCGCAGGAGGCGTACTTCATCGCGATGGAGCACCTGGAGGGGGTGACGCTGGACGAGCGTCTCCAGGAGAACCCGCTGGGGCTGCCGGTGGCGGAGGCGCTGCGCCTGATCACGGAGGTGACCCGGGGCCTGCGGGAGGCGCACAGCAAGGGGGTGGTGCACCGGGATCTCAAGCCGGCGAACATCATGCTGGTCCCCGGGAGCGAGGGGGCCGAGCACGTCAAGCTGCTGGATTTTGGCCTGGTGAAGCGGGTGGGGGAGGCCGAGCGGGGCCTGACGATCGCGGGCACCTTCCTGGGGACGCCGCTGTACATGCCGCCGGAGCAGGTGACGCCGCAGAAGGTGGATTTCCGGTCGGATCTGTACGCGCTGGGCGTGATCCTGTTCGAGTGCCTGACGGGGGTGCTGCCCTACGACGGGGAGAACGTCATCGAGATCCTGACCGAGAAGAAGAAGCAGCCGCCGACGCTCCGCGCCAAGAA
>JALOQB010000111.1 GCA_025453595.1 Polyangiaceae bacterium
GTGGCAGGAGAGGCAAAATTCCTTGGTCTTGAGCGCCGAAGGGGTCGCGCGGCGCACGTGCTCCTTCACGCTGGCGGCGTCGCCCTCGACGGGGATGGGGATGGGCGCCGCGGTGAGGGTGTAGCTGCCGTTGCCGTCGGGTCGAGCGTCGGTGATGCCGTGGCAGACGCGGCAGCTGACGCCGGCGTGGGCGCGCGGATCTTCCGGCCGGATCTCCTGGTCCATGGCGCCATCGACGAGGAGGGCAACGTCGTGGCATGCAGCGCAGAAGCGGCTGGGCTGGGTGCCGAGGTCCCGCCGCAGCCGGTCGACGGAGACGCGATAGATCGGGTTGTTGAAGGAGGCGATCGCGTGGGCGCTCTGGCGCCACTGGGCGGCGGCCTCGGTGTGGCACCGGGCGCAGCCGTCGACATCGGCGAGATCGTGGCCCGAGACCGGGCCATCGAGCTGGACGCGGGCGGGCTCCAGGGGCCCGCCGGGTCTCGGCAACAGGCCGGTCGGGGTCACGGAGGCAAGCGGAGCCGGGGTGCCTGCGTTGCTGGCAGAGGGGCTCTGCGGCGACGAACCCGCGCCGCCATCCCCTGCATCCAGGACCAGCGGGGCGCAGGCGGCGAGCAGCGCAGCGACGAGCAGCGAGGAGGATCGTTTCATCGATTTTTTCGCCGGAGACGGAGGAGTGCGGCGCCCCCCAGAGCGAGGAGCGCGGACCAGGCAGAGCCTGCGGGCGAGGTCTGGCAGCCCGCGCACCCCCCACGGGGAGGAGCGGCGACAGGCGGCGGGGCGGGCTCGGAGGACATGGAAGGGGACGGCGCGGAGGGGGCCGGCTCAGGGGGCAACACGGCGGAGGCAGAGGGGGGCGGCGGGGCAGCGAGCAACCCCACCGGGAAGGTCGTGGCCACCTTCTCGGCGGACCCGAGGAGCGTGGCGGCCACGGGCTGGTTTGTCTTGATCAACGGCCACGGGTCGATGTTCTTACGGGGCTCGAACGCGAGCCGGGCCGCGGGCCTCGGCGGGGGCTGGTCCATGTCCTCGTTCGGGGGGCCTCCCCAGACGCCGCGCTGCGGGTTCTTGCAGGTGATCGCCCCCATCCAGGGGTACCGGATCGCGTACCTCGCCTGGAAGTTGTTGAGGGACGACGGCTGCGCCCCTTGCTCGAGCCCCTGCTCCTCCCTCATCACCTCGCGCCCCCCGGCGATCGGGGATGCCTGGCGAAATACCAGATCTTCTCCGAGAGTTTCCCGCGTGTAGCGGGCATGCAGGCGGGTCAAAACAACACCGGACTGGCGGCGACCTCTCCTGGCGGGCGGGGCGGCGCTGGGGGCTGGGTTGGAGGCAACGTTGAGGTCTGCGCCGAGGGCCGCCAGGTCTTTGGGGGAGAGCGGGGGGGTCGGGCAAGGGTCGCAGGAGCCAGCGTCCCAGGCGTACTCGGTGACCACCGCGCCAGGGTGCTTCTTGAGGGTCTGGTCGAAGAGGGCCGCGTAGAACGGGCCAAAGTCGTTCTTCACGGTGTTCTTGACGTTCAGGTTGGTGGGGATGGCGACATTCTTGTAGTTGGCGACCTCGTAGCGCCCCTCGGAGGACAGGATGTTGACGATCAGGTCCTGGGTGCCCCCGGAGTTGAGCAGGCCGAGGCGGATGGGCAGGCTGAACAGCTCGCTGTCGTAGTGGAAGCGCAGCGGCGACAGCATGGTCTGCTCGCCTTCCTTGCGGACCTTGTCGATGTTGATCCTGGCGACGAAGAACTTCATCCCCGCCTGCACGTAGGGTCGGAGCACCGGGGCAGCGTCGTCCGGGATGCTGTACTTTTCCTGGCGCAACCAGGCTTCGAGGGCCATCGAATCCTGGGCCGAAAGGATCACGATCTCGTACTCGCCCACAGAGAACTGGGCCTCGACCTTGACAAGAGGCAGCCCCTCGTCCTGCCTCATCATGCCCCCTGCAGCCTTCCCGGCGGCCATCCTGGGAGGCATGGCGCCGGCGCCGAACCCCAGGCCTTGCTCGGGGCAAGGGTTCTGCTCCCAGTACTCGACGAGGCGAGGCGCCGTGAGCTGGTCGATGCGCTCGAAGATGCCCGGGGCCAGGGTCTTGACGTTCTCCTTCTGGAGGATGACCGGCACCGGCACCACCATGGCGAAGTTCTCCGGGGGGCCCTGGTAGTTGTTGGCCATGCTGAGCACGGTGCGCGTCCCTTCGCGCATCAGCACCACCTGCGTCGCGTTGTTGAAGAGCTTGGCCCCGCCGCTGCCGGCGTAGAACCCGCAAAAAGCGTCGGCCCGGGCTGAGGAGAGCAGGCAGGAGGCGACGAACAACCACGAGGACCAGCGGCGCATGGCATCAGCGTACATGCCCTCCCTGTCGCCGCGAACCACCCTGTTGTGACGCCTCCCCTGGACGGATCGGACAGGACAACCTAGTTCTTGGGCGTGAACACACCAAGCGCCTTCCGTTCCCTGCGGTCCTTGCGAATCTTGAATGTGGCAGGTGTGGGGTTGACTCTCGCCACGGTGACCAGCTTTGTCTTCGGGCACCTACTTCATAACCCTTATTTTGGCGCCAGTACGCTCGCGATTGGGCTGCCCACGCTGGTTGTAGGCACTTGCTGGGCGGCCCTGCTCCGATGGCGAAAAGAGGTCAAGCTAGGCAGCCGGAGGCCCCGGCTGGGTTGGCTCCTCTCGGTGCCTCTCGCGGCGCTCAACGGGGCTCTCGTCGGGGGTATCATGATTGTATCCGATCCGCCGAGCCCCAACGAGTGGTTCATCAAGTTCCTTGGCGGCGCTTTCATGGGGTCGACCTTCGGGATCATCATCTGGCTCCCCGCCCTGCTGGTCACCTTGCTGCTGTTTGGTGTGCCCATTGCCCGGGCCCAGAAGGCGGCGCTCCAGGGGTTCTCCGGGGAGGAACGAGGAGAACGTACCCTGGGCCTCACCAACATGGTTCTCTCCTCGCTCGTGCTGGCCGGCGTCGCCTTGGTGCCCGCGGGCGAAAGCAACAGCCCTTACGATATACCTGGTCTGATCGTCCTCTGCGGCCTGATCCTGGGGGGCCTCCTCACCGGCTCCATGACCGCGCTCTTTGCCCACCGGCGAGAGCAGGCTCGCCGCCGCTTCGTCGAGGCCGTCGAGCAGGGCAAGGTCTCCGGCTTCCGGGTCGAGCCGGCGGGCGCCGGCAAGATGTTGCTCCGGGTCTCTTCCGAGGGAGAAGGGTACCGGGCCGCCGAGTTTGACGAGGAGCTCTTTGCCCTCGATGAAGAAGGCAACGTGCAGCAGGCCATCCCCCCTCGCCTGCTCGCCGACCCCCCGATCGAGCAGCGCTAACCCCCGCAGCCGTCGCTCTCGGGCAGGGTCTCGATCTGCAGCACCCGCGTCAGCGGTGTGCCGTCGGCCCCCACCGCGGGCTCGCCGGCGTCATCCAGCAACCGGACCTCGATGATGTGGGGACCAAACGGGCTCGCCAGCGACGCGAGCGGGACCTCGAAGGCGCGGGAAGAGACCCGGAACGAAAAGGTATCTTCCGACCCGGGGTTAATACTGACCAGAAGGTGACCGCAGAGGGGGAGAGAGCCGCAGGCCCCCGGGGGACGGAGGGAGGCGCCGAAGGGCTGGGCAGAGCCGTCGCTGGCGAGGGGCCCGGTGACCTGGAGGAGCAGGAGGGGCTCCCCGCGGGGCTGGAGGGCGAGGGCGCGGGAGCCCTGGGGATCGCAGCGGGTGGGAGCCTCGATGCGAAATTCGAGAGGCAGGCGCGTGGGCCCTTGCTCCTGCGGGGTCGTTTCGAGGGGCTCGGTGCTGGTGGAGCAGGCGAACGAGACCAGAGCAAGGAGCGGGAGCAAGAGGCGGCGGACCACGGGGAGCAGATAGCACGAGCCCCGGGAGAGAGGGCGCGCGGAAAGGATCAGGCGACGCCCCAGGCGCGGGCGAAGGTGATCATCTCCTGGTGCTCGGGGATGCGCTCGAGGAAGGCCTGGCGGTGGGGGTGATGGAGGGAGCGGGCGACCTGGAGGAGCAGCGTGTAGCCCTGGCGCAGCGAGGCGCGGGCCTGGGCGGGCTGGCCGATAGAGGCGAGGACCTGGGCATGGGTCCAGCGAGCGAGCATGCCCCACTCGGGGTTCTCGTCGGCGGTGGGGAGCACCCCGGGCTCGCCAAGGAGCTCGAGAGAGGCCTCGAAGACGCGGCGCCGGAGCTGGATGAAGGCGAGGACCCGCAGGGCAAGGACGCGCTGGGCAGGCTGGTAGCTGGCGGCGCGGCAGGCCTCCCGGGCGAGGGCCTGGGCCTGCTCGAGGGCGTGGCCCTGCCAGGCGAGGCAGAGGGCCTCGTACTGGAGGGTGGAGACCCGCAGGCGCTCGTGGCCCATCTGCTCGGCGAGGGCGCGGGCGCCGTGCTGCTGGGCGATGGCCTCGTCGAAGCGCCCGAGGCGAGCCAGGGTGAGGCCGAGGTTGTGGAGGGCGAAGCCGTGGAGGGGCAGGATGCGGGAGCGGGAGGCGTCGGTGGCGGCCTGGGAGAGGGCCTCGAAGGCCTCTTCAAAGCGACCGGCGCAGTTGAAGCTGTGGCCCAGGTTGCAGCGGGCGCGGGTGCCGAGGGGGATGTCGCCGAGGGCATCGGCAAGCTGAACGACGCCCAGGCAGGCCTCGATCTGCTCGGCGAGGAGGCCCTGGGAAGCGACGACGAAGAAGCGAGCATCGAGGGCACGGAGGCGAGCGGCGTCCTGGCCATCCTGGGTGTACTCGGCGAGGCGCATGGCCCCCTCCGCGGCCCGGCGAGCTTCGGGGAATTTGCCCAGGTCTGCCAGGGTACGGGCCTGCTCTGCGAGGAGCGGGCCGAGCGGATTGGTGTCGGTGAACTCCCCCGCGAGGGCCGCCGCCAGCACCTGCTCGGACTCGTGCTGGCGGCCGAGATCCCGGAGGATCGCGGCCTGGACCCGCACCGCATCGACCCAGGAGCGCCCCCCGCGCGGGCTCAGCCGCTGGGCCTGACGGGCGAGGGAGATCGCATCCCCCGGGTGCCCCATCCAGCCCATGGCCCGGGCCTTGGCCACCAGCAATTTGCCTCGCATCGCTGGGTCTTCGGTGCAGGCGAGCCCGCTGTCGGCCAGCGCCAGCACCGTATCCAGGTAGCCCGCCGCCTGCGCCTGGGAGGTCGCTCGCACGTAGAGCTCGCCGGCCCGCGCCAGATCCCCGCCGCGCTCCACGTGCCACGCCAGCGTGGCCAGATCCTCCTCGCCCACGGCCTCCAGCCAGCGGGCTGCGCGCCCGTGGAAGCGCGCCCGGTCCTCGTCGAGCAGCGAGGCGTAGATGGCCTCGCGCACCAGGGCATGGCGGAAGGACCACTCGCGCTGCCCGGCGAAGCGGCTCTCCTCGCACTCTGTCAGGATCTCGTTCTGCGCAAGGGCCTCCAGCTCGTCCAGGCAAGGCTCCTCGGCCAGGGCCTCGACGCCCCCGCTCCAGCAGGCGCGGCCGAACACGCTCGCCGCCCGGGCCACCCCCCGCAGCGCCGGCGCCATCGCGTCCAGCCTCAGCTGCACCACCGCCTGCACCGTCAACGGCAGCCCCTCGTGCCCCTCCGCGGCGTAGCGGATCAGCTCCTCCAGGAACAGCGCGTTGCCCCCCGCGCGCTCCACGATCGCCTCCCCTGTCCCCTCGTCGAGCGCCGGGAGCGCCTCCCGCACGAGGCGCCGCGCGTCCTCCTCCGAAAGGGGCCCCAGCTCGATGTGCCGCGCCAGCGGCCACGAGAGCGCGTCGAGCCTCAGCTCCGGCCTCGCAAACGCGAAGACCACGAACCGGAGCCCCGACGCCCGCAGCACCCAGCCCACCAGGCTCCGGGTCAGCTCGTCGATCCAGTGGCAATCCTCCAGGATCAACACCTGCGCCGCGCGCCGGTCTTCCGACCGCAGCAGCGCCTCGAAGGCCGCCTGCAGCCGCCCCTGCATCAGCGCCGGCGACTGCCGCGCCGCCTGCAAGGCCTCGCTCGCCTCGACGCCGCGCACCCCCAGCAGCTCGCAGAAGAACGCCTCGCTCTGCGGATCCCTCCCCCGCAAGGGCCCCCACGACGAGCGCAGCTTCGAGAGCTGCACCGCCGGGTCCTCGCCGTCAAAGATGCCCGCGCGCACCCGCAGCGCACGCCCCAGCACGCTCAGGCCGCTCCGGTCCGAGAGCGGCGCCCCGCGGCACAGGAGAATATCCGGAACTTCCGGATGTGCACGGAGCCACCGGGTGAGCTCGTAGCGCAGGCGGCTCTTGCCGATGCCCGCGGGCCCGGACACGAGCACGGCCCTGGGCTGTCCGTCCGCCAGGCACTCCTGGAACGTGGTGGCCAGGCCGGCAAATTCCTGGTCACGCCCCACCGTGGGGGTGGGCCTCCCCAGCAGCTGGCGGGTGCGCCCCAGGCCCTCTTCCTCGCCCAGGAGCGCGGTGCCCCGGGCGTCTTCCTGGAGGCGAAAGCGGGTCCCGAGGAGGGGGGCCGTCTCCCGGTCGATGCGCACCGCGCCAGGCTCGGTGTGCTCGAGGAGCTGCGCCGCGCGCTCCAGGGTCTGGGTGGAGAGTCCGCGCTCCGCCTCGCGCACGTGGCCGGAGGCGAAGGCCACCCGGGCCCCGGGCGCGAGGCGGCTGATGAGCAGCGCCAGGCGCGCGGCCCGCAGCGCCTCATCCCCTCCGGATGCGGTCATGCCCAGCACCAGCACCAGCCGCTCCCCCCGGATGGGCTCCAGGTGATCCTCGGGCGTCATGGTGGCGCGGAGGGCTCGCCCCAGATCCTTGGGCAGCAGCCCTTGCTCCAGGGACGCGAGCACCACGGCCACCAGCCTCCGCCCCACGGCGCCCTGGAGCCGCCGCTCCGACGGGTTCGAGGGCCGCTCCGACGGCGGTCGGGAGCGGAGCGAGGGGCGCGGCAAGGACCCCGGGAGCTTCGAGGGCGGAGGCTCGTTGCCCAGCTCACCCACCCGGGCCAGGGCCCGCGCCAGCTCGCCGCCGTCCTGGAATCGCTCCGCCGGGTCCTTGTGGAGGCACCGGGCCACGAGCTGATCGAGGCTGTCCGGAACTTCCGGACGGAGGGAGGAGACGCGCGGGGCGTCTTCGAGGACGAGGCGGCCCAGGAGCGCGACGAGGTGGTCGGAGGGGAAGACGAGGCGCCCGGTGAGGAGGAAGAAGAGCACGGAGCCCAGGGAGTAGATATCGGAGCTGGGCGAGATGGGCTCGTTGCGGGCCTGCTCCGGGGCCATGTGGTGCGGCGTCCCCACGATGGCGCCGGGCTGGGTGGCGAAGCCGTCGTCCTCCGGCAGCTTGACCACGCCGAAGTCGATGAGCTTGACCCGGTTGATACGCCGCTCGCAGAGCCAGAGGTTCGAGAGCTTGATGTCGCGGTGGATGACGCCCCGGGCGTGGACCGCCGCGAGGGCGGCGGCGGCCCGGCGGATCGCCTCGACGGCGTCGCGCATCCCGGGGGGCTCGCGCTTGCGCCGCGCCTCCAGGTCCTCCCCGTCAAGCCACTCCATGGCGAGGTACGGGCGTCCATCGGGCCAGTGACCGTGATCGATGTAGCGGACCACGTTCGGGTGCCGGAGATCCGCCAGCACGGCGCACTCACGCCGGAAGCGAGCCCCCTCGTGGGGGGAGACGCCGCCCTTGAGCAGCTTGATGGCGACGATCTCCTGGGTCGACCGGTCGAGGGCGCGGTAGACATCCCCCATACCGCCCCCGCCTACCCGGGCCTCGATCAGGTAACGCGCAGTGGACTCGGGCAGGCTCGCGCTGGGAGGGCGGCGGGAGGACATGAAAGCGAGGCACTATACACCACCGCCCCGGCGAGCGCCCCGGCGGCGCTCAATAGAACGAGCGCGTGCGCGTTTCGTACTCATCCAGCAGCTTCTCGATGCTGGAGAGGGCGTTCTCGATGGCCTCCTGGACCATGTTGTTGATGATCAGCGCGGACCCCTTGAGGGCCTCGTAATAGCGCTGGCGATCGGTCGAGTGGATGATCGCCGGGGGGTACCCCGCCCGCATCAGCAGCATGTTCATGAAGAGCCGCGCCACGCGCCCGCTATCGTGCGGGAAGGGGAAGGCCCGGAGCAGGTCGTAGTGAGCCCGGCCCGCGATACGCAGCACGTTCCTGACCTTCCGGGTCTCCGGATCGTTCACCCAGTCGACCACCTGGCGCACCTTGCTGCCGATCTTGTCCGGGGCCGCATACTCATGGAAATACATCCGGTGCTGCGGGATCTCCTTGCGGTACTTCACCGACTTCAGATCCCCCTCTTCCGGGTGCAAGATGAGGTAGATCTTCTTGATCGTGTCGGTGGTCACCGGCTGGCGCTTCTTCGTGGCCAGATCCTGGCAGTGCAAGATCGCCTCCCGGTAGCGCCGGATCTCCTCGCACACCGGCTGCAGGCTCGAGTCGGTCACCGGCGCCTGGGCCGGATCAAGGGCCACCTTGAGCTCCTGCGACGTGTACACGACCCCTTCCAGCAAGGCATCGTGGAAGACCCACGCCATGTAGAGGTTTTCCTGGTAGGCACGCCGGAATTCTTCGCTGGTGCGCCCCAGGCGCTCCTCGACCATCCGGGAGCGCTCCTCGAGCGTGTATTGCTTGGGGGGCGGCACCACCCGCAGAGGCAGGCGGCTCGTCGGGGCTCGCATCGGCAGCGTCCGCGAGGGCCTCGGCATCGGCAGCTTGATCTTGCTCTTGCCGCTCTTCTCTGGCGCCTCCTTTGACCCCTTGCTCTTGCCGCTCTTCTCCGGAGCCTTCTTGCTCTCCGCCTTCACCGGCTCGGCCTTCTTGCTCTCGGCCTTCTTCGGCTCGACCCTGGCCGGCTCGGCCTTCTTGCCCTCGGCCCCCTTGCCCTTGGCCACCTTCGCCGGAGCGACCTCCGGGGCCCGAGCAGCCTCGGCCTTTTTCGGGGCTTCCACCCTGGACGCCTTGGACGCCTTGGCGGGCTCAGCCTTGCCCTTGGCGGGCTCGACCTTGCTTTTCGCCGGTTCGGTCTTGCCCTTCGCCGGTTCGGTCTTGCCCTTGGGCTCGATCTTGCTTGCTTTCTTGGGGACTTCGACCGGGGCTTTGGCGGGCTTCCCTGCGGGTTTTACCGGGCCAGGGGCGGGCGTCGAGGCCTGCCCCTTGCTCTTGGCGACGGGCGCCTTGGGGGCGGGCTTCTCCGGAGAAGCGCCCTTGTCCTTGGGGGCGGGCTTCGTGGGGGGCTTGGGTTGGGGACCAGGTTTGCTCGCCGGAGCAGGCGCCTTCGCCGGGCTCTTCGGGGGGGTCTTGCTGGTGGCTTTCACGGCCTCGGGGGCCTTGTTTTTTGGCTTCGCTGGGCTGCGCTCGGAACGTGCCGCCATGGGGTTCCTTGAGAGGGGAGAGGGCGAGCTAGGGGCGAATGGGGCAGGTCATGGAGACCCCAGGATGGCCCCCCGCAAAGCGAGGGCCTGTCAAGCCTGTTGGCTCCCACCGGCGGCACACTATCCAAACGGTACCGCAACGGTCAAACAGCATATCTATTACCGACCCACAATTGCTTGATTTTGTTGAACAATGTGCTCATTTGCGGCGCCGCGATGGCCTTGCCCCCCTCACGCGGACTGCTGGACAGCCGCGGCCCCGTGGTAAGCCTCTCCTCGCCTTTTCAAGGTCCCATGCTCGCGACGCTTCGAGTCCGCAACTTTGTCCTCATCGACCAGCTTGAACTCGAGCTAGGTCCAGGTCTAAACGTACTCACAGGGGAGACCGGCGCAGGAAAGTCCATCATCGTCGATGCCATCGGGCTGCTCCTCGGGGGCCGCGCCAGCCCTGACGTGATCCGTCACGGTGCGGACGACGCGGAGGTGGAGGCGCTGTTCACGCTGGGGGTCAACGACACGGCGGCGCGCCACCTCAAGTCGGTGGGGATCCCCTTCCGGGACGAGCTGGTGATCCGCCGGGTGGTGGCCCAGGGGGGGCGCTCCCGGGCGTACCTCAACGGGCGGCTGTGCACGGTATCCGAGCTGGCGGCGCTCGGGCCGCTGCTGATGGATATTGCCTCCCAGCACGAGAGCGTCTCCCTCACGGACCCTGGCACGCACCTGGGGTACCTCGATGACTTCGCCTCGCTGGTCGAGGAGCGAGAGCTGGTCTCCCAGAAGTTCGACGAGCTGCGGCAGCTGGCGCACCAGTGCCAGAAAGAGGCCGAGCTGGTCCGCTCCCGCAGCCAGCGCGAGGCGTACCTGGCCTTCCAGCTCAAGGCGTTCGAGGACGTCGACCCGCGCCCCGGCGAGGAGGACGACCTCCAGGCCGAGCGCAACCGGCTGCGCCACGCCGATCGGATCCAGAACGCGACCCGCCGGAGCACCAACCGCCTCACCGACGACGAGGGCGCCATCGGGGACGAGCTGGGGCGCATCGTCTCCGACCTCCGGGCGGCGTCGGCCTACGAGCCGGGGCTGGAGGCCATCGCCAACACCATCGACGCGGCCCGCAACGAGCTGGTCGAGGCGTCCTGGCAGATCTCGCGCATCGCCGAGCATGTCGAGGCCGATCCGGATCGGCTCGAACAGATCGACGAGCGGCTCTACGCCCTCGAGAAGCTCAAGCGCCAGTACGGCCCCGAGCTGCAGGACGTGCTCCGCGAGCGCGACAAGCTGCGGGCCGAGTACGAGGCGCTCTCGACCTCCGAAGAACGGCTCGCCGAGCTGGAGGCCCTCCGCGAGCGGCTGATCGACGCCGTGGGCGAGCTGGCGCGGGCGCTGTCGGCCAAGCGAGGGGCCGCCGCCAGCAAGCTCTCCGAGGGCATCACCCGCGAGCTCGCGGCGCTGGGCATGGGCACCGCGCGGGTCGTGGTCGATATCGCGCCGCTCCAGGTCGATGACCAGGACGGGCTCAATTTCCAGGGCGCCCGGCTGAGCCGCGACGGCATCGACCGGGTCGAGTTCCTGATCGCCCCCAACAAGGGCGTCGAGCCCCGGCCCCTGCGGAAGGTGGCCTCCGGCGGCGAGCTGTCCCGCTCCCTGCTGGCCCTCAAGAGGGTGCTCGCGGACGTGGCGCCGGCCGGCGCTTACATCTTCGACGAGGTCGACACCGGCGTGGGCGGCGCCGTCGCCGAGGCCATCGGCCGCGCGATGGCGGACGTGGCCCGGCACCGTCAGGTCATCTGCATCACCCACCTGGCCCAGATCGCGGCCTTCGGGACCACCCACTTCGTCGTCCACAAGTTCGTCGAGAACGGGGCCACCAAGAGCTCGATCGTCGAGGCCAAGGGCAAGGCCCGGGTGCAGGAGCTGGCCCGGATGATGAGCGGCGCCACCGTGTCCGACGCCGCCCGCAAGGCCGCCGTCGAGATGCTACGGGCCGCCGAGCCCATCGCCACCGAGATCAACTCCTCCCGGCGCCCCGCGGTGGCCTCCTCTCCCCGGTGATCTGGTGACGCCGCCGATCACCCCCCTCCCCTGCCTTCGCGACAACTACGCGTACCTGATCGAGGCCCCCGCCTCCGTCGCTCTCGTCGTCGATCCCTCCGAGGCCGAACCGGTGCTGCAGGCCCTCGCCCGGCGCTCCCTCCGGCTCGGGGCCATCCTCGCCACCCACCACCACCTCGATCACGTGGGGGGCATCCCGGGGCTGCTCCTCGCCTTCCCTGGCACCCCGGTCCTGGCCCTCGCCCCCGATGATGCCCTCATCCATGGCGTCACCCGCACGGTCCAGCACGACGAGATCGTGCCCCTCGCGGGCCTCTCCGTCCGGTGCCTCGCCATCCCGGGGCACACCCTCGGCGCCGTCGCTTACCTCGTCTCCGATGGGTCCCCACCGGGCGCCCTCTTCACCGGTGATACCCTCTTCGGCGCCGGCTGCGGCCGCCTCTTCGAGGGGCAACCCGCCGACCTCCACCGCTCCCTCAACCTCACCCTCGGCTCCCTCGACGGCTCCACCCCCGTCTACTGCGGCCACGAGTACACCGAGGCCAACCTCCGCTTCGCCCGCGCCGCCGAGCCCGGCAACGACGCCATCCCGCGGCGCCAGGGCTCTGTAGAGAAACTCCGTCTACAGAACATCCCTACGGTGCCCTTCCTGCTCTCGGAGGAGCGGGCCACCAACCCCTTCCTGCGGTGCGGGGAGCGAGAGGTCCGGGGGTTCGTGGGGGCCGGTGCCGACGACGAGGAGGTCGAGGTGTTCCGGCGGCTGCGGGCCGCGAAGGATCGCTGGCGCTGAGGGGTCAGCGGCGCGTGGACTGGGTGGGTGCGTTGGAGGCGTGGGAGGGGCGGCGCCCCGGGGTTTTGGTGGGGGTCGGGTGCTCGGCGGCGGTGAACGAGTAGGAGCCAGGGCGCGGCTTGAGCGAGGGGAGACGGGCGGCGAGGTCGCGGTAAACCTCGCGGGAGACCCGGCGAATTTCGTGGACGATCTGGTGCCATAGCTGCTGCTCCCGGTCCTCGGCCAGGGCGGCCTGCTCGAGGTCGAAGCGAGCGGGGCGCACCTGGGTCTTGCTGCCGAACACGGTGACCTCGGGGGCGGCGCGGGCGAGCCTGCGGAAGGCATCCTTGCCCATGCGATCGTAGAAGAGCAGGGTGTGGGCGGTGGAGAGGGCGCCGGCCCAGGGGTAATGGCGCAGCCACCAGCCGGAGGAGAGGCGATCGAGGGCGCGATCGACGCGGGCGCGGTCCTGGTCGCTCTTGGGGGGGTGTTGCTCCTGGAAGAAGAGGCCGAGGCCGAGCTCGTCCCCGGCGAGCTGCCAGGTCTCCTGGAGGCCGAATTTCTGGGGATCCTGGGCGACGAGGGCCCCGTGGGTCAGGCCAAACTGGCCGACGATGAAGAGGGCCACGTGGTCGCGGAGGTTGTCGAGCATGCGGACCGTGTCGAGGGCCTCGGCGGCGGTCTCCGTGGGGAAATCGGTGAAGCACATGGCCTCGACGGCGACGTCGGCCTCGCTCAGGCGGACCATGACATCGCGGACGACGGCGACCGGGGCCCCCTTGTCGATCATCGAGAGGACTCGATCATTCCCGGACTCGACGCCGATGGCGCAGGCGACGGCGCCGCTGCGCTTGAGGGTCTGGGCCCGCTCCGGGGTCAGGTACTTCTCGGCCTTGAGGTCCGTCGCCCAGCGCAGATCGAGGCCCGCGTCGAGGAGGCCCTCGGCCAGCTTGAGCAAGGTCTTGGGGGCGACGGAGTCCTGGGAGAGGTAAAAATGGCGGGTGCGGTACCTCGCCGCCATGGACCGCAGGTGCTCGACCATGGCAGGCACCTGGCGCTCGCGGTACGCCGCGGTGCCGACTTCTGCCAGGCCGTAGTGGCAAAAAGTGCATTTGCCCCAGTAGCAGCCCCGGGTCGGGTCGTAGGGCAGGACAAGCTGAGGGGAGAGGTAGCGGTCGAGGGGGAGGCCGTCAAAATCCGGTGCCGGCAGGGTCTTCAGATCTTCCATACCGTGCCCCGGGAGGTAGCGGGCCCCGAGGAGCGGGTCCCGGAGGACCACGTTGGTCAGATCGCGGAGGCTTCGCCGCTCGTCGAGGGCGCGCAGCAGCGCCAGCAGGGACGACTCGCCCTCGAAGACGACGGCAGAGTCAAAGGGGCCGAGGGCCCGCGCCAGCGCGGCCCCCTGGAGCCGGATCAGCATCTGGGTCACCCCCGGACCGCCGACGGTGAAGTGCACCCCGGGGAGCAGCTTCTTCAGCTTGAGGGCGAAGGCGTAGGCAGGCTGAAGCTGCCCCGGAAAGCACACCGAGAGGCCCACCACGTCCACCTGCGCCGCCGCGAGGCGGGGGGCCAGGGTGCCGGTGATGTAGCTGTCGAAAGGGTCCCGGTGGGGCTGGGCGTCGGCGGTGATCTCGTCGATGCTGAGCAGGGAGAAAGGGGTCCGGTAGGCGGTGAAATCCAGGTGAAGAGGGCCATGGGCCGCGGAGATGGCCCGGAGCGCCGCCTCGACGGTCTCCACCGCCGATCCGTACTGCTCCGGATCAAAGAAGACGGAGCGATCCCGCAGGATCTTCTTGGCCCGGGTGATGCCGTCGGGGGCCGCATGGGCGTCTCCGCGGGCCCGCCAGAGGGCGCCGTAAGCGAGCTGCTCCCCGTGGTTCAGGCTGCTCTTGCGCTCCAGCCGCTCCAGCCGCTCCTCCAGCCGATCACGGACGCCCGCCAGAGGCCCTGGCTCGAGGAGCTCGTCGTAGGCCTCCAGGTTGGCGTCGATCGGCAGGACCTCGACGCCATGCGCCCGCAAAAACCCGGTGAGCATCGGCACCGCCAGGTAGGGTGCGGTCGGATCGCAGGTGGGCGGGTAGATCAGCGCAACTCGCATCGGACTCCCCTACCCTAGCCCCGGCCGGCCGCAAGCCAGGGGGAGCAAGACCCCTAAAAACAAGGGAGTCGAGGGCTTCCGGGCGATCTGGATCCCCTTGTCGTTCAGGACGCGCGTCTGACCGGAATACAGCAGCGGGAGCGAGGTGAGCAGCAGCGCGCCGCCCACCGCCGCGGTCACCAGCCCCACGGTGCCGTAGGTCTCGTTGTGAGGGATCTTGGTCCCCAGGTCGAGGCCGATGCCGACGCCGCCCGCCAGCATCACCGGCAGACCCACCAGGAACGCGAGGGTCCCCCAGCGGTGAAGGCTCGCCTGGCCGGGGCGAACCTCGACGCTGACCGGCCGCTCCCCCGGTTCGAGCAAGAACGAGCGGGAGGGCTGGATTCCAGGGCCGGCCGCGCGAAACTCCCGGTCGATGGCCAGCACCCCCAGCTCGCAAGGGGCCTGGCAAACACGCGCCCACCCCCCCGGATCCAGCCTCTTCCGCCACTCGATCTCGACCCCGGCCCCCCCGGGCGCCACCACCCGCAGGGGCGCCAGGGAGAGGGCCGGGGCCGCAGATGGGGATGGGATCGCGACGGGCGGGGTCGCGGAGGTCGCCGGTGCGGTCGGCGCCGGGATCGCCGTCGGCGCGGCGCTGCCGCCGGCCCCGGTCGACATCCGATCGATCTCGGAGGCGGGGATCTTCCGCAGCTCGCCGGTCACGAGCTGCACCGTCACGTGATCCCCGGGCACCAGCTCGACCAGCGAGCCCCGCAAGAAACCGCCATTTTTCAGCCAGATCGTCTGCTCCGGCGCCGCCTCGGCCCGGGCCAGCGCCCCCCAGGAACCCAGCCCCATCCCGACCACCAGCACCGCCGCCAGCGCTCGCCTAGACATGGACCACCTCGCCCTGACGCAGCGCCGTGATCACGCTCTGCTCCCGGTCGAACTGGTCCGTGTAGTGGATGAGCCGCATCCGCGCCCGCAGCGCCGCGGGCAGCGCCGCCAGCTTCTCGTAGGGCGTATGCACCCCCAGGTTGGTCTCGTGAACGATCAGATCCGCCGGCTCGAGCCAGGCCAGCAGCGACGGATCAAACGCCGTGTCCGCGCTGTACCCGAGGCACCGCCCCCCGGCCCGGATCCGCAGCGCCGCCGTCGGGATATGGTGAATCGTCCGGCGACACTCGATCTCGAAGGGCCCCACCTTCACCGACCCCTCCTCCGCCATCGGTTTGATGTCAAAATAATCATGGAGCTCCATGGGCGTGGGCGGCGACTCGGGCGTCGCGATGAGCTGCTTCATGCCGGCATGCAGGTGCCCTGGCCAGAGGTCCTGGAGCACCAGCGGGTGGGCCAGCAGGGTCGCCTTGTTGCCCAGCACGAAGTGAGCAAAATAGCCGAACCCCTCCAGCCCCGAGCTGTGGTCCGCGTGCAGGTGGGTAAGCGCGACACCACAGAAGTTCCCTACATCCAGGGGGATGCCGGAAGAGAGGGAGGCCTCGCGGAGGATCTTGCGGATGGGGTGGGGGCAGTCCACCAGGAGCCAGGCCCCTTCGGCCTCGACGGCGAGGCAGGAGGAGTAATAAAGCGCGGAGAACGCGTCCCCGACGCCGAGCGGAACGAAGCGCATGGGCGGGAGCCTAGTGCGGGTTCAGGCCAGAAGCGAAGCCCGAGAAAATCGAGGAGCAGGCGGGGGCCTTGAGGGCGTTGCGGCCCGGCGGAGAAAGGGTACAAAGGCGGGGCGTGAAGGGGCCGGCGCTGGGCTAGAATCGGATCATGCAGAGGGCGCAGCAAGGAGAGGCAAGGAGAGGTCCCGGGACATGGTGAGCTTGCTCGAACCGGGGTCGGTTTTTGCCCGGGATTTTCGCATCATCTCCCGGCTGGCAGAGGGGGGGATGGGGGCCGTGTACGTCGCCGAGCAGCTGAGCACCGGCAAGCGCCGTGCGCTGAAGGTGATGCAGGGAGCCCTCGTGACGGAGGAGCGAAGCCGTGCGCGGTTCATCGAGGAGGCCCGGGTCGGGGCCCGTATCGCGAGCGCCCACGTGGTCGAGGTGGTCGGCGCTGGCATCGACGAGACCGCCAGCATGCCGTGGCTTGCCATGGAGCTGCTCGACGGCGAGGACCTGGGGGCGCTGCTGCGCCGCCGCGGCCCCATGCCCGGAGGCGAGGTGCTGGCGCTGCTGGGCCAGGCCTGCCACGCGCTGGCGGCGGCCCACCGGGCCGGGGTCGTCCACTGCGACCTCAAGCCCGAGAACCTGTTCGTGGCCCGGTCGCAGCAGGCCGGCGTGCCGTTCGTCGTCAAGGTGCTCGATTTTGGCATCGCGAAGCTGGTACGCGAGGGGCAAACCGCGGCCACCGTGACCAGCGCCATCGGCACGCCCCTGTGGATGGCGCCGGAGCAGGCCACCGCCGGCGCGGGCATCGCCCCCTCGACCGACGTCTGGGCCCTCGGGTTGATCGCGTTCGCGCTCCTCTCCGGGCGGCCGTACTGGCGCGCGGCGAACATCGCAGGCCCGTCCGTCAGCGTGATGGCGCTGCTGCTCGAGGTGGCAGGGGGGGCGGTCGAGCCGGCAACGAGCCGCTCGATGGCGCTGGGAGGGCCCCCGCTCCCGGTCGGGTTCGACGCCTGGTTCGCGCGGTGCGTGGATCGCGAGAGCCGGGCGCGCTTCGGCGACGCAGGCGAGGCCTTCGAGGCCCTGGAGCGGGCCATCGGCGCCAGCCCCGGGCACGGGGCCACGGGCGCCAGCGCCCCGGTGTTCCCTGCGGCGAAGACGGAGGCCGCGCAGCCGCTCGTGGGGGCCGTCGGAGCCATGAAGACCGAGATCGCTTCGCTCACGTCGGCCCCGGCGCTGGCGGCTCAGCTGCCGCCGGCGATGCAACAGATCAGGCTCGTCGAGCAACCGGAGGTGGTGGTGAAGAGGCTCCGCGCGCTGGCGGTCCGGGCCCGGAGGGAGGGGATCCTGCTGGGGAAAGACAACCTGGGTGGGGTGCTGGTGCCGGGGCTGCTGGGCCTGGTGATCGGCGGGCTGAACGGCTGGCAGGCGGTGGCCGCGAAGAACATGACGGCGCTGCTGGCGGCGGTGGTGATCGGAGGCAGCCTGGTGGGGCTGAGCGCGTGGCTGGTCCACCGGCGCACGCGGCGCAGCGCCGGGACGTTTCTCCAGCCCACCGGGGCTTACTTTGTGCGCGCTGACGGGGGCGAGGCGACGCTCTACTCGTGGGTCTCGCTGCGGAGGGTGCAGCTGGTGGAGGAGCGCCTGAACGGGGTGTACATCGGCACCAACGTGGAGATGGATTTCGGCGGCGAACCCCTCGTCATCGCGGCAGCCGATCTGGCCACGGCGATGGCGCTCCGGAAGAGGTACGAGGCGCTGGGCGAGGCCGCCCGCGAGGCCGCGGCGCGGGGGGCCTGGGCCACCCTGGAGGGCGCGGACCTGCTGGATGGTTAAGTACGCGGGGCAAGCCCCGCAGCCGACAAAGTTCACTTCTTTCTCGAAGGCCTCTCCGTCAACCGTGCCTGTGAAGGTTGCCTTGTAGTTGGCTCCGCTTGCGATTGTCTTCTTGGACATCAAGAAGACGGTATTCTTGAGGAAGCCGGTTGAATCATTTTGTTCGGTTAGCACGTAAGAATCCATGGGACCTTCAGGCCCCTGCAGTGTGGCGCTGGTGATGGTCAGCGCACCGCGAGCATGCAAGGAGATCGGTGGTCCCACCTGGAGTTCTGGTGCCGAGGGCAGCGGATCGGGGGCCTCGGCGATGTGAAGGAAATAAGTTGGTACTTTGGTCGAACCGTCCGGCGGCCAGCTGACCAGCTTGACGCCCGGCGTGTCACCGCCCGAACCGAAATCATAGAAATCGGAGGAGTAGCCGTAATCCTTGCTCACGAAGGCAAGAAACGGCACCCGGTGGTAGACGCTGTTGAGGAGCGCAGCAAAGGGACCCGCCGCTTCCAGATAGAACGAACCGGAGTACCCCGCCGCTGCAGCCCTCTCCCCGGGAGAAGACCCGGTGAACCCTGGCTTGCCCGGCGTCTCGCTGTGGGCATCTCCGCAGCCATTCTTCAGGCAATAGTCCGCATGGGCCCGGGCGGCCTTCTGCAGCGCGTCGTCGCAATCGATCGGCGCAAGCCCTGCCAGCGTCCGGACCTCGTTGATGCGGGCCCAGGCCATCTGTTCGTCGTCCGTCGACCCCGTGCAGGCCCTGCCATACCCGGCTTGCCCTGCCTGCCCCCCTCCTGCCTGTCCTGCCCCCGCTTGCCCCCCTGCGGATGCCCCCGCCTGTCCGGAAGTTCCGGATGATCCGCCGACCCCCCCAGAGCCACCTTTCCCGGAGACCCCACCCGTCCCGGAGACGCCGCCGGAGCCAGCGATGCCGCCGGCCCCGGAGGAGCCACCGCCAGCGCCGGACGAACCGCCGCCAGCCCCGGCGGCGCCTGTCCCGGCGTTACCCGCAGCACCGGAGGTGTCGGAGGTGTCGGAGGAGCAGGCAAGGAGGATGAGAGGCAGCGCGAGGAGGCAGTACTTCATGGAGGTGAGCATAGAGGAACGGGTCTCGACCTGCGGAAAAACTCAATCCCAGGGGGGGAACTCATGGAACCTTGCATCCCGCTCCGAGGGGAGGCCCAGGGAAAGGGCGAAGGTCCGCAGGAGCTCGTCGACGGTAGGCCCACCGCGCGAGGGGAGAGGTACAAGCTGCGGGCCCGGATTGACCCCAAAGGAGCGCTCGCACACGGGGCAGCGCCAGAGCCCCGGGTGGCCGTGGGGAGGCAGCATCTCGACCAGGCCCGACAGGGCTTCTTGCGTGAGCAGCACCTGGTGCGTCGGGTCGAGGGAGGAGCAGCAGGTCAGGGGTGTATCCCTGCCGCCGGCAGCGCGGAGCATGTCGACGGATCGAGCGCCTGATTTTCGCTGCGCCATCGCCATCTGAAGCGGTGTCGAGACCCCCCCGACAAGCACGTTCGGGTTCGCACCGGCGTCCAGGAGGAACCGCATGGCCTCGTGGCATCGCCACCAGGTGGCGAGGTACAGCGCCGTGGCCCCGGAGGCGTCGGCGCTGTCGACCGCGACCCCCTGGGCCAGCGCAGCCTTGAGCCGCCCGGGAT
>JALOQB010000417.1 GCA_025453595.1 Polyangiaceae bacterium
GCCCCGCTTCTCGTGGATCTGGATCGGGATGGTCACCTCGATATCTTCCTGTGGATCCAGGTACCAGGCAGTACCGATGCCGCAGGGAGCGCCTCGCTGGCCTCTTATGGGAATGGCAAGGGAGAGTTCTTCTCGGAGCCAGGCGGCACCGGGGCGCCCGGGTTCACGCTCTACGCGGTGCCCAGCAGCTTCGTGGAGGATGGTGATCCGTGCCTGTTTCCCCTGACCCCGGAACTTCTGGCGCAGGCAGAGCCGGAGTTGAAGGATTTTTTGAAAGACAAAGCGTTTCTACCGATGCCGCTTGCCACGGCGAAGATGGATGGCGACGACTATCCGGATTTCGTCATGCCGTTCGGGGTATGCCTGAGCGGTGCGGTGGGGGATGGCCCCCCCCGGTACAGCCTGCGAGGCAGCACCATCGGGCTGTTCTGGGAGGAGGCAGTGATTGCAGATTTCAACGCGGATGGGCTCGCCGATGTGGCCCTGGCCGCCACCAGCAACCAGTCGCTGGATCTGATGATCGCGAGCCCCAAGGGGTACTTCAACACGGTGAACGTACCGTTGAATGGCTCCCCGAGCCAGCTCCGGCTGGGGGATTTCGACGGGGACGGGTCCACGGATGTGGCCTTCCGGGAGTCGGGGGTGCAGGGGACGAGCAACACGGGAGATGCACTCGGAGATGCGGTATCCGTGCTCTTCGGTACGGCCAAACAGATCCCATCGACGCTGGTGCGAGTCGGTCGATTTTCCGAGGTTAACCACCTGACATCTGGCTCTATTTCCCTGGTATTCCAGGATGGAATCTCGGATCTTGGGGTGCTGACCCGGGGGCAAGATGCCCAGGCCCAGGTCGCGCTCTTCACGGGCTCGACGGACCGGGCGATGCGCTCCCCGAAGGTGTTCCAGTTCGAGCAAGGCCCCCAGGCGAGGTTGCACTTTCCGCTGCTCTTTGCCGCGGGTCGCCACGTCGCCAAGAGCGAACCTCAGCAGGACGTCAGCGCCATCGCGTTCGAGGAGGAGCCAGCCTCAGAGAACAGTAGCCCGGAGGAAGAGTCCGAGAGCTGCGAGCGGGCCTGCCTCGATGAGCGTCCCTGCAGGAACATCAAGCTGCACCTGTGGCAGGGTTCCGTGACCGGAGACGGCGAGATCAAGCAGACCTCGGGGAGCGACAGGCTTCAGGACAAGATCACGGATCGAGATCTGGTGTTCCAGCCCGGGTGCACGTCGAAGGGGCAGATTGCGGCGGGGGATCTGGACGGCGATGGGGTGGATGAGATCCTGTTTGTGGCGCCGGCGAGGCCCAAGCCGACGGACAGCCTGGGCGCTCGTCTCTTCGTGGCCAGGACGGCGGAAGGCAAGCCCACGGTGACCCAGAATCTCCTCCTGGAGGGCCTGCCCCCGACGGAGCGAGGGCGGCTGCAGGTCACCGATGTAGACGGCGACGGGAAGCAAGACGTGCTGCTGAAGGTCGAGAAGGACAAGCGGTCGCAGCTCGCGGTGCTCTGGAACCGCGGGGACGGGACGCTGGAGGCGCCGACGCTGGTGGCGCCGGCGGATGGGTCGGCGATCGAGGGGTTCTGCACGGTGCAGGCGGCGAGCGGGCGCCGGGAGGTGCTGGCGCTGACGCAGGGCGGGCTGCTGCGGATGAGCGGGAACAGGACGCCGACGCTGGCCCCGGTGGTGCAGCGGGACGCGGAGGCAGCCGGGGGGATCGCGATGACGTGCGCCGATCTGGACGGCGACGGGGTGGATGACGTGGCGATCTCCAGCGGCTCGCTGGTGCGTGTGTTCCGTGGGCAAACGGTGAGGCCGTGAGCGAGAAGCGTGTGAACGAAGGAGCGAAGATGGCGAGGATACGGCGAGGGGTGCTGGGCCTGGTGGCGGCGCTGAGCGTGGCGGGGGCGCTGGCGTCACCGGAGGCGAGGGCGCAGGACGGGGCGAAGGTGGAGCAGGCGAAGGCCCTGTTCAACGTGGGCGCCCAGCTGTACGCCGCGAGGAAGTACGCCGCGGCGATCCAGAACTTCGAGGAGGCGCACCGGCTGGCCCCGCGGGCCGCGCTGCTGTTCTCGATCGCCCAGGCCGAGCGTCGCCTCTACTACGAGAGCCGCCAGCCCGAGTACCTGAGGAGGGCGATCAACCACTACCGCGAGTACCTGGCGCAGGCCGAGCAGGGGGGTCGTCGCGCCGAGGCAGGGCAGGCGCTGGCCGAGCTGGAGCTGGTGGCCAGCAAGGAGCTCGCGCCGGCGGCCTCCGGATCCGCCGCACCACCGCCTCCGCCGCCACCGGCGAAGCCGACCCTCTCGGTGCTGGCCTCCCAGGTGAAGGGCGCGCGCATCTCGGTGGACGGCAAGGCCGCGGAGGAAGGGATCTTCAGCGAGGAGATGCCCCCCGGGAAGCACACCATCAAGGTGAGCGCCGACGGCTACTTCGACGAGGAGCGGGAGGTGATGCTCCAGGGGTCCCCCCTGGCGCTCGACATCACGCTGCGGGAGCGACCCGCGACGGTGGCCTTCCAGACCAACGATGGGGCCCAGATCTCGGTGGATGGGCGCCTGGTCGGGATCACGCCCCTGCCGGTGCCGATCGAGGTGAGCCCGGGGGTGCATGTGATCTCCGTCGCGCTCAACGGGCACGAGGCCTTCTCCACCGAGGTCGAGCTGGAACGAGGCGAGAGCCGTACCCTCCAGGCGCCGCTGCGGCGGACCACCCAGCGCGCGGTCTCCTACGGGTTCATCGGGGTGGCCGGGGCCTCGCTGGTGGCTGGTGGCGTCTTCTCGGTCCTCGCCCTGCGGAGCCAGAGCCAGGCCCAGCAAGTCCTCGATAACCAGGCCCAGCGCACCATCTCCAGGCAAGAGCTGGACGACTACAACCAGGCACGCAAGGACCGCGATGACCTCTGGCGTCCCGCGGCCCTCGGCTCCTTCGGCGCTGCGCTGGGGTTTGGCCTGCTCGGGGGGTTCCTGTACGCCTTTGATCGCCCCGTGGCGCAGGTGTCGGCGCCCAAGGAGCGAGGCCCCAGGCAACCCCAGCCGGTGCAACCGCCGGTTCCGACCCTCGACATCTCGGCAGGACCCGGGTGGTGGGGGCTGAACGCAAAGGGTCATTTCTTACCCTCGTCCTCCAGCGGGGTGCGGGGGTTCTGGGGAGGGGAATGGGGCCGGGTCCCGGGGGAGCGTTCTTTTTCGTGATGGCACCGGGGGGAGGCTGCCACTAGGGCGTGGAGCCCGAGGGGCCGGCATGGAATTCCGCGCTGTGTACGAGCAACACTACGACTTTGTCTGGAGATCCCTCCGGCGCCTGGGCGTCCGCGACGCCGACGTGCCGGACGCGCTCCAGGAGGTCTTTCTGGTGGTGTTGCGGCGGCTGGGGGAGTTCGAGGGGAGGGCGCGGCTGACGACCTGGCTCTTCCGGATCTGCATGCGGGTGGCGCGGGATCGGCAGAGGCTGGCGCACAACCGGCGGGAGCTGCTGGACGCGCAGGCGGTGGAGGGGTGCCTGGACGAGGGGAGCGATCTGGGGCAGCAGGCGGAGCGTCGGGAGGACGTGAAGCTGCTGGAGCTGGCGCTCAGCCGCATGGATCTGGACCAGCGAGCGGTGTTCACGCTGTTCGAGCTGGAGGAGCAGAGCGGGGAAGAGATCGCGGAGACGCTGCAGATCCCGCTGGGGACGGTTTACTCGCGGCTGAGGCTGGGCCGAGAGGCATTTCGCAAGGTTTTTCAGCGCGCCCAGGCCCAGTCCATGAGCGTAGCGGTGCGAGGCACACCATGAATGATCCGAAGCGGCTCCTGGAAGATGTGACCCTGGGCGAGGCGGAGCGGGCGGCGCTCCGTGCGGGCAAGGCGCTGCGGGGTGACGAGGCGCGCCGGGAGGCGATCTGGGCGGCGATCGCGCCGGCGTTGCCGCCGGTGCCCACGGTGCCCACGGTGCCGGACGGGGGCGCGGGGCTCGCGGGGCTGAAGGCCGCGGGGGCGAGCGGCGGGGCCGCGACGGGGGCGGGCTGGCTGGGGTTCGTGAAGGCGAGCGCGGTGGGGGCCGGGGTGATGGGGGCGCTGCTGGCAGGGCAGACGCTCACGCCGCCCAGGCCGCCGGTGGCGCCGGTCGCCACGAGCGTGGCGCGGGTGGAGGTGCCATCTCCTCGACGGGAGGAAGCCGCCAGCGGGGTGCCAGGGGCAGTCCCGGAGAAGCGCGTCGAGCCGGTGGCGACGCCGAGCGTGCCGGCGCCGCGGGTGGTGGCCCCCCCCCGGGAGGCGCCAGCGCCGGAACCCGCGAACGAGGTGCCGCCCGAGAAGGCGCCGACCCCCGAGGCGCCCCCGAGCGCGGCGCCCGCTGCCGGCGAGGACCGGATGGCGCGCTACCAGGAAGAGGCGCGCCTGGTGCGGGAGGCCGATCAGGCGCTGCGGCGCGGGCAAGCGTCGGAGGCGCTGCGGCTGCTGGGGGAGCTGAACCAGCGCTTTCCCGGTGGGCTGCTGGGGGAGGAGCGGGAGGTGCTCTCGATCGAGGCGCTGGCCCGCGGTGGCCAGCAGGAACAGGCGCGGAGCCGCGCGGAGGCCTTCCTGACGCGCCGCCCCACGAGCCCCTTCGCGGGTCGGTTGCGGGCGCTGACGGGGCGCTGAAGAAAAAGAAACGAGGGGGTTCTTTTTGGTGATGGCAACGGCAGGGAGCTGCCACCAGCGGGCAAGACCGGCCCACCGGCCCCACCGAAAAGAGGATCCCATGCTCGCCCTTAACCGTCTCTTCGCCCTCGCCACCCTCGGCCTCGCGGCCTTCGCGCTCCCGGCCTGCAGCCCCACGGACAGCAGCGTCGGCGGGTCGAACCAGGACAACCTCAACGCCGAGTGCAAGCCCGGCGAGACCAAGAAGGCCGACGATGGCTGCAACACCTGCAGCTGCCAGCAGAACGGCTTCTGGGCCTGCACCGAGATGGGCTGCGTCGATCCGAACGCCTGCAAGCCCGGCGACACCAAGAAGGCCGACGACGGCTGCAACACCTGCTCCTGCACCGACGACGGGGCCTGGGCGTGCACCAAGATCGGCTGCGTTGATCCGAACGCTTGCAAGCCCGGTGACACCAAGAAGGCCGACGATGGCTGCAACACCTGCAGCTGCCAGCCGGATGGCTCCTGGGCCTGCACCGAGATGGGCTGCGTTCCGGAGTGCAAGCCCGGCGAGACCAAGACAGCCGACGATGGCTGCAACACCTGCGTGTGCGGCGACGACAACACCTGGGCCTGCACCCAGAAGGGTTGCGTCCCGGAGTGCAAGGCGCAGGATGCCAAGGGCGTCGGGGCCTGTGCGGCCTTCTTCGGCTACGCCTGGAACGGCAGCGCGTGCGTGGGCCTCGGCGGCTGCGACTGCGAGGGCGCTGACTGCAAGAGCACCTTCAACACCCCGGAAGAGTGCCAAAAAGCCTACGCGAGCTGCGGCAGCAGCGGCTGTGAAGGCCCCCAGCCGCCCTGCGCGCCGCCGCCGGAAGGCTGCGACTACGTGGGTGGTGGCTGCGTCGACGGCTCCTGGACCTGCGGCGAGCTGGTCTGTGGCAACCAGTGCAAGTCCGACGCCGATTGCCCGCTGAGTCCGACGCCGATTGCCCGCTGGTGGGCGCTCCCTGCGAGCTGTGCGCCGACGGGAGCGCAGCCTGCCCGTCCTCGAAGTGCGTGGCGGGGCAGTGCCAGGTTGACTTCCCGAGCTGCCCCGGCGGCGGTGTGAAGCCCGGCGCCCCCTGCGACAAGCCCGGCGCCGAGGCGCCCGCCGATGACGGCTGCAACACCTGCGTGTGCAGCAGCGACAACACCTGGGGCTGCACCAAGATCG
>JALOQB010000112.1 GCA_025453595.1 Polyangiaceae bacterium
TGCCCGCGTCGGTGTCCTGGCCTGCCTTTGCGCCGGAGCCATCGCCCCCTGTTGCCGCGGCGCCGCCGTCTCCTGCGTTGCCTGCCGCACTTGCGGGCGGGGGGTCAGAGGGAGAGGAGCAGGCCATTGCAAGGAGCACGAGAACAGGAAGAGAACGCTTCATGGTTCCGCTCTTGTGGTCGCTTTTTCTGGATTCAGCAACCCTGCCCCCCTTCATTCGGCGACCGGCTGCGCGTTGATCTCGCACCGATCCAGGCCATCCTCGCAGCTGCTGGTGACGCCATCGAGGGCCGTGGGCGGCGCCATCACCACGTTGAGGTAGTAGGTCGCTCCGGGGGTCAGCTGACAGTAGTGCGCACCGGCCCCTTCAAGGTTGCCAAACACCAGGGTGCCTCCGTTGAGCACGGCCCTGCAGTTCTTCACGAAGGGGTCCGAAGATGCAGGGTCCGGTGCGCGGAAATCCCCCGCGCAGGGCGAGACGGTCACGAACGCCGCGCCCCTCCGGTACTGGGTGTACCCGACCGCCGCGATCGGTTGCGCCGGATAGAGCCGCAGGGTGCTGCTCACGCTGGCCTTGGCGGTGAACTCGATGGCAAGGTACATGCTCGCGGACGCGGGCCCGTCCATGCTGCGCGAGGGGGTGAACGAGCCGAGGGGGATGAGGTACCCCGGCGCGTCCGGGTACACGCGCTCGAAGACCTGCTCCCACGTCATCCGGTACTCGGTGAGCGCGGCTGGCTGGATCGCTGGATCCTTGCAGGGGAGCTCGGGGCTACCACCAGCCCCGCCCTGTCCAGCACCCCCACCACCGGCGCCCCCTTGCCCTGCGCCACCCTGTCCGGAAGCTCCGGATGATCCCGCGGCCCCCGCGCCGGACAGCCCCGCCCTGTCCAGCACCCCCACCACCGGCGCCCCCTTGCCCTGCGCCACCCTGTCCGGAAGCTCCGGATGATCCCGCGGCCCCCGCGCCGGACGCCCCTGATCCTCCACCGGCGCTGGCCCCCGCGTCGCCTGCGCTGCCGCCACCGCCGCTGTTGCCTGCGCTGCCGCCACCGCCGCTGTTGCCTGCGCTGCCGCTGTTGCCTGTGCCGCCGTTGCCCGCGTCGGTGTCCTGGCCTGCCTTTGCGCCGGAGCCATCGCCCCCTGTTGCCGCGGCGCCGCCGTCTCCTGCGTTGCCTGCCGCACTTGCGGGCGCGCGGCGCCGCCGTCTCCTGCGTTGCCTGCCGCACTTGCGGGCGAGGATGAATCGGAAGAAGAGACGCAAGCGACGGCGAGGAGCGCGAGGGAGAGCAGAGGAACGAGCATGGGGGCGATCTTGCGATAGGCCCTCCGGGCCTGCAATGCTGTTCCACGGCGGCCCATGGCGCCGGTGGTTCGACCCGGATATATAGAATTTCTATAGAGACGGGAGTGCGATCTTCTCGATGAAATTTTGCAGGATGGCGGGGCCAGCGGGGGCATCCTGTGCGGAGGAGAGGAGGGGTTCGAAGGGGAGCCCTTCGGCCTCGATGATGGGGCGTCGGATCTGCAGGAGCGAGCGGATCACGTCGCCATCCATCTCGGGATGGAACTGGACGCCCCGGGCGGAGCCGAGGGCGTAGGCGGCGACGTGATCGAGGGTGCTGGTGGCGAGCAGGCGTGCGCCGGCGGGGAGGCGGGTGACGGTGTCGACGTGGGTCGCGTTGACGAGGAAGGAGGAGGGGAGGCCGTGGAAGAGAGGGTCGTCCGAGAGACGCTGGACGGCGATGGTGCCGATCTCGCGCCCGAGGGGGTTTCTCTGCACCTCACCGCCGGCGGCGCTGGCGATGATCTGGTGACCGAAGCAGATGCCGAGGAGGGGAGTTTGCCGTGCGAGGAGGGCGCGGAGGGCGGCCTCGAGGTCGAGCATCCAGGGGGCGCGTTCGGTGACGCTGGAGGGGGATCCGGAGAGGATGACGGCGCTGGCCTGGAGGAGGTCAGGAGGGAGAGGGAGGCGAGCGTCGATGGCGTGGATGGGGCCAGGCCAGAGGTGGCGAAGGGGGGCTGCGATCCAGTCGGTGAACTGGCCGCGGCGCCTGGCGATCTCGGGGGGGACGTCGCCGTTGCGGAGCAGGAAGAGGGCAGGAGGGGGCAAGGATGAACCCGGAGGGAAGGAGGATCAGGGGAGGATGACCCGGAAGAGGGCGCCGTGGCCCTGCTGGCTCTCGACCTCGATGTGCCAGCCGTGGTCGTCGACGATGCGCTTGACGACGGCGAGGCCGATGCCGACCCCCTGGGTGCGGGTGGTGAAGAAGGCATCGAAGAGCTGCTGCTGGTTGCCGGGGCTGATGCCCTGGCCCTGGTCCTGCACCTCGACGAGGGTGCGGGCGTCGCGGCGGAGCACCCGGACAAGGACCGTGGCCCCGGCGGAGCTGGCCTGGATGGCGTTGCGGACCAGGTTCCAGAGGATCTGGCGGAGCTGGGCGGCATCGGCGTCGACGAGGAGAGGGCCGACCTCGCCCTCGTAGCGCACCTGGACGTCGCTGCCGCGGCCCGACTGGGCAGAGAGGCGTGTGACCTCCTGGGTGACCGCGCAGAGATCGGTGGGGGCCTTGGTGGGGGGGCGAGGGCGCGCGAGCTGGAGCATGTCGGAGACGAGATCGTTGAGGCGCGCGGTCTCGCGGCTGACGATGTCGCAGAGGAGCCGATCTTCTTCGGAGAGAGCGGGGGAGGTGGCGAGGAGATCGATGCTGCCGGCGATGGCGCCGAGGGGGTTTCGGACCTCATGGGCGAGGCCCGCGGCGAAGCGCCCCAGGAGGGCGAGCTGCTCGGCCCGCGCCGCGCGCTCCTGGGCCTCGCGGAGCTGACCGCCGGCGCGCTGCAGGCGCCCGGCGAGGTACCCGGAGAGGAGCGCCGCGAGGGTGAGGGCGAGGAGGGCCTGGGAGAAGGGGAACGAGAGCTCCTTCCAGGTGCGCAGGTAGAGGGCCTGGGCCTGGTCCGGCGGGGGCACCAGGAGCCCGGTGAGGAAGCCCGCGCAGAGCCCGGACAGGAGCAGGAACGCGGTGACCGCCGCGGCGATGACCCCGGGGATGCCTTCGAGGACCGCCGCCATGAGGCAGGTGAGGCCGTAGAAGGACGTGATGCCGCTGGAGACGCCGCCGGACACGTAGGCGAGCAGGGTCCAGGTGAGTTGATCGCCGAGGATCTGGGCGTAGGCGGTGGCGCGCAGGGAGCGGTTGCGCCGGAGCAGGGCGGTCTGGACGCCGGTGGCGGTGAAGGCGGCCGCCAGGACCGCCAGGACCAGCTGCCCGGAGAAGAACCCGAGGAGGTCCTGGGCGCGGAGGTGGAGGAAGCCGGTGAGGGTGAGCAGCGCGAGCAGGACCGCGAGGCGCAGCGCCGTGAGCCAGGCGAGGCGGGTGCGGAGGGTGTCGGGGGCGAGGGTCGTCAATCGCCCTTGATGTTGCCGGCCAGGTCGAAGATCGGCATGTACATCGCGACCATGATGGTGCCGACGAGGCCGCCGATGAAGACCATCATGATCGGCTCGAGGAGGCTGGTGAGGGCGGCGACGGCGACGTCGACCTCTTCCTCGTAAAAATCAGCGATCTTCGAGAGCATCTGGTCGAGGGCGCCGGTCTGCTCACCGACCGAGATCATCTGCACCACCATCGAGGGGAAGACCGAGCGCTCCATCAGAGGCTCGGCCATGTTCTTGCCCTCGGCGACCTTGGCGCGGACGTACATCACGCCCTCCTCCACGATCACGTTGCCGGCCGATTTGGCGCAGATCTCCAGCGCGTCGAGGATGGGGACGCCGGACTGGAGCAGGGTGCCGAGGGTGCGGGTGAAGCGGGCCACCGCGATCTTCTGCATCACGTTGCCCAGGATGGGGAGCGTGAGCAGGAGCCGGTGAAAGAACTTCTTGCCCTTGGGGTTGCGGTAGAGCGTGACGACGCCGAACACCAGGCCGATGAGGCCGAGGATGATGAACGGCAGGTTGCCCACGAACGAGTGGGAGAGGGCCACCACGATCTGGGTGATCTTGGGGAGCTGGCCCTTGCCGCCGAAGTCCTTGAACATGTTCTCGAAGGCGGGCACCACGAACACCATCATCACGGTCATGACGCCCGCGGCGACCACCGCCACCAGGGCCGGGTAGGTCATCGCCCCCTTGACCTGGCGGATCAGCTTCACCCGCTTCTCGATGTAGACCGCCAGGCGGTTCAGGATCGTATCGAGGATGCCGCCCACCTCGCCGGCCTGCACCAGGTTGACGTAGAGCTCATCGAACACCTTGGGGTGCTTCCGGAGCGCGTCGCTGAAGGTCGACCCCTGCTCGACCGAGCTCTTGATGTCCTTGAGGACGTCGGCAAAATACTCGTTCTCGGTCTGGCCTGACAGGATCTCGAGGCACTGCACCAGCGGCAGCCCCGCGTCGATCATCGTGGCAAATTGCCGGGTAAACGTGACCAGATCCTTCGAGTCGACGGAGCCGCCAAGCTTGAGGTTGAACGACAGCTTCCGGGAGATCTTCACCGGGCTGAGCTGCTGCTCCTTCAGGCGCTTCTCGACCTCCGACGCGGCTTCCGCCACCATCGTGCCCTTGCGCGTCTCTCCTGAGCGGGCCCGCGCCTCGTAGACAAACTCGGCCATAGGCCATCCAGGATACGCGCTCGCCACCTTCAGGGTCAAAGAATGCCCGAAAGCTCCTTGCCTCCGCCCCCTCTGGTGTCCCCCTGGCCTCGCCACCTCGACGCGCTCGCCGCCCTTGTCGTGCAGGACCTGGCCGCCGCCCCGGGGGCCTCCGTGGCCGTCTGGACCTCGGGCCCCGCGGGGCCACGGTACGCAGCCGGCGCCAGCGGTCACCTCGCCCCGGGGGAGGCCCCGGTCACCCCCGCCTCCCTCTTCGATCTGGCCTCCGTGACCAAGCCCTACCTGGCCCTCGCGGCGGCCCGGCTCCATCGCCGCCGTCCCTTCCTCGATCAACCGCTCGGCGCCTTCCTCCAGGAGGCCCGGGGGACCGCCTCCGAGCAGGTCCCCATCGAGCTGTTCCTCGCCCACCGTGCGGGCCTCGATGGCCACCGCCCGCTCTACGCTCCGCTGCTGCGTGGGGCGCCGATCGATCGCAGCGCCGCGCTCCGTGAGGCCGCCGAGGCGCGGCGTCCGGGCTGCGAGGGTCACCCTCCGGAGAACGGCTTCGAGCCGGTGTACAGCGACCTCGGCTACCTCCTCGTCGGCGAGGCCGCGGCTCGCTGCGGGGGCTCACCGCTCCCGGAGCTCCTGCACCGCGAGGTCTCCTCCTTCTCCGGAGGCACGATCCTCTCGGCCCGGCAGATCCACCAGCGCGGATGGATCGACCTCACCGCGCCCACCGAGGTCGCTGACTTCCGCGGGGGGCTGGTGCGCGCCTCCGTCCACGACGAGAACGCCTGGGCCTTCCGGGGGCTCGGGGTCTGCGGCCACGCGGGCCTCTTCGGCGATGCCCCCTCGGTGGCGGCGCTCGGCGTCCTCCTCCTCGACGCCCTCGCCGATCGAACCCCGGCCTGGCTCCGCGCTGTCGACCTTGACCCCCTTCTCCGCGCGAGGCCCGGCGGGACCCTCCGCGCTGGCTTCGATGGCAAGAGCGACCAGGGGTCCTCCGCAGGTTTGCTTTTCCATACATCGAGCTTTGGCCACCTGGGGTTCACCGGGACGAGCCTCTGGGTGGACCCGGTGCGGCCCCTGGTGGTGGCGTTGCTGAGCAACCGGGTGTTCCCCTCGCGGGCGGCGGCTGCGGAGCAGATCAAGCGGGCGCGCCCGGTGGTGCACGACGCGGCGGTGCGCTGGGCCGAAGGGGGCTGAGGGGTCAGCGCTCCGGGGGGGGCTGGGGCTGGGCGGCGGCGAAGCGGCGGTAATACGTGAGGACCTTGACCACGTAGTCTTGCGTCTCCTCATAGGGGGGGATGCCGCCGTGGCGCATGACGGCGCCCTCGCCGGCGTTGTAGCCGGCGATGGTCAGCTCGAGGTCGCCGTTGAAAAGGTTGGCGAGGATGCGGAGGTAGCGGACGCCACCAAAGATGTTCTCCCTTGGGTCGAAGCTGTCACGAACTTCCATACGGGAGGCGGTCGCGGGCATGAGCTGCATGAGGCCCTGGGCGCCGGCGTGAGAGACGGCGCGGGGGTCGAAGTTGGATTCGACCATGATGACGGCGCGGACGAGGGCCTCGGGGATCTGGTAGAGGGTGGCGGCCTGGCGGATGGTGTCGTCGTGGCGAGAGAAGCGCTCGGGGGAGACATCGCTGGGGGCGAAGGGGGTGAAGTCCCCGCGGTGCTTCTTCTCGCGGGTCTTGAGGTAGACCTGCCCCCCCTGCTGCTTGGCGCCGGGCTGGTTGCTGAAGTGAACGGTGCCGTCCTTATCGACGAACTTATAGATGTCGGCCTGGGCGACGGAGGCCCAGGAGGAGAGGGCGAGGGCGCTGAGGGCGAGGGAGAAGGGGGGGAGGTGCCTCACGAGCGACATGCGAGACCAGACGGTAGCACAGCGAGAGAAGAGGGGCCATTTGCGGCAGCATCGAGGGGGCTTGGTGTAGTGTTGCCGCTGATGACGCAGCGGCGAGGTGACGGGTGAGCGGGGAGGCGGGGGCAAGGGGAGGGGAGCGCATCCATTTTCCCAGGCTGGACGGGCTGCGAAGCGTGGCGGCGCTGGCGGTGGTGGTGGCGCACATCGAGTCGCAGAAGAAGGTGTTCGGGCTCGGGTCGGCGGCGTACCCGCGCCTCGAGTTCCTGGGGCAGACGGGGGTCAGCCTGTTCTTTGTCCTGAGCGGCTACCTGATCACGTACCTGCTGCTGGTGGAGCGGTCCTCCACCGAGACGGTGGATGTGAAGAAATTTCTGGTGCGCCGTGCGCTCCGGATCTGGCCCCTCTACTTCCTCATCTTTGCCCTCGGATTCCTCGTTCTGCCCTCTTTTTCCTGGTTCGACATCCCGGGGCAGACCGAGCACCTCTACCGGCATTTTGGCCTGAAAATCGCGCTTTTTCTCTCGTTTCAGCCCAACCTTGCGCTGATCATTTTCGCACCGATCGCCTACGCCTCCCAGTCCTGGTCCATCGGGATCGAGGAGCAGTTTTACGTGGTGTGGCCCTTCGTGATGCGGCGAGCGAGGCGCCCTGCGGCGATCGCGTCGGGGGCGATCCTGGCGGTGACCCTGGCGCGGGTGGGGGTCGAGCTGGTGAGGGGGTACGGCGGGCTGGCGGGCCGCGGGGCCTTCGTGGCGGACCTCGCCTCCCGCTTCTTTCTTTACTCGCGCTACGAGTGCATGGCGGTGGGGGCCCTCTTCGCGGCGCTGGCCTTCGAGGGGCGCCATGGCTGGCTACGGTCGAGGGGCGCGGCCTTGCTGGCCCTGGGGCTCTCGCTGCTCTTCTACCTCGTCGACGCGAGTCTCCCGCTGGTGGGCCACCTGCCTCAGGCGCTGGGGTTCGGCTTGCTGGTGACCAACCTGGCGCATGGGCCCCGGGAGATCGCCCCCTTTGCGGCCCTCGAGCACCCCGCGCTGATGTACTGCGGCAAGATCTCTTATGGCATCTACATGTACCACCTGATCGCCATCACCCTGGCTGGCAAGGCCACCGCGGCCTGGGTGGGCGGCAGCGCCCCGGCGGCGCAGATCAACGCGCTGTTCTACGGCCTGACGCTGGGGCTCACGATCGGCGTGGCCGCGCTCTCGTACCGGTTCCTGGAAAAACCATTCCTGCGGTTCAAGGACTCGTTCACGGTGATCCGGTCCGGCGCCGCGAGCTGAGGGGGCTCAGGGGAAGAGCTGCCGGGGGAGGGCGTTGCGGTTCATCAGCGAGAGCAGGTCCATCGCCAGGGCCACGGTGATGTGGACGAGGAAGCCTGCGTAGATGCTGCGCGTGCGCATCGAGAGGCTACCGAGGACGATGCCGGCGATGATGGCGCCGTTGGCCTCCAGGTAGGGTTTCCCGTAGTGGATCATGCAGTAGGGGACGGCCATGGCGAAGATGGCCCCGGAGCCCAGGCTGCGCCGCATCACCCCCAGCCACCAGCCCCGGAAGAAGAGCTCGAGGGCCAAGAACTGCGCGAAGTACATGGCCTCCCAGCAGAGCAGGTCGAACCAGCTCCGGGAGCTCTGCTTGTAGAAGGGGTAATACGAGCCAAAATCGGGCTGCCGGGCCACCAGCAGCATGGCCGGGATCACCACCGCCAGGCAGAGCAGGTAGATGGGCAGGTGCCGCGAGAACCCCTTGATGCGCAGCCCCAGGTCGAGGAGGCGATCCCGGGGGAAGAAGAGCTTCCAGAGCGAGAACGGGATCACCGCGTAGCCGGTGACCCGCACGAAGGACCACCAGGTGTAGTGGTAGAGATCCGCGAAGCGATCGAACTGGAGCCATTTCCAGCCCCCCTTGCTGTATTTCTCCAGGAGCCAGGGGCGGATGTGGGCGTCGAAGGTCCGGTGCCCGCCGTGGTACTCCTGGACCGTGAGCACGAGGGCCGCGATGACGAAGGCGACGGCGGGGCGCAGGTCGAGGCGCCCCTGGGCCAGCATGGCGCCGCGCTCGCGCTGGGCCTCCTGGTCCAGCTCGAACCAGGTATCCCGGAAGAACCAGTAGACCACCGGGGCCATCAGCAGCATCGCGGGGATGGGCAGGGCCGCCTTGATCAGGGCGTTGCCCAGCAGGTCGTGGAGGGGCGACGGCGGGGCGGGGGCGGTGAAGAAGGCTGGCGTTGGCACCGGGGCTGGTTGTCGAGGATCGGCTGGCCCCTGTCCAGGAGCTTGCGGCGGGGAGGGGGGTCAGCGGGGGGCTTTGCTGGAGGCAAGGTAGGTGCTAGTGACCCCGGCTCTTGGCACCATGAAACGCTTTCTTGAGGCACCTGGCCAGCCCGCGCCTGTGGCGGATCCGGGGGGGGGGCCGCCCCGGCTCGGTCTCCCGGGGCAACTGGGGATCGGGGCGCTGCTGCTGCTGGCGCTGCTGGCGTTCCTGCAGCAGCTCCATGTTCACCTGCCGCTGGGCGACTGGCTGGCGTGGCGGTACCTGGCCTGCTGGGCCGCGGCGCTGGTGTTCGCGGGGGCCTGCCTCTGCGCGGGCCACCTGGGGCTCCAGGGGCTGCGGCAGGGGCACCTGTCGCGGCTGAACTACCTGGTGCTGGCGTCGGCGTCGGGGGTCTACCTCTTCGCCCTGTCGATCGCGCTGGTGGGGTTTGCCGGGCTGCTGAAGCCCGCGGTCTTCTACCTGCTACCGGCGCTGTGGATCGGGCTGGGCGGGCCCTCGCTGGTGCGCTGGTGGCGGCGCACGCCGGCGCCCCCTGCGCCCCCGGCGACGGCGGTCCAGTGGCTGACGCTGGGGGCCGGGGCGATCGCCGTGGTGGCGCTGTACCTGCCGCTGCTCTACCCGCCCCAGGCGTCCTACGACGCCCAGTGGTACCACATGCCGATCGCCGAGCAGTACGCGGCGCAGGGGGCGATCCGTGGGTTTGACGGGGGCTGGCTGGCGGGGGCGATGCCGCACCTGGTCAGCTTCCTCTACACGTGGGCATTCCTGGCGCCGACCACGCAGATCTTCGACAAGGTGGTGCTCTGTTTCCACCTGGAGTTCGTGATCTTCCTGGCGACGCTGGGGGGGCTCCAGGCGCTGATCCGGACGCTGGTGCCGCGCCCTCCGCCGGTGGCCTGGGTGTCGCTCTTCCTGTTCCCTGGCATCTTCGTCTACGACTCGGGCCTGATCGGCGGCGCCGACCACGTTGCGGCCTTCTTCGCGGCGCCGATCCTCCTGGCGATGCTCCAGCTCTGGCGCGACTTCACGCCGCGCACCGCGCTGCTCTTCGCCGTCGTCGTCAGCGCCGCTCTCCTGACCAAGTACACCGCCGTCATCCTCTGCTTGCTCCCGGCCCTGGCGGTGCTGTTGCGTGGGGCCACGTTGCTACGAAACCCCGACCGGCGGCGCAGCACCCTGCTGGCGCTGGCGGCCTTGGTCATGGGGGGCCTTGTCTTGACCGCTCCCCACTGGCTCAAGAACCTGATTTTCTACGGAGATCCGGTCTACCCCTTGCTGGCAAACCACCTCCGGGTTCGCCCCTGGAACAGCAGCTCTGCTCACCTGCTGCAGCTCTTCCAGAAAAATACCTGGATTCCGGGCATCTCTCGCCCCGAGACCGCCAAGGAATTCCTGACGGTCCTCGCCACCTTCTCGTTCTTGCCCCACGACTGGGCCATTTTTCACAAAAACTGGCCCGTCTTTGGCTCTCTTTTCACGCTCCTCACCCCTCTCGTCCTGTTCCTCCGTTCGCGGCGGGCCCTCCTCTTCACAGGCTTCGTCTACGGAGGGCTGCTCCTCTGGGCCTACATCAACATGCAGGATCGCTACCTGCAGGTGCTCGTTCCGTTGATGGCGGCGCTGGTCTTCGCGGTGCTGACCTGGCTCTGGCGCGCGGGGGGCCTGGTCCGGTGGGCCGCCGTCGCGCTGGTCTCGGTGCAGATCCTCTGGGGACTGGATGTTTATTTCATCCCTTCCCACTCGATGCTGCGAAAATCAACCATCGAGAGCGTCGTCGAATTCCTTGCGGGCGCCTACCAGGGCAAGCGGGAGGAGCGCCTCGCGGTGTTCGGAGAATTCCCCAGAGCGGGCAGCCTCTTGCCGAAGAAATCCAAGGTGCTGGTCCATGAGAACCACATCCACCTCGGGCTCAATGCGCCCAGCGTTCTCGACCGCCCCCCCGAATCCATCGCCATCGGCTACGGCCACGCCCGCACCATGGCCGAGCTCCACGGGCTGATCCGATCCTTCGGCGTGACCCACGTGATGTGGCATCCGGGCAAGAGCGCCGAGGTCCACAGCATGGCAGATGACCTGATGTTTCATGCCTTTGTCCGGCGCCACACCGAGCAGATGATCCCCCTCGGGTACTTCCAGCTCGTGAAGGTCCTCCCCCAGCCTCCCCCCGCCACGCCGCCTCTTCATGCCCTTGTGCTGGGCTGCGACGGCACTTTCCGCAGCGGTCTCTACCCCGTCGAACGTCTGCACGTCCTCCGCCCTGTACCCCCGCAGCTCCCCGTTTTTCCCGCCCCCGAGGCCTCCTGGCCAGATTCCCCCGAGGCCCAGCAACCCCTCGTGGACCAGGCGAGCCTCCTCGCCTTCGACCCCGCCTGCAAGATCGCTCTCCCCCCTGGCTTTACGCGCCTCACCCTCCGCGGGCGCTGGGAGCTGTACGCCCGATGAACTCCGCCGATCGCCCTCCTCAAGAGCCCAGGGAACCCCCACAGGATACACCGGCCACGCCCCCGGAATCACCGGCGTCACCCCCACCACCGGAGCCTGCCAGCGGAGCATCCTTCAGCTGGTTGGAACGATGGCTCGGAGATGAGCAGATCGCCGCCGCACGAGCCCGCCAGTGGCCAGAAGAGCGGCGGCGGTTGGCCCGACGTGCAGCAGCGCACCTGGAGGCCGCGCGCCGCGCCCTGGACCCGGCGAATCCGCTGGGGTGGGGCGAGGAGGAGGCCGTCGCCACCACCCTGCTTCGAGATGCCGCTCGGCTGGCCCTCCTGGCCGCGAGCGGACAGGAAGGGACGCTGGAGGCGCTCCTGGAGCGGCGTGGGGGCCCCGCGGCCCTGCGCCCTCTCCTGGAGCCAGGTCCAAGGAGCAGGGAGCAGATCGCGGTGCTGCAGGCGGCCATCGACGAACTGCTGACGGAGCCCTTGCTGGGCTCCCTTGAGCTCCAGCGCGCCCAGCGGCGGCGCCTGGTGCGCCTTTGCTTCCTGGCAGCCACGGTCCTGGGGCTCATGGCCACGCTTGCCATGGCGATGAGGCCCAACCTCGCCCGGGGAAAACCCTGGCGCACCAGCAGCTCGGCCTTCGCGTGCAATCCCAGGGAGCACCAGTGCGGCGGGGCGAAGACCGACATCCTGTTTCACACCAAGGAGGAAAATTTCCCCTGGTTCGAGGTGGATCTGGGCCAGCCCACCGCGTTTTCCGAGGTGGTGGTCAAAAATCGAACCGACGGCTTCCTGGAGCGGGCCAGCCCCCTGGTGATCGAGGTGAGCGACAACCGGACTGCCTGGCGTGAAGTGGCCAGGAAAACCGAGGCCTTCCGTTCCTGGGAGGCGTCGGTCCCCGGGGCCAAGGCCCGCTACCTGCGGCTCCGGGTCGATCGGCGCAGCACGCTTCACCTCGAGTCCGTCGTGGTCCGCTGAGCGAGGGGCGTGATGGGCGGGTGCGGATCGCCCGGGATCTGGTAAACACTGGCCTCGTGTCGGACTCGCTCGCTTCCGCGCCCCCGGTCCAGGGGTCGCGTGCTTCTCTTGCCATCAAGATCGTCGCCTCCCTCGTCCTCGCGGGCGGCTTCGTCTGGATCTTTCGCCACGGTAAGCTCCCCCTGCTGCCGGACGCGTCCACCTACGCTTTCCTCGTCTGGCCCTACCTGCTGGCCCAGATCGCGACCTTGGCGGTGGTCATCCTGCTGCGCACCTACCGGTGGCGTTACCTCATCGAGCCGATCGCCCCTGTGCCCACCCGGCTGGTGATGGGGGTGAGCCTGGTCGGCTTCAGCTTCATCGCCTTCGCCCCTTTTCGCATGGGCGAGCTCGCCCGACCTTACCTGATGGCCCGCCATTCGCGCGTGACCTTCACCCAGACCGCCGGCACCGTCGCCGCCGAGCGCATCATTGACGGCCTTGTCCTCTCACTGATGCTCCTGTGCAGCCTGCTCCTCTCCCGTCCTCTCGCCAACCTGCCCACCCGGCTGGGCGATCTGCCCTTGCCGGTCGCCGCGGTCCCCAAGGCCGCTTACGGCGCCCTCGCCCTCTTCACCTGCGCCTTCGTCGCCATGGGGCTCTTCTACTGGGCCCGCGACTTCTCCCGGCGCTTGACCCTTGCCACGGTGGGTGTATTTTCACCCAGATTGGCGAGCTTGTTGACCGACAAGATCGAGCGGATCGCGGACGGATTGAAGTTCCTGCCGTCGCTCTCGAAGGTGCTGCCCTACCTGCGCGATACGCTGGCGTACTGGGGGTTCAGCGTGCTGTACACCTGGTTTCTGCTCAAGAGCTGCAGCATCGACGCGTCGCTGGCGGAGGCGGGGGTGCTGCTCGGCGTCCTGGGACTGGGGATCCTGGTGCCCTCGGGGCCCGGTTTTTTCGGGGGTTACCAGCTTGCAGCGTACTGCGGTCTGGCGATGTTTTTCCCCGAGCGCGAGGTGCTGACAAAGGGGTCGCTCTACGTGTTCCTGTCCTTCGCCACGCAGCATACGTTCAATTTGCTCGGGCTCCTGGTGGGCACCGCGCTCATGCGGTCCTCGGCGGCTCCGACCCCCGTGACGACCGGGGCCACCTCAACCTCGTTAGGCTCGCCTGGCTTGCGATGCTTCCGCCATGCTGTGGGGGCTCGCGGCAAAGCACTTTCTCACCCGGGCCAGCCTTGCCCACGTCGGCCTCATGACCGGGGGGGGAAGCTCTTTCCTCCGGGGAAGGCCGGTGATACGCCCTCTTTCCCATGAAGATCACGGTTCTCGGCTCGGGATACGTTGGGCTTGTCGCGGCGGCTGGCTTCGCGGACGCAGGGCACCAGGTGCAGTGCATCGACGTGGATGCCGCGCGGGTCGCCCAGCTTCAGAAGGGCGAAGTTCCCTTCTTCGAGCCCGGTCTTGCCGAGGTTCTCGAGCGCGTGATCCGGGGGGGGCGCCTCACCTTTGGCACGGAGATCGACAGGGAGCACCGATCTTCCGAGGTCTACTTCATCGCTGTCGGAACGCCCCCTTTGCCCGATGGCAGCGCGGACATCAGCGCTGTGCACGTGGCGGCCCGCACCCTGCGCGACGTGGTGGAAACCCCCGCGGTGGTCGGCATCAAGAGCACGGTGCCGGTGGGGACGTGCGACGGGGTCCAGGCCATCGTGGACGAAGGGGCGCGGCACAAGCTGCGGGTCGCATCGGTGCCAGAATTCCTCAAGGAGGGGACTGCCCTGGCGGATTTCATGAAGCCGGATCGGATCATCCTCGGCGTCGCCGATGCGGAGACCGAGCGGGTGTTGCGCGATCTCTATCGCCCCCTCCAGCTCTCGTCGGAGCGCGTGCTGGTGATGGATCGCCGCTCCAGCGAGCTCTCCAAATACGCTTCCAACTCGATGCTCGCGGTGCGCATCTCCTTCATGAACGAGCTGTCGCGTCTCTGCGATGCCATCGGCGCCGATATTCACGCAATTCGCCGCGCTGTCGGCTCTGACCGGCGCATCGGCAACCAGTTTCTCTATTCCGGCCCTGGCTACGGCGGCTCCTGCTTTCCAAAGGATGTGAGCGCGCTCGCCTTCCGGGCGCGAGCGGCCGGCGTCCCCCTCGAGGTCGTCGAGGCTGCCGGGCGAGCCAACGAGGCCCAGAAGACCTACGTGCGGGACCGGGCCCTCTCGATGCTCGGTGAAGACGTCAAGGGCAAGGTGGTGGCGATCTGGGGGGTGGCTTTCAAGGCCGAGACCGATGATGTCCGCGAAACCCCGGCGCTTCCCCTCGCAAAGGCGCTGGTCGAGGCCGGGGCCGAGGTGCGTATCCACGACCCCGAGGCGTCAGCGAATTTTATCCGCTGGTACAACCTGCCGGTGAAGCCTTTCGAGAGCGAATACGACGCTGCCACAGGGGCGGATCTGGTCGTGGTCATGACCGAATGGCGCCACCTCCGGAACCCGAACTTTGCCAGGCTCCATTCGCTCATGAGGACGCCCAACCTCTTCGATGCTCGCAACATCTGGACAACCTTCGAACTGAACAAGGCCGGCTTCTCTTACCAGGGCGTGGGCACGAATCACGGCCACACCTGACCTTCAGGTCAGCGCATCTCGAGAGGCTGGCTCAGCCACCAGGCCGCGCGACAAGCTGGAAGTGAAGGAACGCGTTCTGCTTGGTCTCCAGGGGGGAGGTCTCGGACCAGACCAGCAGGAAGCGGTGGGTATTCGAGGCTGCATCGAAATAGTAGCCCCCGTGATCGTAGTCGCCGTACCAGCAGGGGGGTTTGCACGAGCCGGTGGGCATGCGCCACCAGCGCTGCGTTGCTCCCTCGATGGCCGCTGGCGTCTCGGGGCCGTAATGGTGGGCGCCGTCCACGGTACGGTAGAAGGTGGTGTACTGGTTGGTCCTGTGATCCCCTTCGGTCCACCAGAGGATGGCTGCATCGGGCAGGGAGCCGTCCGGGCGTCGCGGGCCTGATACCCCGTCGTGTTCCACGTAGTTGGCCTGCAGGATGATGCGATCTGGCGCCGCCCCGCGCTGGGCAAAGAGGGGCCGAAACACCGGGGTGAACCCGCGGGCGTCTCTCCGGGGAATCTCCCCTTCGAGGACCCGTAGCACCTGGCGCCAGGCGCTCCTGGGGGCCCCCTCCGGCGCCTCCACGTGGGTGTAAGCGAGCCGCAGCAAGTGGGACCGGGGGTGCTCCTTGGAGGGGGCGACGCGGCTGATGCTGACGTGATGAGCCCGGTTCCAGATGGGGCCCGGGGTAAGGACCTCTTCCAGCAAGCCGCAGGTGTGGGGTGCCCCTGGTTCTCCAGGGAACGAGATGACAGCCTCCTGGAAAGAGTCTCCCCGATCGATGGACCAGAAGAGCGTGGGGATCCCCTTGTTGAACCCACGGTGCTTATCATCAAAAATACAGCCAAAGACGACGAGCGTCCCGTCCTCCAGCACGGTCATGGCATCATCAAACATGGCGCGCGGCCAGCCTTCCTTGATGAGGCGTAGATATCTCCAGGAGAGACCGCCATCCAGGCTGCGAAAGAGCGCGCGGCTGTCCACGCCATCTCCGGGGATGAAACCGGTCTTGCTGATATCCGCACCGCCGGACAGGAATACAACGGGAGGATGATGGGAAGAAGAACTGGGCTCAACAATCAAATTAGGACGATCAAAGCCCTCGGCGATGGGGGTTCCCATCTCCAGCGGATCCAGCACGGATACCTGGTTCCAGGTGCGCCCACAGTCGTCGGAAGTGCGCGTGTAAGTTAGGTTGTACTTGAGCGCGCGGGAGCAGTCCTGAGGGTCTGCCAGGTGGGCGCTTCCAGGGACAGTTCGGAGCAAGCGACCACCACCCAGGTGGACCACGACCGTATCCGTGTATCCAGGGAAGTATTTGGGAACGTTCGAGGGCTGCCCCCCGACGCATCGCCCGTTGAGCGGGGCCCCACCAAGGAGCAAAGTGCCTCCAGGGGCCACTTCGGTTGGGATGCGTTCCACGCAACCAGAGGGGGAACCAGAGGCAAGGCAGTCCAGGGGGATGCGCATCATGGATGCCCCTGGAGCGCCGTGGGCGATGAGCGCAGCGCCCGCAGGGCAAGCTGGGGATACGCCTGGAGGAACCACAGCGACAGAGGTCTCGACTTCAAAGGGAAGTCGACCCCCGGGGCGCTTGGAGGAGAGAGAGGCCGATGAAGAGTGCAGAGGGGTAGCTACCTGCGCCAGAAGGGGCGGTGTCTCGGCCCTGGGGCTGCAGGAAGCGAGGGCCACGGGGAGGAGCACCAGGCAAGAGGATAGATCCCGGGTCATTTGGCCCGAACGACGACTGTCTCAAGGTGCAGGAAGGTGCGACGCTGGGCCTTGACCCTCACGTAGCGAGCTTTGCGGGGCGAGAATTTGGCCTTCCAGGTGTTGAAGGTATCTGTACGGCGCGCCACTTCCGTCCAGGTCCTGGAGTCCGTACTCAGTTCCACCACCAGCGGCACGGCCCGCCCCTGATAGCCATCTGTACGGTTGGTGATCTCGACCACCGCGACCTGGTTAACGACACCCATGTCAACTTGAAACCATGGATTTTCTTCCTCGTTTGTATGGAAAAGAATCCTGGTAACGTTGCCGTCGCACACGTGAGCAGCTGGGTTAAAGCCCTTGTAAGAAGAGCTGGCCTGCCATGGTTTTCCTGCTGCCAGGTTGGGACCGGACAGCAGGCGCTGGGAACTCGTCCAGATGCCTACCACCGCGAGCAACACCGCCACCGCCACCATGAAAGCCCGGAACCAGCGCTGAAAGTACAGGGCGCGGAGGGTTCGCTCGTTGCCTTCTGCTCGCTCGATCAGTGCACCGACGAGGGGACGAGCCGTCCAGGCGATGTTGCGCTGTTCTTCCTCCTGCAGCTCTGCCGTGTGGAGGAAGCCTTCTAGCACGAGTCTTTGCTCGATCAGGTGGACCCGCTCCCTGCCGCCCGCGAGTGTTTCAAGGAGAGCGCGAGGGGTACCTTGCCAGGCTGCAGCCAGGTCCGTGAACCCCTCCGCCTCAGGCTGAGCTCTCAAGGCCCAGTAGAGCGCCTCGCGGTAGAGGCTCAGGGCCAGCGGGACGCCGGTCCCGTAACGGAATGGATCCACGGGGTTCAAGGCTCGCTCTGCCCCTTCTTCGGCAAGATAGGCTCTCAAGAGCGCCTGTCGCTGGGCTGAAGGTAGGCGGTGGAGGTTGGCCCGCATCTCGTTGATGGCTTCTCGCCTCGTGAGCCATTCCAGGGGAGAGAGACGAGATGTGCGGGATGGTTCCTCGCCACGAGCCTCCTCTTCCTCCTGCATCGAGGGGGGAGGGAGTGGTTCGGATCTCGGAGTAAGTTCAGAGGGAGGAGAAGGGTCTGTCATGGGGTGATACCGAGCGCAGCGCGGGCGCCTTCGGTCTCGGGAGAGCTGTGGTTCTTCTTGAAGAGGTAGAAGACATCTCCGGAAGCCAGGAGCCCGTAGTTGGCGACCTTGAAGGCATCCTGGATGGTGCGGCGTGTATTGCCAAAGCTGAGCTGTTGCTTGTTGATGAGCAGGTAGTCTGCCTCTCCGTGGTGATCACGCAGGGCATACGCATCAAGGCGAGCTGCCACGTGGGGGCTCTCGCGCTCGGTCGCGGCGAGGCTCGCCTCTCGAGGTACCATCGCTCCCAGACGGCGCAGCTCTTGGTAACGACGTTTTTCAGCGTCTGTTATGTGGAACTCGATCTTCGCAAAACCCCCGGTGAAGGTGGAGCGTTGCAGGACCGCCCCGAAGATGTAGCTGTGGCTGAGCGTGGCCAGGGCGAGGGCGCCGAGGGCAGCGCGACGGCGTGCTTTCCCGAGAGGTTCGGAAGAGAGCGTGCGGAGGATGAGGACGAGGCCAAGGAAGAGGTATGGTATCCAGTGCGCCGTATAGTGAAATGCAATGGAGATGGTCGGCGCGTAGCCGGTGGTCATCAACGTGAAAAAGAAGCCGGAAGATGCAAGAATGGCTACAGACCAGCGACGCAAAGGGAGGAACAGCAGCGGCGTCAGCATGTGCAGGCCGTAGACGAGTTTTGCCTCCTTGAACAGTGTCCCAAGAAAGTACACCGGGTTGATCAGAATTGTCTGTACTATGGCGCCATAGCCAGATTCACCAGGGGGCAGCAGGTCCTCATAGATGCGGGCGAACCACCACTTGCCTGCCATGGGCATGAGGACAAACTTATCGATGACGAACCAGGCGACGGAGACGACACCAAGCCCCAACCCCAACCTGGGTCGCACCCCAGTGAGCAGGAGGTAAACCCCAAGGACCGCGACCCCGATCGGGATGTCTTCTCGACAGGAGAAGACCACAAATGTCATGGCAAAGACGAGCCAATTCCTCCTGGTCGCGATGCCGTAGTAGAGGAAGAAGTGGAAGAATATAGGCGGCAAGAGCTCATGGAAGTCATAAAAATTTGGGCCATGTAGCGGCGCATAAAGCAGGTAAGCAAAGGCTACCAGTGCTGCGGACCAACGGGGCACCTGGGTCGCCGCGAACAGAAACAGCGGAATCGCCGCCATCCCGGCGATCGTGGACTGGTAGATGAGCAGGCTCTCTGCGCCCGGAGAGATGGCGAAAAAAGGGAGCCAAAGGAAGAGCATCCCGTAGATTGCATGCCCCGAGATCATGTTGCCGCCACCGGGCCCGAACAAAACAGTTGTTCGAAAAGGATGGCCGTGGAGTGCGTTGTAACACCAGTTGACGTTGATCCCCAGATCGAAGGCTGATGTGCCGAGCCTCTGATGATGCAGGATGGTGTAATAGCTGAAATAAACGCTATATCCAAGGGCACCCACCACAACCAAACCCAGCGGCAACCAGCGCTCCACCTGGGGCCGGGGTTTGCAGCGAGCGAGAGCATCTTCCACCGACTGCGGGAGCGAAGTAAGGGCGTGGCACAAGGTGCGCTCGAGGAGCAAGGTGGCGAGCGCGAGCTGAAGAAGGTAAGGCAGAGGCTGAGTTGACCAGATTCGTGGCTGAAAAAGGCTGGGGGTAAGGAAAATCACCGAGAGCGGGCTCAGCAGGGATGCAGCTTGACGAAGGGGGGCCACGGCTCTTTGCCCAACCCACCCCAAGCCAAGGAGGCCAGGGAGCAAGGTCACTGTGGCGCCTGCTCCAAGGTAGACCAGCATGGTGTTACGGGTCGCCTTCCCCAGGGTATTTTTCTGTAGAAAGGTCTGCAGGCTATCCCCGGGGAGCCCCAGCGTCGCCACGAACAACCCCGTGGAAGCTCCTGCTACGGCAAGGACGGCCAGCGACAGTGCCACGTGAGCCCATGGAAATGCAGGTGCGGAGGCGTAAGGTTCGCCAGGCCCACCGTCATCATTGCGGGGCAGGTGGCGGGTGCTGGGGGCCAGAGAAAGCGGCAAGGCACGCATCGAGCGGCCACTTTACTCAAGTGCTGTTCCCTGTCGATAGGGCCCTGCACCTCGGGGGGCACCTCCAAGCTCGACCCGGTGTGTCTGCCGGCGTTGACCTGGGAGATTTGGGGCGTCCCCTCAAATTTCTACGAGAGTTTCCAGGTTAAGCGCGTGGTCGTGTAGGGCATGGTCGTGGGCCTCCAGCAACGGCTTCACCTTACTCCGCCGGCCACATCCCGCTCGCGGCGAACCAACATGGCCCTTGCTTGCACGGTCTTCCAGGGCAGTGGTGTGGCGCGCCCGTGATGCGTCAGCAGGCAGAGCGACAGCGTGCTGTGCTCGTTCTTGTCGGAGTCGGTCCCGTTGAGCACCACGATGACATTCGTTCATGGTCGCTGCACGAACCGCACACAGGCCTGGAAGACCTTTTGCTCGAGGTCGATCTTGGCGTTGCCGACGAGTCGGTCGACCTGCTTATCGCCGTGCTTGGCCTGCCCTCGGGTCAGTGGAGTGTACCCGCGTCCGATGGCATGAGGCGCCGAGCCGCCAGCGACCAAGACACCACCCGCAGCGTTAGCCAGAGAGTGGACCTGAGTGGAACGCAGATCGTCATCGAAGAGGGAGACGCGTTGTGCCTCGAAGCTCAACTCTCGAAATGTAGGGCTAGCCAGGTTTGTAGGCGAGCGCAAACAGTTGACACCCTGAAGACGAGGAGGGCAAGTTGAAGAAGTTTCCGAGGTAGAGAGCCTTGGAGACAATCTTTGCCCGCAAATCGTAAGCTTGATTGGCGAAGTTCTTCAGGGCCCACTCGGGGTTGATGTTGGTGGCATACTTCATGAAGTCGGGCTCGGATACCTGAAGCTCG
>JALOQB010000418.1 GCA_025453595.1 Polyangiaceae bacterium
GGGCACGCGGATCACAACCTGCGGGCGGCCTATCTTCACGTCATGGCCGACGCGCTCACCAGCGTGCTCGCCATCATCGCCTTGCTCGCCGGAAAGTTCGCGGGATTGACCTGGCTAGATCCGGTGATGGGCCTTGTGGGCGGGGCGCTCGTGCTCCACTGGGGCATCGGGCTTTGCCGCGAGACAGCCCGGGTCCTCCTCGATATGAATCCGGCCCCCTGACCACGCCTGGATCAAGGCTCGGTGCAGAGACCGAACCCCGGCGGCATGGCGTCTCCGCCCCCCACGCACAGCCCCTGCCCGCAGGCCCCGGCGGCCCCGATACGGCAGATGGCCCGGCAAGAACTGCTTCCCCGCGCGCACGCAAACCCCGCGGCGCAGGGGCAAGCCTGCCCGGCCAGCCCCTTCCCCGGGACGTCGCAGCTGGTCGTTTGATCCGCCACCAGCACGCAGGCCTGACCCTCCGCGCACCCTCCTGGCTCCAGCAAGGCGCAGTTGTCAGCCGGGGCACAGACCGGCACAAAGAGGGGATCCTGTGCTCCGCTCGACTCGAACAGGCGGCGGGGGGTGCACCAGCTACCGGCGCCGCATCCTTCTCCGAAGCAACAGTAGGGTCTACATTGACCCGCCGTGGACCCGAGGTTGCTCTCGCCCAGGACGCAGGCAAGCCCCGGGGCACAGTCGGAGAAGTACTGGTCGTTGCCCAGGTTGAGGATGCCCCTGCAAGCCTCCCCCTCGCGAGCGGTGCCGGACCGGATGCAATCGAGCCTGGCATCCCCTTCTTCGCGGCGGACCTGGCAGGCGAGGACGAGCGGCGTCATCGGCGGGGCCGAGGTCGAGGGGGCCGCGGTTCCGGGGAGCGAGAGCCCTCCGGCGTTGACCGAAGAGCCGATCGGAGCGGCCACGGAGCCCTCGGATTGCTGCAAAGGTGTCCCCTTGCAGCTCAGGGAGGCCACGCCCGGGTCTGGATTGCAGTCGGAAGGGAGACCGCAGTTGACGCTTCGTACACGGCCATCACGGCCCCCCTCGAAGGAGATCTGAGGGGTTTCGGAGGGGCCGTCGGTAGGGTCTGCTTCGGGGCAGCCCTCGGTGCAGGCGCCCAGCCTGGGGTTGGGGTCTTCGCGGGTCGGTACCGAGCAGGCCCCCCCCGCGAGCAGGGCGCCCAGCGAGAGGGAGAGCAAGCGGTAGCGGGGCCGTCGAAGCATCAGGAGAGGGTACTCCAAGGAGCGTGCCAGCCGCTCGGCCGGAGGGAGCATCGGCGCAGCAGAGACCCGGACGGGGTCACTTGATCTCGATGTCCCGGACGACGAAATTGCCAGCCTGATCGAAGGCACGGATGGCGATCAGGTTGGTTCCGGAGGGGAGCACCGAGGAGAGATCGGCGTCGATCTCCTCGGCGGGCTCGTCAAAGATGCCATCCTTCGGGGCGAGGGGTCGCCACTCGGTGCGGCCGTTGACGGCAAAGTCGATGCGGACGATGGGCCCGAGGCCATCGACCAGCTCGGCCTGGACGCGCTTGCCCTGGGTCCGGAGGGAGCGGAACACGGGGGCGGTGTTGTCCACGAGGATGGGGCCAGATTCGAGGGCGTGGCGGGTGATCCGGTCCGGCGGGTTGGCCAGCTCGTCGGTGGCCTCGACGCGGATGCGGTAGGTGCCCTCCGGGAGCGAGGAGGTCTCCCAGTCGATGTCGGAGCGGGTGTACGTGTCGTCAGGCTTGGTCAGGTCACGCCAGGCCCCGGGCTGCTTCTCGAAGCGGAAGCTGACCCGGTAGCGGAGCTGATCGCTGTCCGGATTGTCCACACGCCAGGTCAGCTTGACGCTGGACGAGCGCGAGGGGACGTCGGCCCCGCTGGCCGGCAGACCGCCGCTGGGGCGCCCGCCCTTCGACTGCATCTCGATGCCGGTCACCACCGCCCGCAGGTTATCGGTGACGAAGGGGAGCGCGATGTCGTGGAGGGTCGCGTTGCTGTCCTTGGCGAAGCGGGCGCGAAGCTGGACAAAGCGCCCCGGCGGCACCGTGGTCTTCCCCGGCGCGGAGAGCGCCTGCGACCAGTCGCTCCAGGTGGAGTCCGGGTCGCCGCTGTTGCCGGTGCGGAGCTGGAATTCGACCACGCCATCGGAGTGCCAGGTGAGGCGCCCGAAGTTCGCCCTGAGCCCGGCGTCGAGCACCTTGCTGGTCCAGGAGGCGTCGGCCCCGCCCACGCCCCGGATCTCGTGGAACGCGGCCGGATCGCTCGCCACGACGAAGCGCTGCTTGCCCGCCAGGCTCAGGGCGCCGACCTGCCTCCCGTCGACGTCGGCGACCAGCATGCTGGTGTGGTTCTCATCGACGGTGTACACGCGGCCCTCGACGCCCGTACCGACGTAGGGTTTGCCGCTGTCATCGATGGCGAGGGACACAAAGTGCGTGTCGCTGCGGTGCAGCAGGTCCTCGGAGGTGCCGTCCGCCTCGATGCGGATCAGCGTGCCCCGCCCGGCCCGCCCGGCCCCGCGCGAGGGCATCGACCCCTTCGACGGAGGGCGCGGCGCCGCCGCCGGCTTCCCCTCTCCGCCGCCCATCTCGTTGGCGATGACGTAGAGCTCGCCCTTCTTGCCAAACTGGATGTCCTTGATCTCATCCCCCGCCGGCGATGCATGCACCGTCGCCTTGCCCGGGCCCGTCACCTTGAACAGGATCCCCTTGCCGCTGGACCCGGTGTACACCGTCCCGTCCGCCGCCACCGCCACGCTCACCAGGTTCGGCTCGTCGCTGTCAAACACCAGCTGCGCCGCGCCCCCGGGCTGCACGAAGAACAGCTTGCCGTTGGGCCCCGTGGCCGCGTAAAGCCCGTTCTTCTTGCTGTCGTAGGCCAGCGCAAAGATGTTCTCCGCGTCGACGATCGGCGGCAGCTCGGTCACCGCGCTGCCCCCGTCGACCTTGAAGATCTTGCCCCCGGGCAGCGTCGCCGCGAACACCGATTTGCCGTCGGTGACCATCGAGGTCACCGCCATCTGCTTGGTATCGGCGAACTCGGTCACCTGACCGCCCGCCACCTTCAGGATCTTGCCCGCCCCGCCGGTCCCCAGCAGCACCGAGCCGTCGCTCATGGGCAGCGCGCACAGCACCGTGTTCGCCCCGGTCACGCTCAGCGTGCCCAGGTTCCAGCCGGCGCGGACGTGCCCCTGGGAGTCAACAGAGACCCCCCGCAGATCCCCGGCGAGAAAGTCATCCTGCGAGTCCAGCTCGAAGCGGCGTGTGCCCACCGCATCGGCGGGAGCGACCACGGCCACGCCTGCGGCGGCCAGCGGGGCCAGGAGGGAGGTGCGAAGAAGACGCGAGAGCTTCATGTTCATGGGTGAGGGATGTCCAATCGAGGGAGAAGAGCGCAGGCTGCGAGGGGTAAGCGGAGCGAGGGGCGCACGCGGACGCGCACCACCGATCGCCCTTCGATGAATTTGCCCATGGGGAACGGCGTGCGGACCACGACCGGGAGCGATTTGGGCGAGTCGTTGTCGCTGGCCGAGGAGAGGGAGTCCGCCATGCTGGGCGGCAGGCGAGGCGCGATCTGGCCGTTGAAGGCGAGGCCCGAGCCCTGGAGCTGGTAGATCGCCAGCAGCGAGTCCGGGGCGAAGCTCTGGCGGGGCAGGTTGGCCAGGAGCGTCGCGAGGCTGTCCGGCGGCGGCAGCTCCGGCGCGTCCATCCAGCCCGGGATCAGCGCCACGGAGAACTCTTTTCCGGCGAACTCCTGGGGCACCGGCACCTCGATGGTGCGCACCTCGTCGTTGGCGTTGAACTGGGAGAGCTTGACCTGCATCCGCAGCTTGTCCCCGGCGTCCACCGTGTCTTCGAGGGCGCGGGCGCTCTTGAGGGAGTAGAGGTTGCGAGCGAAGGTGAGCTTCATCTTCATCTCGACCTTCTCGATCTGGGCGTGCTCCCAGGGGTTGTTGAGGGCCATGCCCACGGCGCGCACGGCCCGGGAGCGGAAGAACTCGTCGGCGTTCGGCGTGCCGCCGATGGCGAGCCCGAAGTCGTGCATCTCGATGGCGCCGTAGCCCTTGACGTGGACCTTGGTGCGGGCCTCCCACACCGCGTCGCGGCGCTCGCTCACGGTGCTCTCCACGGTGTTGCCCATGGCCACCGCGAGGTACATCGGCGACATGAACTTGTCGTGGGCGATCTCCATGGACCAGCTCTTCTTCGGGGCCCCCTCCACGCCCTCCACGACCACCGTCACCGGGAAGGTGGTCGCCGTCACCTTGGTGTCGATCACGATCGAGGCCTGGAGGTCGTTCACCATCGTCCCCAGCGGGCGCACGGGCTCGCCCAGCTTGAACGAGCGCATCTGGCTCGCCAGGATCCAGTGGACCTTGCCGATCGCCGTGGGGAAGGCCGAGATGCCCCCCTGGGACATCGGGTGGCCGAACGCCACCAGCTTGTCCCCCTCGACGTAGGTGACCGTGCCCAGCCCCTGCGCCGAGATGTCGCCGCGGATCAGCTGCACGCCGATGGCCCCGCCGTTCTCGTACATCGTCGGCGCGTTCGGATCCGGCGCGCCGCCCCCGCTGCCCCCCTGCTGCACCTCGAAGCCCATGGGCCCCATCATGTCCCCCACCGCCCTCGCCATCCGGTCGGTCATCCCCGCCAGGCTCAGCAGCGTGCTGGGCGCCGCCAGCCTCGACCCCGAGGGCACCGCCGTCGCCCCGGCGAACCGCTGGCCGATCTGCTTCGCATGCTCCTGCACGTCGTAGCCCGCCGGCGCCCCCTGGAACTCATGCCCTCCCTCGAGCGACGCCCGCTTCACCCCCCTCGCCTTCCCCGTCTTCGGGGCGGCCCCCGGGCGCGCGGGCGGCGGCACCGGGATCGGCAGCAGCAGGTTCGGCGGCACCGGCCTCGCCATGTCCTGAAGCATGTTCTTGATCGGCGTCACCCCCGCGATCGGCTCGGACCCGAACTGCCACCCGTAGGCGTAGGCCCCGATCATCTTCCCATCGAGGAAGATCGGGCTCCCGCTCATCCCCGCCACGGTGTGCGCGATGTTCAGGCGCTCGTGCGGCGTCTTGATCAGGATCAGATCCTGCCCTGGCCGGAACTTCCGCAGGACCCCCACCACCTCCACGTCAAACTTCTCGGGCTTCATGCCCTGGAACACCGTCAACCCGTAGCCCTTCGACCCGATCTTGACGTCGTCGACATCCATCGTCGGGATCCGGGTGCTCTGGGCGTTGACCGCCGGCGAAAGCGCCACCACCGGGGCGCCCGCGACCAGCAGAAAGGCAGGGAGGAGAGGGAGGGTTCTCAGGAAACGCACCCGGCCACCTTACCACGTCGGCTCCGTTGCCCAAGGCCCTCCACCAGATTCCCTCTCCCCCCTGGACGCCCCCCCCCGGAGGCGCCACAACCCCCCTGGTGCGGGACGCCCTCGTCACCCTCGGCCTCTCCCTCGGCTTTGCCCTCGCCCTCACCGGCGTCGCCTCCATCGCCTACGGCCTCCTCTGGCGCCCCCCTCGCTGGCGCGCCCTCCTACCCCTCGTCTTCCCTCCCCTCGCCCCTCTCCTCGCCGTCCGCGAGCGCATGT
>JALOQB010000419.1 GCA_025453595.1 Polyangiaceae bacterium
CAGCCCCATCGGCCCCCTTGCCCGGGTGTGGGCGGGCAGCCCACCGTTTCCGCGAAGCCCCCGGGGCGCAGCCCCATCCCTTCCTTGCCGCGGGTGTGGGCTGCGCAAGCCCACCGTTCCCGCGAAGCGCCCGGGGCGCAGCCCCTCCACCCCCTTGCCTGGGCATGAGTCCACCGTCATCTGTTGTATCGAACTGAAATGCAGTACGTCTCTCTTGCTCTGGAGAAACTCTCATGCGTCTCTCTTACCTGACAGGTTCGTTCCTTTCTCTCCTGCTTGTGTTGAATTTTGCTTGTGGAGATGACGAAGTCTCCGAAGCAGGCACGATCAACAACAGTGCAGCTGGCTCTTCCGGCGCTGCCGGCTCTTCCTCCGGGGCTGCCGGCTCTTCCTCCGGGACGGCAGGCTCTTCCTCCGGGACAGCAGGGACATCAAGCTGTGGATCAGGGGCCCCTCCGCCTGAGGATTGCAACGAGGAATCCGAGGTAGGGAAGCCCTGTGGACAGGGGGGCACCTGCGTGACGGCCAACTGCCTCGGACCCGATGGCAAGCCGGTCTATCTCTGTTCCGGGTCCACTCCGGAGCCCCTTGTTTGCATCAACGAGTACACGGCGACGAACATGAACATGCCGCCGTCGTACACCCCCTGGGGTTGCACGGCCGAACAGCTCTGCGAGACGGTGCGATTTGCCGCCACCCCGACCGGTGAACCGAGTAGCACAGGCGCCTCCGACACCCTCGAGTACGAGCTGAACCCGGCGGCAACCAAGTGCGCCCTGGAGGCGCTACGGGACGGGAAGGCTGGCAAGCTGACCGTGATCTGGGATGACGGCGGGCTCGCGGATTTCAACAAGAGTGTCCAGGCGGATATCTTCCTGCTTGGAGACGGGACGGTGCTCTACGAATCCAGGGAATCCTGGGGATGCTGCGGGCTGTACAAGGTCTACAAGTCAGGGCGCCTGCGGCTCAAGGACAAGGCGACCTTCGACGCCTGCATCGCGGCGCCTGAGGGTGCGGCTCGGGCCAGCTGCTTCCTGGGGTTCTCCTCGACGGAGGTCATGTCTGGCAACGAAGGGGCTCCGCCCTGGACGACAGGCACCTGCGACGAGAAGACCCCGGCTTGCCTCCCGTAGAGGTCCCACGGCGCATCAGCCCGCACCGCAGTCCACGTTCTTCTTCTGGAGGGCGATGACCTCGGCATCCTGGAGCGCGGTGGCCTCGGCCAGCAGCCACCGGAACATGGCGTGGGCGATGGCCTTCTCGTTGCGTTCGTTCCAGAGCCAGACGGCGAGCTTGCAGAGATCATCCTTGACCCTTGGCCCCGGATCGCGAGCCAGGCGCGCCATTCGTCGGCCGGGGGCAAGGGTCGCTTCTCGACGGCGCGGCGTCGGAGCGCGTCGCAGCTGGTCTCCAGGGAGGCGAGGAGCCCGGAGCGGAGCAGGAACGTGGCATGCTGGAGGGTGGCCCCGGGGGACGGGACCGCGCCGAGGGGGAGCCGCTGCACGCGCGCCTGCTCGGCGATCTGGGAGGCGGCCAGCTGCTGGAGCTGACCCTGGACCTTGTGGACTTCCTGGACACCGAGCTCGACGGATCGATCCAGCAGGCGGCGGGCGAGGGCAGGGTCCTGGAGGGCGCGGTCCCAGGCGTCCCCCAGGCGGGTGAGGTCATCGAGGGAGGGGGCACCGGACCAGGCCCGGACCTGGAGCGCGAGGGCCTCCTGGAGCGCGTCGGTGGCCTCGCTCTTGTAGGGAACTTCCACAGACTCGACGAGGGCGAGGGGGAGGCGCGAGGAGGCGAGGGCGCGGCGGAGCAGGGGGCGGGTGCGGCGGCGGGCGGGGGCGAGGAGCCAGAGGGCCCAGAGGCGCTCGTCGGAGGGGGCCCCGGGGCGCCGCAGGAGGCGAGCGGCGACGGCGCCGAGGAACAGCGTCGCGCGGGAGGTGTGGAGGAAGCCAGGGGCCGCGGCGAGGGGAGGGATCTCGCCCCAGGCGCCGCGCTCGGCGGCGTCGGCGGCGAGCCACTCGCGGGCGACCAGGAAGGCCAGGGCCGGGGCCTGGGAGAAGCGGAGCTCCTCGACGCTGCGCAGCAGCAGCCGAGCCCCCTCCCGATCCCCGACCCGGGCCCGCAGCAGGGCGGCGGCGACCAGGCCACAGGGGCGCAGCGGGGCGGCCTGCGCGACCTGCTCCTCGACCCACTGCACATCCTCGTCGGAGGCGTTGGTCTTGTGGATCAGCGCCATGGCGGCGGCCATGGCGGCCCCGCCGGCGGGGTCATTGCCGAAGCCTGCCTCCACCAGGCGCGCGCTCAGGTGCGCCGCGCGGATCTGGCCCAGGGGGACGAGCGAGCGACGGATCAGGCGCCAGGGGAACAGCAGTGTGAGCAGCAGCGGGAGCGCGACCAGGAGCTCGAGCGGCTGCCCCTCCAGCGCCGCCATCCCGGCCGCGGTGCCGCCGGCGAGGGCGAGCAACCCGAGGAGCAGCGACAGCAGGGGGCGCAACAGGCTCATCGGCCAGGCCTCCAGCCCAGGATCTCGAGGGCGCCAGCCCAGGGCGCCGGGGCAGGCTCGGAGGGTGCCGCCGGGGCCCCGCAGGCCGTGTCCGCCGGGAGCGCTGCCCAGAGCTCGTGCAGCACCCGCCGCGCCGGATCGCGCAGCTCGGCCAGCGCCTGACGCACCCGGTCCGCGTCCCGGGGGAAGACCCCCAGCGGGGTGCGGTACGAGGCCGCCTGCCGCGCCCCTACCTCCAGCAAACCGAGCAGCTTCTGCCCCTGCCGCTCCACCTCCAGGCGCGAGGCCGTGGGGGCCAGGCCCAGCACGTAAAAAGGGTTACTTTTTACCCTGTCCTCTTCCATCAAAGCACCCCGGATTCGTGGCCTTTGTTGCGCTCTTGGGCGTCGACGGGCATGAGCTTCCAGAGCTTCTCGACGACGCCGCGGAGGGCGGGGGTATCCTTCTTTTCGAGGGCGCGCTGGCCCTCCTCGGCGAGGGAGCGAGCGCGGGGGAGGTCGGTGGCGCTGTCGAGGCGAGAGGAGAGGTAGGCGAACTCGCGGGGCCAGGCCTCGGGGTCGCGGTAATAGGCGGCATCCTGGAGGTCGCGGACGACGCGGAGCTGGCGGAGCAGGTCGGCGGGGTCACGGCGCGACCGGGCCTTCTCGACGCCCTCGATGGCCTCCTTGAGGTAACGCTGCTCGATCTCGGAGCCGTACATCGAGACCCAGTGGGAGGTGCTGGCGACGGTGCGGCGAGCGCGGTCTTCCAGCTCGGGCCAGCCCCGGTCGAGCTCGAGCTCCTCGATGACCGCCTCGACATCAAGGAGCGCGCGGCGCGCCTTCTGGGCTGCGTCCGCGTCGCCGCCGAGGGCCGCGTCCACCTCGCGGGCGATCTGCTCCAGCTCCCGGTCGGCGCGGTGGATCTTCTTGAGCATGCGCGCGTCGTTCTGGCGAAACGCATCGGCGCGGAAGGAGGTGAGGCGCGCGGCGCAGGACCCGTGGGAGGCGGCGAGGGTCTCGGGGGAAGCCTCCGGGACCATCAGGTGCGCGACCCCCTCGAAGGTCTGCTGGAGCGACGGGATCAGGGCGCGGGCGCTGAGCTTGCCGCCCCGATCGACCTCCAGCGTCACCTCCACCGAGGCGCCCACCGGCAGGCTGGCCTGGAGGGCTGTCCCGCGGATCTCGAGGGCGCCGACAAGCCGGCAGAGGTGCGCCTGGGGCATCTCTCCCTGGACCATAGGGATCTTCAATATACATGCGTCGGAGCCGCGGGCGACGCCCTCGACGGTGGCGTGGACGAACGTGCGCCGCGCGGGCAGCGGGGTCCCGCGCTCGAAGTAGACGTGGACGGAGTTGCTGGCGAGGGCGACGCCGATGCTACGGGAGAGCGGGGGGTCGGTGACGGTGAGGCCCTGGACGATGGTGATGGAGCGCGGGTGGAGCGGGACGTGGGAGCCGTCGCGGGCCTTGCCTTCGAGGGTGAAGACGCTGGCGCTCCGGGGGACAAGCTCGGCCGAGAGGAGGAAGGTCCCGTCCTCATCGACGGAGGCCTCCTCGCTGCGCCAGCCGTCGTCGCGGACAAGGCGGACGCGGGCCAGCGGCCCCCCCGGGAGGGCCTCGATCAGCCGGCCGATGACGTGGGGGCAGAGGTCGGAAGAGAGCGGCGGGTAGTGGAGCAGCAGCTTCTGGGCGGGGGCATCGTCGACGCGCTGGGGCCGCCCGTCGAGGCCCGCGGTGGCCGCAAAGAGGGCGGCGCCCTGGGCCACGAGGGTCATCGGGTCGAGGCCCTCGGAGACCGGCGCCCCGAGCTCCTCGGCGACGCGGCGGCGCAGCGCCGGCATGGCGGTCGGGCCGCCGACGAGCACGATACGCCGCAGCGCGCCGTCCTGGACGCCGTGGCGCTCCAGCAGCCGGCGGCAGACCGCCAGGGAGCGATCGACGAGCGGCGCCGCGAGGGCGTCGAGGGTGGCCCGATCGAGGGTGAGATCCACGTCGAGCCCGTCCAGCAGCCCGGGGAGCAGCAGGCTCGCCTCCTGCGCCCGGCCCAGCTCGATCTTCGCCTCCTCGGCCGCCAGCCGCAGCTTGCGGATCGCCCCGGCTTGCTCCGGATCCGAGCGCCGCAGCCGGGCCCCCTGCTCGTTGAGGCGCGCGATGGCCCAGTCCACGATCGCCCCGTCGATGTCGCGCCCCCCCAGGAAGTTATCCCCCTCGTGGCCCACGACCCGCAAGAACCCCTCGCTGGTCTCCAGCAGCGAGGCGTCGAAGGTGCCGCCCCCCAGGTCGTACACCAGCCACTGACCCGCCGCGTCGTCCGCGCGCCACCCCGCCGCGATGGCGGAGGCGATCGGCTCCTGGATCAGCTCGACCCGCTCCAGGCCCGCCAGCCTCGCCGCCTCCGACGTCGCGGCGCTCTGCGGGATCTCGAAGAGCGCTGGCACCGAGATCACGGCGCACCGCGGCGCCACCCCGAGCTGCTCCCGCACGTCGGCCAGCAGCGAGCGGAGCACCTCCGCCCCCAGCTCTTCCGGCTTCTTCTTCGCCTTCGCGGCAGCAAAATCCAGCGTCGTCCCGGTGCCCATCAGCCGCTTGAACTCGGCCCGCGTGTTCTGCGGATCCGACTCCAGCAGCCGGCGCGCCTTGGCCCCGACCGAGACGTTGCCCTTGCCGTCGATGCGCACCACCGAGGGCGTCAGGTTGCCCCCCTGCGCGTTCCGCACGAGCTGCACGCTGTGCCCGTCAAAGACCGCCACCGCCGAGTTGGTCGTGCCCAGATCGATCCCGACAAAAAGGGGCCTCTCGCTCATGGCGCCCGAGTGTAGCGCGTCCCCGGCGGCCACGCCCGCTTCACCCGGCGGCCTGACCTCCCAGCATCACGACCCCGCGGCGACCGCTGCTACGCCAGTCCTCCTGCTCCGCATCCAGCCGCTCCGCCGCCCCCTCCGGGAGCCCCGCGATCGAGTCGCTCTTCAGCGTCCGGAGCGCCAGCAACGGCGCCGGGAAGAACGCGGTGACCCGGCCGAAGGGTGTAGAGGGGTTCCATAGTGCATCGCCGGTGAAGCGGCGGTAGTTGGCGTCGCCCTTGGAGATGACGAGGGCGGCGGGGGCGAGGCAGGCCCGGAGCAGGGGGGGCATGTCGAAGAAGAAGCGGTGGGAGTTCCAGTAGAGGCCCGGGTGGATGCCGAGGCGACCGGACTGGAAGGCGTCGCGCAGGCGCGCGCCGAGGGCGCGCAGCTCGGGGGGGCGCTCGGGGGCTTCGAGGGCGGCGATGGTCGAGCGGACGTCGACCGCGGTGGCGTCGCTCACGAAGGTGGGGGTCATCTTCACGTGGAGCTGCACCCGCGGGACCGCCTCCAGAAGCGCGTCCGCCAGGGTCAGATCGAGGAGCAGCTCGGTGCCCGCGTTGTCGAGGAGCACGTGGACCTCCCCCGGCGCCGCCAGCAGCGCCGCGGCGGCCTGGGCGGCGTGGTCGACCAGCAGGTCCTCGTCCTGGGCGAGGAGCCCCCGGGCAGCGACCGCGGCGTAGCTCAGGTCCATGCGGTTGCCCCAGAGGGCGGCCCGCAGCAGCGCGGGGAGCCGCTCCGCCAGCGGCGCGCCGCGCAGCGAGAGCGCCTGCTCCACCCCGCGCCACGGCGCCTCGCTGGCCAGCTCCTGCTGCTTGCTCGGGCGAAAGGGGTCGCGCCCCGTCTCCCAGTAGCGCGTCGCCTGGAGCACGCAGCGGTAAAAATAGGCCTCGGCAAAGAACCAGTCGGTCCGCAGCCACCGGTCCTGCTCCCGGTCCGCCAGCGCCCGGCTCCAGGCGCTCGCGTCGATGGCCGGCAGGTCGAGCGGGGCGAGGGGCCGATCCCCCAGGATCTCGTCGTGGAGGCGCTCCAGGGCCCCGTGGATCTTCGACGAGAAATCCGGGTTCATCGCCTGCACGTCCCGCAGGATCGCCGGGATACGCACCCGCATCGTGTGGCGCGCGAACCGGTTGGAGCCGTCGGTCCGGATCGGCGGAGGACGCAGCATGCTCAAGGCTCCTGCCCCTGCCGCCGCAGCTCGTTGCACCCCCACTCGTTCCCCATCTTGCACCCCTTGCGCAGCAGCTCGATCCCCCGCGCCGTGTCCTGCGTGACGCCGAGACCCTGCACCAGCAGGTTCCCCAGGTTGCTGCACCCCTGCGCGTTGCCCCCCTGGCAGGCCCGATCGTAGAGGCTGCCCGCCTTGTTCATGTCCGACCCCCGGTCCGAGTCCCCCTGCTGGTAGATCCAGCCCAGGTTGTTGCACCCCTGCGCGTCCCCTCCCTCGCACCCTCGCTGCGACAGCCGGAACGCCGCGATG
>JALOQB010000001.1 GCA_025453595.1 Polyangiaceae bacterium
GCCGCAGCCGCAGCCGCAGCCGCAGCCGCAGCCGCAGCCGCAGCCGCAGCCGCAGCCGCAGCCGCAGCCGCAGCCGCAGCCGCAGCCGCAGCCCCAGCCCCAGCCGCAGCCCCAGCCCCAGCCGAACGGGGGTGGAATGCGAGTGGATCGCTGAAAATAGAATTCAGAGATCGATTATTTTGTTCAGCAATCGATTGGCTTGAAATCAAACTATCAAGATCTATCGACCTCGACGGCGGCTGCGAACACGGCTGCGGATCATGAATACGGCTGCGGCTGCGGCTGCGGCTGCGGCTGCGGCTGCGGCTGCGGCTGCGGCTGCGGCTGCGGCTGCGGGCTGCGGCTGCGGCTGCGGCTGCGGCTGCGGCTGCGGCTGCGGCTGCGGCTGCGGCTGCGGCTGCGGGCTGCCGGAGAGGGGCGGTTGCGAGGGGTGGATCGGAGGAGAGGGAGAAGCACTGTAGATCCGACGCAGACCCCGGATTTCATCAGGCGAGAGCTCCGTGGGGGCAGCGCTCGGGTCCTTGCCGAGCCCCGGCGCCATGACCGCGCCCCGGACCCCGGAGTGAGCAAAACCGATGGCATGGCCCAGCTCGTGGAGCAGCACCGGCAGCAGCGGGATCGCACCAGGCTCGCATCGCTCGGTGCAGAAGCGATGATGCTGGGCGTTGAGCCGGAGGGTGGCACCGGTGATCATCCCCGGAGAAGAAGAAGCGTGGGTGCGCTCGGTGTGGGCGACAAAAGCTGGGTCATGGGGCCAGGCTTCGGTGAAGACCTCGACCCGGACCGGCGGGTGCAGGGGGCCTTCGACCCCCTCGAAAGCGAACCAGGAGCCCGGGACGTTGCTCCAGGAGCGAGCCGCCCGATCAAGGGTATCTCTCGACACCAACGGATCGATCCCTGGAATTTCGTGAAGGAGGCGGGGCCAGGCGGGGGTGGAGCGGAAGGCGGGGGCGACGCCCTCGGGGGAGAGATCGCGCTCGAAGGCGGCCGCCGGAGAGGAGGCGAGCAACAGGGCGAAGAAAAAAAGAGAGCGCATGTCGAAAGCGTGATCCTTCCCTGGATCGGCGGGCATGTCAGCGGCGGAGGTGCTTCATGTCCAAGGAATCCAGCAGGTGGTCGGTGCTCTCTGGCGTGGTTCGTTCGTGCTCGGTGGTGGCGCTCAGCGCGATGCTGGGGGTGGGGTGTAGCTCGGAGAAAGAGGCTCCGGGGGGAGCGGGGAGCCAGGCCGCTGCGGTCTCGGGGGAGGACATCATCAACGTGGACGACCTGCTGGTGGAAGACACGGGGGCGGGAGCGACCAAGGTGGGGGACATCGCCTCGTGGCTGGAGGCGACGCGGCAGGAGGCGAAGCAGGCCAACGCCTTCGCGCGCTCGGTGCTGGAGCGCCTGAAGGAGATGGCCCAGAACAACGAGCCAGCGCGGAGCGGGCAGCTGCCCTCGGGCGAGCCTTACGGGCTGTGGCGCGCGGATCGGGACGGGGTGAATTACGGGCTGATGGTGGTGAAGACCGGGGAGAACCGGCTCCGGTACACGCTGACGGCGCGGAAGGGGACGGAGCGGAAGGTGCTGCTGACCGGCGTGTTTCTCAAGCGTGGAGCGAAGCGTGGGGCCGGGCGGCTCCACCTGGATCTGACCGGGATGAACGCGCTCACGGGGGCTCCGGACGCGACGGGGCGCCTGCACGTGTGGTTCGCCAACAACAACGAGGCCCGCGCTCGCCGCTACCGCTACCGGGAGGTGCGGCCCAAGAACCTCGGCACCGAGCAGGCGATCAACCACGGGTTTGACGGGATCCACAAGCCTGGCAAGGGCGGCGCGATCCGCTCGTACATCGTCGGCGATCTTGGCGCTCGCATCCCCGATCTCGCCGAGCTCTCGGGCGTCCAGCTCGCGGCCATCCGCGTCCGCTGGACCCCGGAAGGGGGCCGCCTCGGGGCCGCGGTCTTCGACCTCAAGCCGGGCAACAGCTCCCGCCTCGGCGAGGTGCACGAGTGCTGGGACGGCGGTGGCCTGCGCAAGGCCTACAAATCCTTCACCGGCAAGGAGGACGAGGGCGACATCGTCGACAAGACCCTCTGCGGTGGCTTCGATCTGGAAGCCCCTCCGGCCGACGCCCCCGCGGATGGCCTCACCGAGCCCGAGGTCGATGCGGAGCTGACCGAGGCGGCGACCATCTCGGAGGACGAGGCCTCCATCGCCGTCGATCCGGTCGAGTGAAACCGGCGCCAGGGCGCTAGAACGTGGCGCCCATCGAGATCTGGACCGGGGAGGCAGACACGCTCAGCGACGGGCCGCCGGTCGATACCACACGTGTATGGAGGTACGATACAAGGAGACCGGAGGCGCTCCCGATGAGGAAGCCGGTGCCGGTGTCGACCCAGGAGTGAGCGCCGGCGAGGGGGCGGAGGGCGACGAGGGAGAGGGCGGCGGCGCCGGAGACCAGGGTGAGGGGGAGGAAAGCGGGGTCGCGGCCTGTAGGGAAAAGCCATAGACCCGCGGAGGCGCCGGCCATGGCGGCCATGGGGGTGACGTGGCCGGAGGGGAAGGCGCGGTGGGCCTCGTCGAGGCGAGCGGAGGGGGAGGCGAGGCGCTCGCCGCGCTCGGGGTCGCAGCGCTGGCGGTCGTCGTCCCAGTCGCGCGGGCGGCAGGTGCCGGTGGCGTTCTTGGCGAGGTGAACGATGGCGGAGGCGAGGAGGGCGGACTCGGCGAGGACGAGGGGGGCACGCCACTGGTCGACGCCGAGGCGACCCTCGCCGCGCTCGATGGCGCGGGCGAGGAAGAGGCTCCCGAAGGCGCCGGCGGCGAGGACGGTGTCGGAGGCCATCTCGAAGGGCTCGTTGCGGGGGCGATGGCCGAGGCCGTCGAGGGGGGCACGCTGGGCCAGGCTGGGCTGGAGGGCGAAGGTGCCGAAGAGGAAGGCGGCCCCGGAGGCGGCGACGAGCCCGGCGTCGAGGCGCCAGTCGTTGCGGAGGAAGGTGGTGGTCTCGCGCCGCTGCTGGGCGCTGGCGTCCGGGGCGAGGAGGAGCAGGGCGAGGAAGGGGGCGGTGAGGCGGCGCATCAGGGGAGGTTCAAGCAATCCAGCTTGAGGGTCCGGAGCTGGGAGCGCATCCCGCTGGAGAAGGTGTAGACCACGCCGAGCCAGTCGTCCTCGGTCAGGGCGACGGCGGGGCTCTCCTCGACGAAATCCTTGGGGTGATCGGCGGGGGACAGGAGCAGCCCACGTTTGGCCAGGGTTTCGCCTGCGGTGAGGTGGACCACCGCCGGATGCGCCAGCTTGGGGTCAGCCCCGCGGCGGAGGAAGACCAGCGCCACCCCGCTCCTGGTCGGGTGGAGCACGGGGCGGACACCGGCGTCCACCCGCTGGGCGGCGCGGCGCGGGTTGAGGTTGGTGTCGAAGTGCTGGACGGCGACGATCTCCTTGCCCTGCTCGTCCTCGACCCAGGCAAACACGGGGCTGCCGTCCAGCAGCGCCACGGCGGGCTGGCGCGCGTTGCGCCCCGGTGTGGAGAGCACCCGCTGGGACCCGAGTTCCCGGCCGCTGCCGTCGAAGCTGGTCATCACCACCGCCTTGCCCGCCTCGCCCTTGTCTTCCCAGACCAGGAAGTAACGGTTTGGCGCCGCGACCACCGCCGGGTTGAGGGGCTGCACCGCCTGGTGCGTCGCCCCGATGGCCTTCACTTCCTCGGCCAGGCTCTCGCCCGGCACGAAGGTGAACAGGCCCAGCTGGGAGGACGGCTCGACCCCCAGCGGCGCGATGCCCAGCAGCGGCCCGTCGTTCGAGGTGTTCAGCAGGGCGACGCGCTCCGCCTCCTCGATCGGGATCGCCTGGAACCGGCCGATCTTGCTCGCCGTGGGGGACCACCCCGCCCGCGTGAAGACCAGGCCCTTCCCGTCGAACCAGAAGACCACCCAGTCCTCTTTTCTAGGGAAGGTCCATACAGGGTAATAGCGAGCCTTGCCGAGCCCGTGGGAGGGGGCGACGGAGCGAGCCTGGCCGTCGTAGCCCCCGAAGGCGAGCTGGCCTTCGCCCCGGGTGCCGGTGCGGAGGAAGCGATTGACGGCGAAGTCCTTGCCCCGGGCGGCGATGCTGAGGGTGCCGTGGGCGAGGTTGGGGTCGAGCTCGCGGCTGTGAGAGGAGCACCCCTTGAGGGCGTCGATGCTCTCCCAGGAGCCCACGCCGCCGGAGGGGGGGGCGCTGGGGGGCGGGGTCGCGCTGGCGGAGGGGGCACCGGACACAGAGGAGGCCGGGGCAGAGGAGGGCGCCGGGGGAGATGACGAGGCGGAGGGTGCGGGCTCGGGCGGGTTGTTTTTGGTGCGGGTACACCCGGTGAGAGAGCTCACCAGCAGCACCGCGACGACCCAGGGCCTCTCCGGAGCAATCATGACGGCAGGGGATAGTAGCCCGTTGCAGCGGGCCCATGCGAATTTCGAGGGCCGGGCGCCTCAGCCCCCGAGGGCCTTGCGCATGCTGGCCTTGAGGTTGGCGACCCCTTCGGGGGTATAAAAGTAGGGAAATTTCGGGTTCTGGCTGGTGATTTCGGGGCGCACCGAGCCATCGGGAGCGAGGAAAAAAATCCTGGGGACGTAGCCCCCGTAGGAGCCGACCTTGGCGCTGAGCCAGCTGGCCCCGTCGTCGTCGGCGTCCTGGCGGATCATGACCATGCCCTCGGCGAGCTTCTGCACCTCGGCGTCGGCGAAGACGGCCTTGAGGTTGCGGCAGTGGGGGCACCAGTCGGCGTACACCAGCAGGAAGATGGGCTTGTTGGTGGCCTTGGCCTGGCGCGCGCCGTCCTCCCAGGATTGCCAGGGGATCTTGTCGTCCCACTGCATGGCGGCGCCCTTGGATCGACCCTTGGCCGCGGCGGCCTTGGGCGCTTCGACCGCCTTCGGCGCAGGCACAGCGGTCGCCACGGCGGCGGGAGAGCGGCTCGGGACCCGCTCCTGGTCCGCGTTGAGGGCCGGGTCCTTGCAGGCGACAAGGAGCAGCACCCCTGAAATCAAGGCATATCTCATCGAAAAGGCTTCCTTGGGGGGCAGCATACCGCTCTCCCGCCGGAGGATCATAGCCCGCTCACCACTGGATGCAGCTCAGGCAGATCATGGGCCTCGGCTTCTCGGCGCGGAGCTCGCGCCAGCGCAGCTCGCCGGCGGGGCCCTCCTGGCGCCGGATCGCCTCCTGGATGGCGCTGTCGACGCGCCCCAGGCGGCGCGCGAGGTACTCCTGATGGGAGCGCTGCCAGCGCTCCAGCGCCTTGCCCTCCGGGGACGAGGCGGGGCACAGGGACGAGAGGCCCCGGATGGAGTCGTCCAGCTGCTCCAGGGCCTCGGCCAGCCCCTGGAGCCGGGGCCCGCAGTCCGCGGCGCAGGCCAGGAGGAACTGCTGCTCCGAGGCGTCGAGCCGGGCGCGGATCGAGATCAGCTCGGGCACGAGCCGGGCGGCGTCGGCCTCGTGGGGGCCGACCTCGGCCGGGGGGTCGAGGGAGGGGGCCTCGACGTCGAGGGGAGGGAGCGCAGGACGCTGGGCCTGGGAGGGGGCGCCGGAGCGAGCCGGCAAGGGGGCGCTGGAGGGAGGGACCTCGACCACCGGCGCCTGACCTCCGGGCCCGCCGCCCTGGCGTTCACAGCCGGCCAGCGCCACCAGGGCCGAGGACAGGAAGGCCGCGCGGCGTCGAAGGATCTGCTCGCGATCGCTCATTCTCGGAGCTTAGCCGCGGTAGAGGACCCAGCGGTCACCGAGCGGACGGGTCCCCGGTTCAAGCCGGTAGATCAGCGCGTTGCGCGGGGGGCGGGTGCCCTCGGGGCAGAGCTGGGGGCGGAGCGAGGAGGGATCCACGGCGAAGACCTGGGCGATCAGCACGCGGGCCTCGTAGGCCGAGGGGGCCACGGCGAAGAGCGGGTCTTGCGGCAAGGGCCTGGGGCCCAGCGAGGGGATCCGGAAGAGATGGCCAGGAGAAGGCACGGTGGGGGCGTGTAGCACAGGTCTTTTCCCATCGCCCAGCCCTTGCCTGCGGGCTGCGCGGGGCACCACGCCGGGGTAGCCTGGCTCCCCCATGTCCCCGCCAGGAGGGCCCCACGGTCTGGATCCAAGGCTCTCGCCCGGTGTTTCATGGCCCTTGACGATGTAAGGCAGACTGCCTTACAACAAGATCCATGTCGTGCCGTCCCCACGCCTTTGGGCAGTTCATCCGAGACCGGCGGATCGCGGCGGGGTTGAGCCTGCGCGAGGTGGCGCGGGGGATGGGGATCACGGCGGTGTACCTGGGCGAGGTAGAGCGAGGGGTGCGTGGTCCCCTGGTGAAAGAGCGATGGGGCGATCTGGTGAGGCTGATCCCGGGGGTGACCCAGGAGGGGCTGGAGCGCCGGGCGACCCTGGCCGAGGGCGTGCGGCTGGATCTGAGCGACGCGCCGCCGGAGTACCAGGATCTGGGGCTGGCGCTGGCGCGGCGGATCGAGCGGCGAGACCTGGGGCCGACGGAGGTAAAATCCTTGCTACGGATCCTGAGCGGGGGTGGCGGGGCCGGGCCTTCGCAGGTCGCATGCTGATGCCCCGGGGGGTCAGCGAGGCGGGCGCGCCAGGCCCAGATGGGGCATTTGCGTCCGCTCCTCTTGGCGCGAGCGGCGCAACCGGCTATCGCGCGGGCACGCCGGGTCAAGTCGAGGTCTGGGCCCTCCGAGGCGGGGCTGTTCCCCGGGGCATAGCGGTGAGGAGAGCGAGTCAGAGCCGGAGATCCCCATGAGCAACGAAGAGAGTGTCGGCTGGCCCGGGGCAGCCCTGGTGGCGCGGCTGCCGGGGCTCCGGCGCCCGACCGGCCAGCGACGGCCATCGAAGGCAAAGACGACCTTGCTGCGAATCTCGCGGCTCGCGGCGCTGAAGCAGTACATCCAGGCCCGGATCAACGAGGTCGCGCGGGTGCTACGCACCCCTCCGCCTCCCTTTCGCATCAACCACCTGGGCCAGGCGACCCTCGGGGATCAACCGGTGCACCTCGATCTGAGCCAGGTGGAGGCCCTGCAGCGGCGCAGCTCCCAGCAGATCTGCGCGACGACGCTGCTGCGGGCCTCGCTGGCGGCGCTGTTCGTGCCGCTGCTGCAGGGCGAGTGGCTGCGGCGTCTGCTGCCGTCGTCCCTGGGGCGCCTGGCCAGCATGGCCGATTTCCTGGCGGGCTACGTGCTCGCGGCGTTCCGGGCCACCTTCGAGACGCGGCGTGCCTTCCTCCGGGAGATCGCGCCGCTGCCGGACAAGCAGAGCCCCCAGTACCAGGATCGCCTCTTCGCCTTCGAGCAGGGGCAGCTGGCCTTCAACCCGGCCTGAAGCTCAGCCCTCGCGCACCAGCGTGAAGTAGTGATCCAGGCTCTTCTCGCCCTTGTAAGCGGCGCCGATGAGCACCCCCTCGGCGACCTTGCGCATGAAATCACGGGTCCCCTGATAGACGAAGCGCTGGAGCCCCTGGCGGTTGGGCACCACCGCCGGCCACCCCTGCGGCACCGATCCATCAGGGACCTGGAAGTAATCGACCACCATGGCGCCGCGGGCCATCCAGGCCTCGTTGCCGTCGCAGGCGATCAGGACAAAGTAACCGGGCCCCAGCAGGCCCCGGGTCGGGCTCTCGTTGAAGCCAAAGGCGCGGTTCGAGCCGTCCTCGGGGCGCGCAAAGCGCTTCTCGAAGAAGCGCAGCGGCGCCGGGATGGGCAGCGTGTTGCGCCCGAAATGACGCACCTCGCGCCGGGGGCCGATGCGGGAGGGGACGAAGTCTTCCAGCGTGACCGGAGGGGCCGCGCTCGCCTTCTCGAAGAGCGCTCGCTGCTCGGCTCGCGTCGTCGCCGCGAGGGCCTCGCGGCGCCCCTCCACGGTCAGCCCCTCCAGGTGGCGAGCGATGTCGGGGAGCGGGGTCGAATCCAATAGCATCCTGGACAGCATGACCCACCGGGTTAGCCGGTCCTCGGGCCGCCGTCACCCCCGGGCTCCCCGACAGGCGCCCGGCCGCCGCCCCTGGTGCTACGATGGATGCCTCATGCGTTTCCTCTGCCTCTCCGACATCCATGGCAACGCCGAGGCCCTCCAGGCCGTGCTCATCGAGGCCGAACGGCGCGGCTTCGAGCGCGTGCTCGTGGCCGGTGACCTCTGCTTCCCCGGCCCCGCTCCCCTCGCTGTATGGAAGCTCCTGATGTCGGTGAATGCCACCTTCGTCCCGGGGCTGACGGATCGGGCCCTGGCCTCCCTCGACCTGGGCGCGGTTCGCCCCTCGACCCCCCACGAGCGGGAGCGGCTGGAGCGGCTCCGGGCCACGCGGGAAGAGCTGGGCGAGCTGATCCTGGCCCGGCTGGCGAAGGCGGCGCCGGTGGTGCGGATCCCCCTGCAGAACGCGGACGAGCTGGTGCTGGTGCACGGCAGCCCCCACGACCCGAGCGAGGGGATGTCCCACGAGATGAGCGACGAGGAGCTGTCGGCGCTGATCGGCGACGACCCGGCGGACGTCATCGTCTGCGGCATGACGCACGTACCCTTCGATCGGCATGTCTGCGGGGTGCAGATCGTGAATGCCGGCTCGGTCGGCGAGGCCCCCGGGGGCGCCGCGCACGGCACGCTGCTGCGGGTCTTGCCCACCGGCTACGAGGTCGAATCCTTCGCGGTCCCGATCCCGCGGCGGGCCCAGGAGGCTGCCCGATGAGCCGGCGCGTCAAGCTGCCCGTCGTCGAGCGGGACGTCCCTTCCGAGTCCACCGTCGAGCTGCTCCGGCGCTCCCTCGGCGGCGCCCTCTCCCCCGGGGAGGTCGCCCTCGCGGGGCGCTTTGTCGCCCTCCAGTCCCAGCCTGAACGCCCCCTCGTCGTCCTCTTCGAGAGCCAGGACGAGGCCCACCTGTGGGTCGGCCAGGGTCGGGTCCGCAAGGCACCCGTCGCCACCCTCACGGACCCCACCGGCGCCCCGTCCCCCGAGCTCCATGCGGTGGCCCGGGATATCCGGAGGCTCCATACCCTCGGGGAAGGGGCCCGGGTGGGCGTGCTGTTGCCGGAGCCGCCGGGGGCGATCGGCCGGGGGGTCCTGGTGGAGCGCTGCCGCTTCGGCGCCCTGGTGCGGGTGCTGGACGGGCGGGTGCTGGCGGTGGGCTTCCGGCGGCTGTGGGCCGACGAGTCGCTGCTGAACTGAGGGGGCCCGCCTCAGTACCGGGGGACGGAGGGGTCGACGAGGCGGGACCAGGCCTCGATGCCGCCGGCGAGGTTGAAGAGGCGAGTGAAGCCGCGGCGAGCGAAGTGGAGGGCGGCCTGCTGGCTCCGGATGCCATGGTGGCACTGGAAGACGAGGGGGGTGTCGCGAGGCAGGGCTTCGATCTCGCCTTCGAGGGCGTCGTCGAGGAGGCGGGCCCCCTCGATGCGGGCGATGGCCCACTCTTGCTCGGTGCGGACGTCGATGAGCCAGAGCCCCGGGGGCCCCTGGAGCATGCGAGCGAGCGTGGGGGCGTCGATCTGTTCGATGGCCGGCGGTGAGTAGCGGGGGTCGCTCATTTGTCCTCAAACATCTTCTTGATCAGGTCGATCCCGGCGCTCTGGGCGCGGGTGGTGAAGGCCTTCTGCGCCGCGGCCTGGGAGGAGTCTTTCAGGCCCATCATCGTCGATCGCTTGCGGGAGAGCATGACCGAGGTGCCCACCATGTCCTGCCGCACCGAGCGCTGAGCCTCGCCGTTCGACAGGAGCCGGAGGCGGGTGTCTTCCAGGGTGGCCAGGGTAGCGGAGACCTGGGGGTCCGCGCTGATCCCGGCGCGGGAGGCGTACTGCTGGAGCTCGACGCCGAGGGCCCCGATCTCGGCGGCCAGCTCGGCGGAGGCGCGCTGCACGGCCTGGCTGGCCTTGCGCAGCGCCATGGCGGCGCGGCCGAGGAGGATCTCGCGGGCAGCCGCCGGCAGGTAAGCCCCCCGGGCAGAGGAAAAGGTGGGCAGCAAGGAGGCCTGTTCCTGGAGGAGCTGGCCGGTCTCGACGGAGTAAGCCTGGGCGGACACCACGGCGAGGACGCCGCCGAGGGCGGCCTCTTCCCACCGGAGCGACAGGGGCAAGAAGACCTCTTCTTCCGCCACGAGGGCGGGCAACTCGAGCAGCAGGTTGCCGCTGTCCAGCCGGACGTCACCGGCGCGCAGGACCTGCTCGATCTTGACCCCCGGGGAGGGTCGAAGCGCGAGCCGGAGGTTGGCGGCGGTGGTCATGAGCAGGCCCCCCACCTCGGCGGCGATGGCCTCGACGGGGGGCTCGCCGGCCTCGATGAAGGTGTAATTTCCGCGGCCCTGCTCGGCGAGGGACGACAGCAGCAGCGGGTTGACGTCGCGGCCAAAGCCGAAGGCGCTGAGGGTGGCGCCGGAGGCCGCGCCCTGCACCAGGCGAAGGAGCTGATCGGGGCCTGTCACCCCCTCGGTCGGGCAGCCGTCGGTGAGCAGCAGCACCCGCCCCTTGCCCCGGCATAGCTCGAGGGAGGTGAGCATGGCCCCGCCGAGGTTGGTGTTCCCGCTGGCCTTCGCCTCGTCGAGGGCGCCGAAGGCGCGCTGCTTTCCGGCGGCGTCCATCGGGGTCATCGGCAGCAGCTCGCGGACCCGGCTGCTGAAGGCCACGCAGGCGAAGGCGTCGGAGGGCCCCAGGGATCGGACCACCGCCCGGGCGCTCGCCACCGCGGTCTGGAGCTTCTCGCCGTGCATGCTGCCGGAGGTATCGAGGGCCAGCACCAGGCGCAGCGGGGGGCGCGTCGAGGGGGCCGCCGGAGGCTTCACCGCCAGCACGAAGCGCCCCTCGCGCTCGTTGTAAGCGAGGGCCTCGTGTTCCGGGAGGATGTGCAGCTCGAACGACGCGCTCATCGAGCCAATGTAGCCCGCCTCCTCCGGTCACGCACCCCCCTGGCGGCGACCGCGCAGCGTGAACACCACCAGCTCCGGGGCGGCCCCGAGCCTCCCCGGGGGGCCCGTCGTACCAAGCCCCGCATGCACGTACAGCGTCGAGGCGCCTCGACGGTAGAAGCCGTAGGTGTACCGGTAAGCGATGCGGGCCAGGTTGAAGCGCTCGACCAGGAAAGGGATCGCGAGCTGCCCCGCATGCGTGTGCCCCGACAGCACCAGATCCGCGCCGAGCTCGGAGGCCCGGTCGAACAGGTTGGGGTCGTGGGCCAGCAGCACCGTGGGGGCAGGCTTGGGCCCCGCCAGCGTGGTCTCCAGATCCGCGCGGGCGGTCCAGGTGTCGTCCACCGCCGCCAGCCGCAGCGACCCCTCGCCCCGGTGGATCATCACGCTGGCGTTGCGCAGCACCCGCAGCCCCGCCGCCTCCAGCTTCACCGGCAGCGAATCCGGCTCGCCAAAGTAGTCGTGGTTGCCCATGGACACCACCACCCCCTCCCGGGCCTGGAGCCCCCCCAGCACCGCGGCGATCCGGTCGTGGAAATTCACCCCGGAGGTCACCAGATCCCCGGTGATCACCGTCAGATCCGCCTGCTCCGCGTTGGCCATGCGCACCCACCGCTCGGCCAGCCCCGGCGGCAGCAGCCCGCCGATGTGCAGATCCGAGAGCTGCACCACGCGGAACCCCTCCAGATCCCTCGCCAGCCCCTCGATCTCCACCTCCAGGCGCCGCACCACCACCCACCGCCGCCGCACCTTGATCGCGTACGCCCCGAGCCCCACCATGAACAGATAGAACCCGAGGGCGAGCCGCGATGGTAGAGAAGCTCCATACCCGAGGAGCCAGCCGAGCAGCGGCCCCAGCGCGTAGGCGAGGGCCAGGAAGGGGGCGCCGAAGAACGAGGCGCACCAGTGGGCGAAGTAGGGCTCATCGAGGAGGGTGACCTTCCAGCCGGGCCGGGGGGTATCCCAGACGATGAGCCGGATGCGCTCGCGGATCGGCAGCGCCGCGAGGGCCGCGAGGGCCGCGCCGCAGGCCCAGGGGGCCGGGGCCCCGAGGAGCCGGAAGAGCTCGGCGTAGGGCACGATCAGCAGCAGGTGGGTCACGACGGTGGCGCGGAGGAGCACCGTGGGGAAATCGACCTTGCCACGTCGCCGGATAGGTTCACTCACGCGACGGTCCCTTCGGCGATCTGCCCGTCTTCAAAGAGCACGCAGAGGCTCTCGGGACCGGGGTGAAGGGCGAGGATACGCCCCTGGAGGGAGGCCGGCAGCGCGACCCGGATCCAGCCCTCGGCGGAGCGGCGCAGCAGCCGCGCGTCGTCGCCCCCGGCCCAGGGGACGCCGCCTGGGCCAAGGCCAAGCACGAGGAGGTCGCGGGTGGTCTGCACCGGCTCGAGCCTGGCTTCGAGGGAGCCGCTCAACCGGAGCGCGTGGCCCCCGCTGCCCACGACGTAGGCCCCGCCCTCCGGGGTCGCGAGCAGGGCCATCAGGTGGCCCGTTCGCCCCCAGTTGACCGGCTCGGCAGGCCCGCTCCCCAGGTGAAGGAGCTCACCTCCCTCGCCGCAGAGCAGCAAACCACCGGAGAGAAGCCGGGTGGCGGCCAGGATCCGGTGGGTGTCATCGATGACCCGCCGCAGCAGCGGTTGACCGGGGCGCAGCAGGCCGATCACGGAGGCTCCGCTGTCGATCTGCTCACCGACGAGGAGGATCTCGGCAGGGTTCGGGGAGAAGGAAGCGTTGTGCCAGAGGAGGCCCGGCTCCTGGGCCCAGGAGGAGAAGGAGCCATCCGGGTTTCGGCCCAGGAGCTGCCCCTGCTCGCCGTAAAGCAGGAGCCCACCCTGAGGCAGCGCCAGGACCCCCCGGAGCCGCGAGACATCGAGCCCCGCCGGCAGCGGGTGGGGCGACCAACCGCCCCCCTCGGAGCGCATCAACCCGAAGCGACCGAGGGCGAACGCTGCGCGGCCGTCCGAGGCGAAGGCCCCGGCCCAGGCCCGGGTCGGCAGCGTGGGCGAGGGGCGAGCGCGGAAGATCAGCGAGGACGAGGATGGCCCCGAGGGGAGCAGGCCGCTGGGCGAGGACGGGGCCCGCGCCTGCTCGACCGAAGGCCCCGCGAGCGGCGCGATGGAGCCGTTCTTCGGCTGGGTGGTGGCGAAGGGCGCCGGCGTGGGCTTGCCCCCCTGGTGGGGCGCGCCGCGCTCCGCGGACTGGCGCAGCGCCCCCTCGACGGGCCCCCAGAACTCGAGCAGCGTCTCGTGGCGCGTCGCCGGGTCGGCCCCGGTCGCTCGATCGAGCTCGCGGTCGATGAGCTGGACAAGATCCGGGCGCTCCGCCAGCTCCCGGGGGAGCGCGTTCGGGAAGGAAGAGAGCCGGGGGCGCGGCCCGGAGAGCACGCGAGAGAGCACCTGGAAGGGCGTCTCCCCCGGGTACGAGGGGAAGGCCTGGACCCCGGTCAGCGCCTCGAACAGCACCGACGCGAAGGAGAACAGATCGGTCCGGGCCGAGACCCGCCGGTTGCCCATCTCGAACTGCTCCGGCGGCGCGTAGCCCACGCTGGCCCCCGCCAGCGCCAGCGTCCCCCGGCCGTCGACGTCAAAGCGCTTCACCAGGCCAAAATCGGTGATCTTGACCACCTCCTGGGTCGCCTCTGTGGTGATCAGCAGGTTCGATGGTTTCAGATCCCGATGCACGATCTGCGCTTCGTGGATCAGCGAGAGCGCCCGCGCCACCTGGCGGAAAAGACGGCGGACCCGCGCCGCCGCCAGCCCCTTGCCGGGGTTCTGCGCCAGGATCTGGGCCAGCGTCTGCCCGTGCACAAACTCGAGGACCGTGAAGGGCAGCGCGTACACCTCGCCATCCGGCATGCGGCACCGGTGCACCCCGTGATCGTAGAAGCGAACCACGTTCGGGCTGGGCGCCTGCGCTTGCCCCAGCTTCCGCAGCACGTCCGCTTCCTGGAGGAAGCGCGCCAGCGCCTCCTCGTTCACCACGTCCGGGCGCAGCAGCTTCACCACCACCCAGGGCCCGTCCGGCTCGTCGTAGCCCGCACGAAACACCCACCCCTGCCCCCCCTCCCCGATCAGCTCCGACGGGTGGTACGACAGCCCCGAGGACCCCTCGATGGACGCTCGAGTGAGCAGATCGCTGAGCTGGCGCAGCCTGTCCGCGGAGATCGTCACGGGCCCCACTGTAGTGCCTCCCAGGGCGGCGGCGCCACGCCCCTGTCTCCTCTCCCCAGCGCCCCGGGGTTTCCTCGGCTGCGGACCCGCGCTACGCCTCCCTCGTGATCCGCCCCCGGCTGCTGGCCCCCTGGTTGCTCGCCGCTTCGCTCCTCTCTTGCAGCGCTGCCACCCCCTCCGCTCCTCGATCCCCCTCCATCGAGGCCCGCGAGCGCGGCCCCGCCTCCGGCGACGGCGAGGTCGTGGGCCGCTGGCTCCTCGCCGAGCTCCTCGCCCCCGGTGGCTCCCCGGACAGCGCCCGGCGCGCCCGCGCTCGCCTCGATGAGCTCAAGGCCGCCGGCATGCTCGCCTCCCTCGCCCGCGCCATCGACGACTTCTCCCACGGGAAGCTCGAAGCCAGCGGCCGCTCCTTCCTCCTCGCGCTTCAGCAGGCCAAGGTCTCTTCCGACCCCCTCGGGCCCCTCGTCGCCTGGTTCGCCGCCAACCACCTGCTGTCCCTCGACGGGGCGGTGCCCGCCCTCTGGAAAGAGGCCCAGCCCTGGGTCATGAAGACCCTGAGCGAGCCCGGGGCCCTGGGCTGGCGAGGTCGGGGCGAGCTGGTCGAGTGGTGGACCAACCACGCCTTCGAGGAGGCCGAGGCGAACCTGACGGATCGGGCGGTGGCCCAGCTTGGCTGCGTCAACAACCTGCGCATCGCGGGGCCCTTTGGCCACGGCGCGGCGGCGGATCGGTGGCGCTCGTTTCCGGCCGAGAAGGCCGGTCCGTGGCCGGCGTTCTGGCCGGCGAGCGAGCGGCGAGCGGTGGCCCCCAAGATCCTGGCGACGGACCGGCAAGGGTGCATGCACCGGCTGGGGGAGCCGACGATCAACGGGGTCTTCTATGCGGAGACCTATCTCGATCTGCCGGCGGAGCGCGAGCTGCTGCTGTCGGCGCAGAGCGCCCTCGCCATCTGGATCGACGATCATAAAGTGCTGGAGCGCGACATGCGGACCTGGGGGGTCTGGCCTCGTTTTGGCGTCCAGGTGCGCCTGGCGGCGGGGCGTCATCGCGTGCTGGTCAAGCTGCCGGAGCCGGAGACGAGCCTGCGCATCCAGGACCCGACCGGGGCGCCGGTCGCGATCGTCAGCAGCACCGAAGCGGGGGCCTCGTACGTGACGGCGGCGCCGCTGTCGGTGAAGGATCCCAACCTGCTGATGCGCTACCTCGGCGACGGCAAGGTGCGGGCCCCGCAGGACGAGTTGGAGGCGTACCTCGCCGCCTACGCGGCGGCGCTGGAGGGGCAGTTCGACGTGGCCAGCGTGCTGCTGGAGCCGCTGATCAAGGAGCAGGAAAACGCGGCGCCGCTGGCCCTGACGGCGGCGGCCACCTACGCGGAGAAGGATCCGATCTTCCCGGAGACCGACGCCCGGGATCTGGCCCGGGCCCTGCGGGAGCGTGCGGTGTCGCTGGACCCGGCGCTGTCCTTTCCCCGGCTGTGGCTGGCCCTGGATCGGATCGACAAGGGGCCACCGGAGGCCGCGCGCGCGGTCCAGGGGCTCCGCGAGGAATTCCCGGAGGTCCCCGAGATCGGTCGGGTCCTGGTGGGGCTCTACGGGCGCCTGGGCTGGCGCGCCGAGCGAGCCCGCGCCGCCACCGCGCTCCTCGAGCGCTTCCCCCACGATCGCGGGGCGCTGGAGACGGTCATCCCGGTGCTGGAGGAGGCCGGCAAGCTCCAGGAGGCGGACGCCCTCGCCGCGCGCCTCCGCAAGATCTATCCGGATAGCGAGATCGAGCTGGATCGCGCCATCGCTCGCCGCGACTACCCGGCGGCCATCGCCGAGCTCAAGCGGATGAGCCAGCGCCGACCGGAGCGGAAGGACATCGCGGACCGGATCGCGGGGCTGCAGCAGCGGGCGGGGCAGAAGGTCGACGTGCTTGCGTCGCTGGAGCGGGCGCTGAAGCTGAACCCGCGGGACGGCTCGGCGCGGCTGGCGCTGGCGGACGCGCGCTTTGCCCGCGGGGATCGGGGAGCGCTGCGGTCCGCGCTGGCGTCGGCGATCCAGCAGGGGCTGGACACGAGGGAGCTGCGGGGGGCCATCGAGCTGGTCGAGGGGGTGACCGAGCTGGAATCCTACCGGGTCGACACGAAGGAAGTGATCCGCCAGTACGAGGCCGCCTCGGAGACGCTGGACGGGACGGCGGCGCGGGTGCTCGACTACTCGGTGCTCTGGGTGCACGACGACGGGAGCGCCCGGATGCTGGAGCACGAGATCATCCGGGTGCAATCGCAGGAGGCGATCACCAAGCTGGCCGAGCAGCGGGTGCCGCAGGGGGCGTTGATCCTGCGGATGCGTGTGCTGAAGAAGGACGGGACGGTGCTCGAACCGGAGCGCGTCGAGGGCAAGCCGACGGCGACGATGCCGCACCTGGAGGTGGGCGACTACATCGAGACCGAGCACATCCTGGCGACCGAGGGGGACGGCGAAGGGGGCCTGCGTTACCTGAGCCCACACTGGTTCTTCCGCGAGGAGGACATCGCCTACTGGCGCAGCGAATTCGTGGTCATCACCCCGCGCCACCGCCAGCTCACGATCGAGACGACGGGCCGCGTCCCGCCGCCGGAGGTGAAGGAAGAAGGGCCGCTGGCGCTCCGTCGCTGGCGCGTCGACCGCTCGCCGGCCGCCCCGGTGGAGCCCAGCAGCCCGCCGATCCAGGAGTTCTTGCCCAGCGTCCGGGTGGGCTGGGGCCTCCATTCGCAGGGGCAGCTCGCTCGCATGCTCGACGCCTCTTTCGACGACTCTTCCCGCGATCCGCGCCTGGTCCGCGTCGCCCAGCGGCTGGTCCAGGAGGGCGGTCCGACCCAGGACCCCGCGGAGAAGGCCCGGCGCATCTACCGCTGGGTCCTCGCCAACGTCGAGGATGGCCGCGAGTCCGACGGCCGCAAGGTCGTCATCGGCAAGAGCGGCAGCCGCGCCGCGGCCTTCCTGTACCTGGCCCGGTCCGCGGGGCTCCCGGTCGAGCTGGCGGTGGTGCGCGATCGCCTCCGGGACCCGCAGGAAGGCCCCCTCGCCGCCGCGTTTGCCTTCGAGCACCTGGTCATGCGCCTCGAGGTGCCCTGCCCCAAGGCCCCCTGCCAGCCCCTCTGGTTCACCGTCGGCGACCGCCACGCGCCCTTCGGCTTCTTGCCACCAGAGCTCCGGGGTCAGCCCGCCCACCGGCTCCAGGCCGGGCTCCCCGCCGATCGCACCTCCGAGGGCGGCATCCCTGACGGGATCGCCTACGAGGGTCAGGTCAAGCTGCGCCCCGATGGATCCGCCGATCTCGAGCTGGATCAGCGCTTCCTGGGCCGCATGGCCGTCGGCATGCGCCGCAACCTGGAGCAGGTCCCGGAGGAGCAGCTCGCCCCCGCGGTCGAGTCCAAGCTGCTGGCCCGCGCGCTCCCCGGCGCCAAGCTCCTCAAGCTCACCGTGATCGACCGGGAGGACCTCGATCGACCCCTCACCTTCCGCATGAAGATCGAGCTCTCCGACTTCGCCCGACGCCGCGGCAACGGCCTGGTGATCCGCCCCCCGCTCATGCTCAAGCTCGCCCCCTTTGCCACCCTTGAGTCACGACAGACCCCCCTGCTCCTGGCCGAGGCGACCCACAGCGAGGTGAAGCTGACGATCCAGCTGCCGAGAGGCGCCACCGTCACCAGCGCCACCGGCCCCGCCGAGCTGAAGGACGGGGAGCGCCGCGTGCTGCTGCGAGACAGCGCCCAGGGTGAGGTGCTGGTGCTGGATCGCTCCGTCGATGTGCCGGCCACCCGCATCTCGATCGACGCCTACGGCGCCTTCCGCGCCTTCGCCCAGGGCGCCGACGAGGCCATCGCCCGCGAGGTCCTCGTCACCTTGCCCTGATCAGTCGGGGTTGCAGCTCTCTGCGCAGAAGCTCTGGGCCTTCCCCTCCCGCAGGAAGGTCGAGATCGTGAGGAGAGCCGCGGGCACGTCCCGGATGCTACCGTGGGGGTCTTCCCCCAGCCGCATCGGCTCGTTGCCGAGGGGCTCCGGGGGCAGGCCAAAGTCAAACTCGAGGAGCGCGGAGCCCTGGTATGGCCCGTCGACCTCGTCGATACCGAACAGCGAGCGGTTCACCGGCTTGATGTTCTTCGCCCCGATGGCCCGGGCCATGATGTGCGCCCCCAGGGTGGTCACCTGGTGATCGCCGATCGAGGTGAGCAGCATCACCTCGTGCTGGGGCGTCCCGGGGAGCATGTCCTGCCGCACGTAGGACGAGTAGCCGGTGGGCTCGGACCTGTCCCAGTGCATCTGCACCAGCGACAGCATCATCTGCACATCGAAGTAGCTGCTGTAGACGGGCTTGATCAGCAAGAAAAACGGGTCAAAATTCTTGCTGCGCTGCAGCAGCAGGTTGTACGACTGGCCCGGCACCGCGAGGATCCCGCGCTGCACGTCGGTGCTGAGGGCCATGTAGGTCGCGCCGAGGATACCGCCCTGGCTGCCGCCGAAATAATAAGGCTCGGTCTTGCGGATGGCGCTCCGCCCGTTGAGCTGGACTTCCGGGGCGTCGGCGAGGCGCCCGGTGGCCATGCGGGTCAGCAGCAGCGCGTTGAGGATGCCCTGCTGCATCCGGTCGGCCACGGTGCGAAACTCGCCGATGCGGCCGCTGGAGACGATCTCGGTGATGTGATCGAGGTCATCCTCGGCGAAGCCCGACCAGTCCGAGGAGACGATGGCGAAGCGGCCCAGGTTGCCCAGGTCGCGGAAGAAGAGGGATTCTTCCCGGCTCCCGAGCTGACCGTGGCCGTACCAGAGGACCGCCGCGGGCTCGCCGGTCTCGGCGCTCTTGGGGATCGTCGCCACGAAGGGGAATTCAGCCTCGCCGTTCTGCACCGGCCTGCCGTCGGCCCCGCGGGTGATCCGGGCGCCAGGCCCCGGCTTGTCCAGGAAGAGCGGCACCTTCATCACGCCGTCGATCCGGATCGCCGTGGTGTCGTTGTTCCAGGCCGTATCGACCTTCTCGAAGGTGAAGGTGGGCCCGTCCTTGCCGACCGCGGCCAGCGCCTGATCGCGCATCGCCAGCATGTCGCGGGTGTTGTTTTCCCGGCTGGCGGTGGTGAAATCCCAGGCCAGCTGGAGGCTGGCGCGGGGCACCCCGGCCTTCTCCAGGCGCCGGAAGATGTCGCCAAAACGCCGGCGTCGCCCGGTGACGCCCGGGTCTTCCGACGGGAGCTGATCGCGGAGCGCCTGGAACGCAGGGCTCGGCGCGATCGCCGCGCCGCTCTCGTCGAGCACGCCCCGGATAGCGACGATGTACCGGGTGCCGTCCTTGAGGCGAACCGCGGGGCGGATCATGAAGGTCTGCTCCTCCGGCGTGGTCTTGGCGATGAGATCCAGCTCGGAAAAATGCGGGATCCGGGCCCCCGTATCCGCGTCGATCAGCACCGTGGGGCTGCTGTCCTTGAGCGAATCCGCGATCGTCAGCGGCGTCGGGAGCCCCTGCGTCGTCGCCCCCGGCAGGTGCGCCAGCAGCGCCACCCCCGGCGAGAACCCGTCGCTGTCGCTGTAATCATCCGGCGATGGAGCCACGCCCTTGCGGCTCGTCGGCAGCATGGCCTGGCGGAACTTCACCCGGCGCCCGGTGGCGGTCGTCGGGTCCTTCACGGTCCACGTGTCGTTGGGGAAGGGGAAGGCGCAGTGCTGCGGCACGATCGGATCGCAGTCCAGCTCGATCGGCGGATCCTCGCCGGTCTCGTCGATCCCGGAGCCCGCCGCGCCGCCCGCCGAGGCGGCAGGCTCTTCCTCGTCGGAGCAGCCCACGCTCCCCTGCCCCATCGCCATCACCAGCACCCCGAGCAACCCGCCCAACCACCGCATCTTCATGGCGCCATCGTGCCACGATTCGCCAGGGGCAGTCCGGGAGATCAGGGCGACCCGGGGCGCGCCTCGCCTCCCTCCCCCGGGGCCCCGGCGCCGGTGAGCTGCTCGAAGTGCCACGCATGCAGGAACAGCTTCTCTTCCGCCGAGGTGAGCGAATCTCGCACCCGCCCCAGGTAGTACGCCGGCACCAGCGTGAACGAGACCGAGAGGTAGAGCAGCCCCAGCAGCGTCCAGCGCGGGCTCAGCTCGACGGCGCGAGGCAGCAGCACCAGCGCCCCGTTCTCGAAGGTGTAGGCCGGCGGAAACAGCCCCGAGGCCTCCGCCGCGAAGGGCAGGATGCTCGCGGCGGTGGCCACCAGCAGGTAAAACCACCGCTCCCGCCGCTCGGCCTGGATCGAGAAGATCAGCGCGCCGCAGGCCGTGGCCAGCGGCACCAGCACGAAGGGCCCGAGCCACACGCTGAACGCCGCGATCGTGCCGAAGGTGAGCACCGCAAGCAGCCTCCGATCCAGGGGCCCGAAGGTGCCCCGGAGCCGCAGGCTGGCCACGTGCGCCAGGATCAAGGCCACCCCCGTCGTCGGGATCGCGAAGGCCACCCAGCTCTTCACCCCCATGAACAGCACGTACCCGATCACCCCCAGCCACGAGAGGTAGATCAGCGAGCCAAAACGTAGCCCCTTGCGCTGCGCCTCCCGCAGGGATCGCTCCATCGCGCCCTGCACCCCCGGCGGCATCTCTCTGGGCGGCGTCGTCAGCAGCCGGCCCAGCACCGCACGCGCCTGCACCTGCCCCGGATCCAGCGCCAGGGCCCGGGTGATCTCCTGCAGCGCCTCCACCCTCTGGCGCGCCGCCTCCTCCCCTCCCACCCCCTCCCGCAGCGCCGCCTCCGCCGCCTGATGCGCCCGCGCCGCGTGCCCCGCCGCCAGCTCCTGGCGCCGCTCCGTGTCCCGATCCCCGTCCAGAAATTGCTCCACCGCGTTCGATAGCTTCCGGGCGCTGTCCAGCCGGTCCTCTGGCCTCAGCGCCGTCGCCTGCCGGAACAGCTCGTCCAGCTCCGGCGGCACCGTCGGGTCCCGCTGCGACGGCACCGCGTCGTGCCCCCGCAGCGTCCGGTGGTACGCCGCCCCCGGGTCCTCCGGGCCGTGGAAGCGCTCGAAGGTCAGCAGCTCGTACAGGATCATCCCCAGCGCGTACACGTCCGCCCTCGCGTCCAGCGCCCCCACCTCCCCCCGCAGCTGCTCCGGCGCCATGTACCCCAGCGTCCCCATCACCGACCCCGCCGCCGTCATCCCGGCCCCGCCCTCCGCCGCGCCCCCCAGATCCAGCTCCTCCCCTTGCCCCAGCACCTTCGCTATCCCCCAGTCGAGCACGTACACCTCGCCGAACTCCCCCACCATCACGTTCGCGGGCTTCAGATCCCGGTGCAGCACCCCGCGGCTGTGCGCGTAGTGCACCGTCAGGCAGATCGAGCTGAACAGCGTCAGCAGCTTCCTCCTCGTGTACTGCGCCCTCGTCCCCTCGTGCCCCGACTGGAGCGAACGCAGCAGCTGCTCCAGCGTTCGCCCCCGGATATGGCGCATGGTAAAGAATGACCCACCCTCGGGATCGGCCCCCAGATCGTAGACCGGGACGATGCTGGGGTGCTCGAGCTGGCCCTGGATCCGTGCCTCCCGGACGAAGCGGAGCAGGGCGTTCTTGCTGCCCACGCGGGTATGGAGGCGCTTGAGCGCCACGCTGCGGCCGACCCGGCGATCACGGACCAGCAGGACCTCGCCCATGCCGCCGCTGCCGAGAGGAGCAGAGTCAGCGTAACGCTGGGCGTGAGGGAGCTCGCTGGAGAGCCCTTCGTCGTCCTGGGAGACCGGGCTGGTCTGCACCGGCAACAGGGGTTCGCTGGTGACCCTGGTATCGGCGAGCGGATCGTGGAGGTCGCTGGCCATGGATCACCCGGCGCACACGGGAGGCCGTCGATCGCGCCAGGGCCGGGCCGCTTCGAGCTGGGAGGCCACGCGGAAGATCGTGGCCTCGTCGCCGAAGCGCGCGGTGAGCATGACGCCGATGGGGAGGCCCTGGGCGTTCCAGAAGAGCGGGAGGCTGGCGGAGGGGAGGCCGGTCACGTTGGCCAGCGGGGTGTACGGGATGTAGCGGAACGTCCTGGAGGCGATGGTCTCCACCAGGGACTCGATCCTGAGCACCGGCGTCATGCGAGCGGCGATGAGCATCTCCTGGAGGCGCGCCTCCGCGGGGCCGGGCCTGAGCTGGCCGATGCGAGCCGGCGGCAGCCCCAGGGTGGGGGAGAGCACCAGGTCGTAGCGCTGGAAGAATTGCTCCATGCGGCGCCCCATCGCCTGCATGTTGAAGCGCGCGCGCTGGACCCGGACGCCGCCCACGACGCGGCCCAGCAAGGCGAGGAGGAGGGTGGTGGGCTCCATGGTCTCGAGGGAGGCCTTGCGCCCCGTGACCCGCTCCGCCTCCTCGATGTCAAAGCAGGTCGAGACCGAGGTCATCTTGAGAAAATCGGTCGCAAACTCCTCGGGGTGGACCGGCAGCGTGGCCTCCTCGACGTGGTGCCCCAGCGAGGCGAGGAGCGCGGCGGCGTCATCGGCCGCGGCCAGCACGTCCGCGTGGGGATCGCCCGGCAGCACGGGCCGCTTGCAGAGGGCGATGCGCAGCTTGCCCGGCGGGGCCCCGACCTCGGCGAGGAAGGGCCGGGCCGCCGGCGGCGCGTCGTAGGGAGCCCCCGGATCGTAGCCCATGGTGGCGTCGAGCAGGGCGGCGCTGTCCCGCACCGAGAGGGTGACCGCGTGATCGAGGGCCAGGCCCATCCAGCCCTCGTGGCGATCGGGGCCCATGGGGGTGCGGCCCCGGGTGGGCTTGAGGCCGAAGGCGCCGCAGCAGGCCGCCGGGATCCGCAGGGATCCGCCGCCGTCGCCGCCGTGAGCCATGGGCACCGCCCGCGCCCCCACCAGGGCCCCCGAGCCGCCGCTGCTGCCGCCGGCGCTGTGCTCGGTGGACCAGGGGCTCCGGGTCGGGCCGTGGAGGGTCGGCTCGGTGAAGGGCGTCAACCCGAGCTCCGGCGTGTTGCTCTTGGCCACCAGGATCAGCCCCGCGCGCCGGTACCGCTGGATCAGCGTGCTGTCGTGGGTCGCGATGTCGTCGGCGAAGAAGCGGCTCCCCCGGGTGAAGCGCACGCCCTCGACCGGCTGCACCAGATCCTTGACCACGAAGGGGACGCCGGTGAACGGCCCCTGCGGCAGCTTGCCCCGGGCCTCGTCCCGGGCACGCTCGTACATGCGAGCGACGACCGCGTTGAGCCTCGGGTGAACCGCCTCGATGCGTCCGATCGCGTCGTTGACCAGTTCAAGGGGGGTGATCTGCCGGGTGCGGACCAGATCGGCGAGGCCAAGGGCATCGGAAGAGCCAGGATCAGGGGCGGACACGGGCGCGAGCATAGAGGCTCGCCGCTGCGCTGTCAGCGCCCCGACCGGGCTAACTTCTTGTTGGTGAAGCCGCCGCTGCTCAGCTCGGCGAGCACCAGCTTGGACACGCTCTTGAGGGTCTCGAAGACGCCATCCCCCTTGTGAGCGATGGCCTCGTGGTCAGGCACGCCGCGGGGGTTGAGGGTGCCCCGCAGGTGCTCGACCGGGAGCACGTCGGGCAGGTCGCGCTTGTTGTACTGGATGACGAAGGGGATTTTTTCGAGCTGGAGCCCGTGTTCTTTCAGGTTCTCCTCGAGGTTCTCCATCGACTCGATGTTGGCCTCTTCGCGCATCTCTTGCGAGTCGGCGACGAAGACCACACCGTCAGCGCCCCGCAGGATCAGCTTGCGACTCGCGTCGTAGAAGACCTGCCCGGGCACCGTGTAGAGCTGGAGGCGCACCTTGAAGCCCCGGACGTTCCCCAGGTCAATCGGGAGAAAATCGAAGAACAGGGTGCGCTCGGTCTCGGTGGCGAGCGAGATCAATTTGCCCCGGTTGTCCGGGTTGGCTCGCTCGTAAATGTATTTCAGGTTCGTCGTTTTTCCGCAGAGACCTGGCCCGTAGTACACGAGCTTGCAATTGATCTCGCGGCTCATGAAGTTGACGAACGGCATCGATGGCTTTCCTTGAGGTAACACAGCGTAGCCGACCAAACCGGGGAGCCGCAACAGGCACCGGCCCCCCCTCATACCACATCACAGCCCCAGCAAGGCCCGCGCTCGTGTCGGGGCCACCGGTTCTCGCCCCAGACCCCGGGCATACGCCGCCGCACGGGCCACCAGCGGGGCGCTCCCCTCGGCCAGCACCCCTCGCTCCAGGTACACATTGTCCTCCAGCCCCACCCGGGCATGCCCCCCGAGCCGCAGCGCCAGCTCGGTCATCGGCCGCTGATGTTTCCCCACCGCAGCGCACCCCCAGGTCGCCCCCTCCGGCACCTGGCTTACCAGGAAACGCAGCACTTCTTCCCGGGCGCCGATCCCCCCCGGCACCCCCAGCACAAACTGGAAATGCAGGGGGCCCGTCAGCAACCCCTCCCGCGCGAGGCTCAGGGCCTCATCCATGTGACCTACCTCGTAGCACTCCAGCTCCGGGGTACTACCTGCGTCCCGGATCCGCCGCGCCACCTCCCGGATCTGGGGCCTGGTGTTGATGAACACATCGGAGCCAAAGTTGAGCGAACCGCAGTTGAGGGTGGCCATCTCGGGGCGGCACACCAGGGGGCCGCAGCGCTCCTCGATGCTCATCCCGACGGCCCCGCCGGTGCTCACCTGGATGATCACGTCGGTGCGCGCCCGGATCGCCTCGATCGCCTCGCGGAAGAGCGAGGCCTCCTGCGAAGGTCGTCCGTCCGGGGTCCGCACATGCAGGTGGATCACCGAGGCCCCGGCCTCCCGGCACCGGACCGCCTCCGCCGCGATCTCCTCCGCCGTGATCGGCAGGTACGGCGTCTGCTCCCGCGTGATCTCGGCCCCCACGATCGCCGCCGTCAGGATCACCTCCGCGGGGACCGACGGCGGCGGCGTGATCACCACCCGGGGGGGCGGCGTCACGAAGATCTCCCCGGCCCTCAGCGCCGGAGCGCCCTGCCCCTCCGGGAGCGCGGGCCCCGCCGGGCGAGGGCGCCGCTGCAGCGCCGCCGGGACCACGCAGGTCCCCACCGCGCGGCACACCACCACCGGAGGCTCCACCGGGTCCGCCGCGGACGGGGCGAGCCCCGGCTGCCTGGCGTTCGCCACCACCTTGCGGGCCTCGAAGGCGATCTGCCTCGATGTCCCCCCCACCCGCGTCACCACGCCGCTCGCCTCGATGTAGTCTCCCGCCAGCACCGGCGCCAGAAACTCCACCGACTCGTAGGCCCGGAACAACCCCTCGTCCCCGTCCAGCCGGATCAGCAGCTCGGTCGCCACGTCCCCGAACAGCGCCAGCATCCTGGCCCCGTCCACCAGCTCCCCCGCGTAGTGCGCGTCATGAGCGCCCATCCGGCACCGCAGCGTCACCCGTAGTCCAACACCGTAGCTCATGGCCCCGCTCCTCTAGCCGACCCCTCGCCCTGCGGCCACCCCTCACCCGACCCATGCCCCGCCGACGCCGCGTCACCCGCGCCCACCTCCCCTCCCTCGAGCTCGACCCCGAGCAGCTCCGCGACATGCTCGATCGCTCCGCCCGCCGCGTGATCGATCACCTGCTCGCCCTGCCCTCGATGCCCCTCCACGGGACCGCCGGCTCCCTCAAGCTCGCCGCCTCCCTCCGCGAACCCATCCCCACCGAGGGGCGCTCCTTTGACGCCCTGCTCTCCCAGCTCTTCGGCCGCATCCTCCCCGCCAGCCTCAACACCGCCTCCCCCGGCTACCTCGCCTACATCCCCAGCGGCGGCCTCCCCCACGCCGCCGTCGCCGACCTCATCACCTCCGCCGTCAACCGCTACGCCGGCGTCTGGATCGCAGGCCCCGGCCTCGCCTCCATCGAGGCCCTCGTCGTACGCTGGTTCTGCGACCTCCTCCCCTTCCCCTCTCCCTCCGGCGGCGTCCTCACCAGCGGCGGCTCCATGGCCAACCTCACCGCCCTCGTCGCCGCCCGCCGCGCCCTCCTGCCCCCTCACTTCCTCGGCGGAACCCTCTACACCTCCGACCAGGCCCACCACTCCGTCGCCAAGGCCGCCCTCATCGCAGGCTTCCCCCCGGACAACATCCGCACCATCCCCTCCGACGATCACTTCCGGATGCGTGTAGATATTCTCCATACAACCCTCCGGCAGGACATGGCCGCCGGGAAGACGCCCTTCCTGGTCGTCGCCAGCGCCGGGACCACCAACACCGGCGCCATCGACCCGCTGCCCGAGCTGGCCGAGCTCTGCCAGCAGCAAGGCCTCTGGCTCCACGTCGACGCCGCCTACGGAGGCTTCTTCCTGCTGACCGAGCGCGGTCGGGCCGCGCTCCGCGGCATCGAGCAGGCGCGCTCCGTGACCCTCGACCCTCACAAGGGCCTCTTCCTCCCCTACGGCACCGGATGCCTCCTCGTGCGCGACCAGGAAGAGCTCCGCTCGGCCTTCCGCGTCACCGCCTCCTACCTGCCCCCCGAGGGCGCCTACGACGCCGCGGACCTCTCCCCCGAGCTCTCCCGCGAGGCCCGCGGCCTCCGCGTCTGGCTCCCCCTCAAGATGCACGGCGTCGGCCCCTTCCAGCAGCAGCTCGACGAGAAGCTCGACCTGGCCCGTCTCGCCGCCGAACGCCTCCGCGCCATCCCCCACGTCGAGCTGACCGCCCCCCCGGCCCTGTCCCTCCTGGCCTTCCGCCTCTGCCCGCCCGGGCTCGACCCGCCCCGCCTCGACGCCCTCAACCAGCGCTGGCTCTCCGCCGTCAACGCCTCCCAGCGCGTCTTCCTCAGCGGCACCCGCGCCCACGACCGCTTCCTGCTCCGCCTCTGCGTCCTCTCCTTTCGCACCCACCGCGACCGCATCGACGAGGCCCTCGACCTCCTCGCTCGCTCCGCCTCCGACCTCCTCCCGACCACGGCGTGACGCCCCCTTGACACCTCGCGAGGAGAGTTGATAATGAGTGATTACTTTATAACATTCCCTTTTGGGGGAAAAGAGCTTTGCTAGCCCCCATGGCCAGGCCCACCACCATCCAGAACGACGACATCCTGCGGGCGGCCCGGGAGCTGATCATGGAGCGCGGACTCGCGGTGACGACGGCCGAGGTGGCGGCCCGGGCCAGGGTGTCCGAGGGGATCCTCTTCAAGCGGTTCAAGACGAAGGAGAACCTCCTTCACGCGGCGATGGTCGGGGATTTCACCGAATCGCAGCCCTTCGATGAGCTCGAGAAGCGGGTGGGCAAGGGCGAGGTGCAAGAGCAGCTCTACGAGCACGGCCTCGAGATGTGGCACCTCTTCCGCAAGCTGATCCCCCTCATCATGATGCTCTGGTCGACCCGCTCCGAGGAGATGAACGCCCAGCTCCACGGGCCCAACCCTCCCCCGCTCCAGGCCACCCGCAGGATGGCCGGCTACCTCGAGGCCGAGATGCGCCTCGGCCGTCTTCGCCGCTCCGATCCCGAGATCCTGGCCCGCACCTTCCTCGGTGCCATCTGGAACCACGCCTTCCTCGAGCAGATCACCGAGCGCGCCCCGGTCCTCCCCCTCCCCATCGAGACCTTCCTCCGCGGCTTCATCCAGCTCCTCTGGGGCGGCATCGCCCCCGAACCTCCCCCCACCACCAGGGCGCAACGCCCTCGCTGATCGGCGCATCTACCTCCCACGCAGGGTCAGAGGTCGCTCATGTGGATCCAGTTTTTGATTGAGTGCTCACAATACAGGAACCACCGTGACCTGCCCCCAGGGGGACAGCGCAGGGCGAGGTGCACCACATGAAGGGGATCTTCGGGGTCCGGGCCATGGCCCGGGTGGCGATTTCGATGATGCTGCACGGGCGCCTCAAGAGCCTGGGGACGCTGCTGGGGGTGGTCTTCGCGGTGGTGCTGTCGAACCAGCAGATCGGGACGTTTCTGGGGCTCCTGGACAAGAACGTGATGTTCGTCGAGAACACCCGGGCAGACCTGTGGATCGTGCCGCCGTCGACGACCACGCTCCAGGCGGGGAAGCCGCTGGCGACGGCGGTGCTGTTCCGCGCACGGACCACCCCCGGGGTCCAGTGGGCAGAGCCGCTCCTGTACGGCAGCGCGACGGTGACGAGGCCCGGAGGGGGCTCGGAGCAGGTGACGCTGGTGGGCACCCACGCCCCCCGGATGGCGGGAGGGCCCTGGAACGTGGTGGCCGGCGAGCCGGCGGCGCTGCTGCGGCCGGACACGATGTTCTTCGAGGACTCGCAGCGCGAGAAGCTGGGCGGCCTCAACCTGGGCAGCGCCCGGGAAGTGAACGGGCGGCGGGTCGTGGTGGGCGGGTTCACCTGGGGGCTGCTCCCCTTCGGCCCCAGCTACGCCTTCGCCGGGTTCGACACGGCCCGCCAGCTCCTCAAGCGACCCTCGGATCAGGTCGATTTTGTGCTGCTCGGCGTGGCCCCGGGGGAGCAACCGGAGGCAGTACGGGACCGGCTCCAGCGCGAGATCCCCGGCGCCATGGTCCTCACCCGCCCCCAGTTCTCGAGCCTCATCGTGCGCACGCTGCTCACCGGCTCGGCCATCGGCATCTCCTTCGGCACCTCGACCTTCTTTGGCCTGCTGGTGGGCTTCGTGGTGGTGAGCCTGTCGATGTTCTCGGCGGTCATCGACAACATCCGCGAGTTCGGCACCCTGAAGGCGGTGGGGGCGACCAACGGGGACCTCACGGTGCTGCTCCTCGTCCAGTCGCTCCTCTACGCGCTCTCGGGCTCGCTCATCGGCCTCGCGCTGGTGTGCCAGCTCGCGGTGGTGGCCCGCTCCCCCAACCTCGCCCTCATCCTGCCGCCGCCGCTCCTCGCCGGGACCGTCGTCGTCATGATCCTCCTCTGCATCACCGCCTCCTCCCTCGCCCTCCTCCGCCTCCGCAGCCTCGAGCCTGCGATGGTCTTCCGCTGAGGTCTCCCATGGTGGCCATCGATGTCCGCGACGTGCACAAGGTCTTCGGCGAGGGCCCCCTCGCCACCCCGGTCCTCAAGGGCGTGAATTTCGCCGTCCAGCAGGGCGAGCTGGTGATGCTCGCGGGCCCCTCCGGCAGCGGCAAGACCACCCTCCTCAGCATCATCGGCTGCGTGCTCCGCGCCACCCGGGGCTCGGTGCGGCTCCTGGACCAGGAGATCGTGGGCCTGCCGGAGCGCCTCCTCCCCTCGCTCCGCCTCGACCGCATCGGCTTCATCTTCCAGGGGCATAACCTCATCGCCTCCCTCTCGGCCAGCGAGAACATCGAGATGCTCCTGGCCCTCCGCGGCCACTCCCCCGCCGAGGCGCGCCGCGCCGCCCACGCCATGCTCGACCGCGTGGGCCTCGGCGACCGCCGCGACATGCGCCCCGACCAGCTCAGCGGAGGCCAGCGGCAGCGGGTCGCCGTCGCCCGCGCTCTCGCCGGAAACCCCCCGCTCATCCTCGCCGACGAGCCCACCGCCAGCCTCGACGCCGAGAGCGGGCGCGTCGTCTCCCAGCTGCTGCGCGACCTCGCCAAGGACCAGCAACGCACCGTCGTCGTCGTCACCCACGACAACCGGATCTTTCACCTCGCCGACCGCGTCGTCCACTTCGAAGACGGCCGGATCAAGGAGCAAGAATCGTGAATTTTCCCTGGAAAATCGCAGGAATCGCCGCCACCCTCGCCTGCTCCGCGATCATCGCCCGATCCGTCCTCGCGGGCCCGACCACCGCGATCCGCCCGGAAGACAGGGTCAAGGCCACGCGCCTCGTCGCCCCCCTCTCCGGCGCCGACGAGCGCGTCCCCCTCCAGCCCCCCCGCCTCGTCGGGGGCTACGGCCTCGTCGAGCCCGCGGACCGGGAAATCAAGGTCGCCGCCGCCACCGGCGGCCGCATCGCCGCCATCCCGGTGGCCGAGGGCCAGTGGGTCGAAGCAGGACAGCCCCTGGTCCTGCTCGACGCCTCGATCGAGGCCGCCTCGCTCAACGCCGCCGAGGCCGACGTGGCCGCGGCCCGCGCCGAGCTCGCACGGGTGGGCCGCGGCCTCCGCAAGGAAGAAGCCGAGGCCCTCGCCGCCGACGCACGCGCCGCCCAGGCCCGCGCCGAGCTGGCCGCGGGCGTCCTCGCTCGCCTCGAACAGCTGGGTGACGCCTCCTCTGCCGACCAGCTCGACCGCGCCCGCCGCCAGGCCCAGAGCGACGCCATGACCAGCGTCGCCGCCGACGCACGCGCACGCGCTGCCCTCGGGGGTCGCCGCGAGGAGATCGACGCCGCCAGGGCCCGCCTCGCCGCCGCCGAGGCGCGCCGCGAGCAGGCGCGCGCCGCCCTCGAACGGCTCACCGTCAAGGCCCCTTCTCCCGGCAAGATCCTCCAGATCAAGCTCCGGCCGGGCGAGTACTACACCCCCGGCGGCGCCGACCCGCTCCTCATCCTCGGCGACACCCGCACCCTCCGGGCCCGCGTCGACATCGACGAGCGTGACATCGCCCGGGTGCGCCTCGGAGCCCCCGCCTTCGTCACCGCCGACGCCTTCCCCGACCAGAAATTCCCCGGCAAAATCGTCCAGATCGGCGCACGCATCGGCCGCAAAAACCTCCGCACCGATGACCCCGTCGAGCGGCTCGATACCAAGATCCTCGAGGTCGTCATCGAGCTGGAGGAGCGCGAGCGCCTCCTGCCCGGCCTGCGCGTCGCCGGCTACACCGACGGCTGAGGCACCACCGCGCCCTTGCCCTCGAAACCCCGGCTCGCGGGTGGTCGGACATTGATTGTCTCATGCGGATGACCCCGGAGCATGACGGAAGAGAGGGGCATCGCTAGACTTCGACGCATGTCGAGCAGCGAGTCCTCTTCACCTCCTCCCGGGGCCCTGGCGAACGTTTCCTCTGGCTCCTCGCTGGCGCCCTCGGACGAGGCGTACCGACGCGTCTCCGAGGTGTCGATGACCCCGATGGACGCGGGGCCCGGCAAGAAGGGGGCAGCGTTCGATGTGGTCACCGTCGAGGTGAAGGCCACCGAGTTTGCGGACGGCACCCAGGTGCGCAGCTGGACCCGCACCGAGCAGCGGGTCGAGGTGGTGGCGCCCCAGGGGGCCCCGGTCACCGAGGCGCACCTGGCGGATCACTCCCCGGTGCTGGGCAAGCTCGCCGGCTTCTCCGAGACCGCGCGCCTGCTCAAGCTCGACGGAGATGACGACTACACCGACGACGATTTTGACGACGAGGACGAGCACGACCTCGACCTGGACGAAGAAGAGGACGACGACATCCCCTCGGCCTCCCCCCGGCTGCTCCAGGCCCACCGCCCCGACCCGACCCCCCTCGTCAACACCAGCTGGAACCCCCCCTTCACCACCCTCCGCGTCAACGGCCTCACCGTGACCGTGCCGGACATCAGCGCCATCCACGCCCAGCTCGGCGAGCTGGTGGCCAGCGCCGAGAGCCACCGACGGGTCGCCCGCGAGGCCCTGCGGCTCATTGAACCCCTCGCCCAGCGCGCCATGACCCTCGGCTACGGCGCTCGCCCCGATCCCGCGGCCCTCGCTGCCCTCCGCGACGAGGCCCGCGCGCTCGTCGCAGAGCCCCTCCGCCGCGCCGCTCGCGCCCGCGAGGCCGTCGCCGTCGAGCTCGATCACGGCCAGCGCATCTCCCAGCGCGCCACCGGGTCCCCCCGCGTGAAAGAAAAACTCGACGCCCTGGTCCAGGCCGCCACCGAGGCCCGCGACGCCGCAAGCGAGGCCGAACGGCTCCTCAAGGCCATCGAGGACGCGGCCCGCTGACCTCCGCAACCCGCGACGGCTCGTGACTCCTTCATCCAACCTGTAATTGCGTGCTCCGTGCAGGCCGACACCGAGGTTTCCCAAAGCCCGGGTCGTGCGCCGGAGCTTGTCGTCCCTGGTTGGGGCAGGCATGATTGGCAGGTGGCAACGCTCCCTCCTGAACCTCCTTTCGAGCTTGAGCCCCAGGAACAAGAGATCCCACGCTACCCGGCTCCCCTCGATCCCTTGCTGCTGCCGGCCCGGCTCAAGGAGAACCCCATCGTGCAGCTCTATCTGTCGATGGCTCCCCAGTTCGAGGGTGAGTTTGCCGAGATGGCCGCGGCGGACGCGCAAGACGACGTGCATGTGGCCGCGGCGCTGGTCGCCAGCGCTCGATGATCCTCGATCCCTCCCAGCTCGTCCTGGGCTATCCGTTCATCGCAGCCCGGCACCGCAGGGTTGCAGTCTGCGACGCGGTGGCTGTGCACGGCTGCTGCTTGCAGGCCGCCGAGCTCGCCGGGGGGGACCCGAAGCTCGAGCCTGCAGCCATGTTCTTTGCGTTTGCAAGCCGCAGGAGAGCCTTCCCCTTCGCCTGGAAATTGATGGCTGATTTCATCCTCCGTGCTCAGGCCAGGGTGAACGGGTTCACGTTGCTGGCAACGCGTGCTGAAATCGAAGCCTTGTGTATTGAAGTTCTCTACAAAAAAAGCAGACTGGGAGAGCATCCGTGGGTGGACCCTCCCCCGGTTGGTTGCCTCCCCGGGTCTGTTAGCTCGCAGCCCTGCGACACCTCTCGCTGCCCTCGGTGACGAGGCCCGCGACGCCGCAAGCGAGGCCGAACGGCTCCTCAAGGCCATCGAGGACACGGCCTGCTGACCTCCGCAACGCGAGGCTGATACGCTCCGGGGAAGGCCCATGCCTCCAGGCTCTTCCCCCTTTCGCGATCCAGCCCAGACGATCCACGCAGAGACGCGCCCCTGGTCTGCGCTCCTGCCGATCACAAGGCAACGACTCCGGCTCGCCTGCGCCCATCCAGAGCAGTACGCGCTGGCCTGGGCGCCCTCACCAGAGGCGCGGCTCCCCCGGGCAGGGGCGGTGGTGGCAGCGCTGGCGCTCGGTCTGTCGCTGGGGCTGGCCTCCGGGGAAGATGCGAGGAAACAACTTTTTTTTGATCAGCCCGACCCGCTCCGCACACTCCTCATCGGCCTGACCCTGGTGACCTCCATCGGTGCCTCTCTCGTGGCCCTGAGCGCCTGGCTTTATCGGAGAAAAACTGGAATTATTCCAGGCACTTACCTGTTCCCAAGGGATCTGCTTGTCATCAAGCGCGGTACGCTCCAGCGCTTCCCGGTGGAGACCATCGAGGGCATCTCGCGAGAAGGGGCGGGGCACCGGATTCACCTCCGCGGAGGCGGCGAGGTCGCCCTCCTGGATACGAAGGAAGAGCCGGTCGCGCTGGAAAAAAGGCTCCGTGAGGCTCACCAGGAGGCCGAGTCCTGGGAAGGGACCCCCTCCGAGGAGAACCACGATCCCCTCGCCGCAGAGCGCGCACGAACGAGCCCGATCTCCCCCCTGCCTGGCTCGCTCTCCCGGCTCCTGCTCCTCGGCGGCGCCCTGACGGTGGCCCTGCAGGCGAGCTTCCCCGCGGCTCGCTGGCTCTCGCTGCAGCGGGCCCGGCGCTCGGATCAAAAGGTGATCGAGGGCTTCTCGCTGGAGGCGCGGGATCAATTCGCCGGCGCCCTCCAGGAGGCACGCCGCCGGGGCGCAACCTGGCATGCCGGGCTGATCGAGGAGCGATGGCTGAGGCTCCTGGCGACAAGGAAGCATCGCCCCGACAGCGCCGTGCATGCCATCGCGTACCTGAAGGCAGGGGGCCAGGATATCGACACGCTCGTGCCGCTGCTCGAGCAATCCACCTACAGGAGCGAGCACAAGGAGACCTACGAACAGCTCCTCATCTGGCTTGGAGAGCACCACGAGGCGGCGGCCATCAGGCTGCTGAAGTACCTCGAAGCTCAGCCCCCCGCGGGAGAACCCTCCTGGAGCCCTTACCGATCGCTCCACTGGTACCGGACCTTCGCCGCCCGCAACCCGAGGTACCAGGAGCAGCTGGCGATGCGGATGATCCGGGTGGCCGCTCGCCCTCCGTTCGATATCCCGATGCTGCTGACCCTCGCGGGGGTGCGCCCCCGAAGCCCCCAGGAGCCTCCGGATGGGTGGCCCGCGCCCGAGGCCTCACCGGCGGTGCAGAAGGCCTCGCGGGAGGCCCTCGACCGGATCTACCAGCAGGCCTCGCAGGAGCTGGAACAACGGGACCTCTCGCCCCCGGTGAAGGCAGGCTTTGCCCGGCTGCTCGCCCGCGCCAGGGAGGGGACCTCTTCCGCCATGTTCATCGGCGCTACGGACCGCTCCTCGCGCCTCGGTCACCCGCTCCGGGACACCAGCGGCGCCCTCTGCGCCGAGATGCAGATCACGGTCCTCTCTCCCACCCTCCTCGGTGCGATCTTCTTTGATCCCATCATGGCCAGCCATCACCACGGAGGAGCAGGCTGCAAGTTTGCCCAGGAGCACCCGGAGGGCGCATCCGTGGTGCTCCGTTGCGGCGGAAAAGAAGGCCCCCCGGAGGAGTTCTCGCTGCGCGAGTGTTCCCTTGAATTCCCCGGGGATCCTCCCATCCTCACGAGCGCCCAGTTCGACCCTCCCCTCGTCTTCAAACCCTTCCGCTTCAGGATCGTACAGTTCCGCGAGTACCTCGAACGACCCGCGGCCTTGCCCCCGGGGGACCCTCGCGCGGAACACCAGCGCGAGGTGGAGCAGGTCCTCCCGGAAGTTCACGCCTACAACCAGGCCCTCTGGAGGGCGCTACGCTTCGCGACCCCGAAGCGTCGCTGAATTGACGGCGCTGGAGAGGCGGATCACCGCACCCGCGGGAAGCTCGTCGGGGGCACCCGCGGCGCCTGCTCCTGGCCCCGCCGACGCGCCCGGAACCCTTCCCGGAGCTGCTTCACCTGCTCCTCCGTGGCCGGATCCACCGCCGTCGTCTTGGCCTCCACCGGCGGCCCCGAGCCAGGGCCGAGGTACAGGTCATCCACCAGCACCTCCCCCTTGGCCTTGTTGAACACGAACAGGCACGGCGTCGTCTCCAGCGTGGGCCGCTCGTCCTCGTAGCCGCACCACCCCTCCGCGTCGGGCCCCTCCGTCATCGGCTTCGCCGGGTCCGTGAGCTTGTCGTTGTCAAAGCACGACGAGAGGTGCAGGTTGACCCGGTCGCAGAGGCTCTCCGCCCCCACCCGGGCCCACCCGCGGATCTTCGTCGTCGGCGTGCGAGGCGACACCGCGAGCCCCCCCATCGTCGCGCTCTTGGGCAAGGTGGCGCACTTGAGCCCCGAGCGGCAGGCCGGCAGGGCGCGGATCTCGGGCACCCCACCGGGCACCCACGACTTGCCGATCGCCCATGAATACTGGGACACGAAGGGCCCCTGCCACTCGAAGTCTCCATCCCACAGCAGGTTGTCCGGCGCCTTCACGTTCCCGAAGATGCTCCGCTTGCTGACCGTCCGTATCGGGGCGCCCGCACCCCCTTGACCGGCGGCCCCGGCGTCGCCCCCGCTCCCTCCGGAACCTCCGGATACCCCACCGGAACCCCCGGCCGACCCGCCGGCGCCGGCCCCCGGAGCGCCGCCCGATCCGGACACCGATGACCCACCGGAGCCTCCATACAGTCCGCCGGCCCCTCCGGCGCCGGGCTGCCCCGAGCTTCCGGAACCTCCGCCGGCGCCGGCGACGGAGGATCGATCGAGGAGGGAGAGGGGGCCCTCGCCACCGCAGGCGAGGAGGAGCAAGGGGAGGGTCAGGAGCAAGGGGCGAGGCATCAGGGGGACTCCTGCGGCTTGAGGTTGGCGCGGACCCAGGCGAGGGCAGCTTCGTACACGGTGTCGACGCCCTGGATCAGGTGGCTCTGCTGGGGCTCGACGATCTCGTCAGGAACGACGCCGCGAGCGCAGAGCATGGTGCCGTCGTGGTTGAGGGTGTCCTCGGAGGCGAGCTGGTAGGTCATGCCGAGCCAGAACGAGCCGCCGATGAAGGTGGAGAAGGCGCCGTTGGTGGGGTGGGGGCCGAAGATGCGGGCCCTGGGGGCGCCCTTGAGGGCGTTGGGGAAGTAGTCGCTGGCGGAGACGTCGCGGGTGAGGAGCAGCGCGACGGGGACGTCGAGCACGGCGGAGCTGGAGCCCTGGAGGACGAGGGCGAAGGGGTTATTTTTCAGCTGGTCAAAGAGGGCGAGGGCGTCCTGCTGGGTCTTGGGCCCGGTGTCATCGAGGAAGACGCGCCAGACATCGACCTCGGTGTACCGGGGGTTCATGGCGAAGTTGAGGATGGGGGTAGCGGCGTCCTTGGTGCCGCCGTTGCCGGTGCGATGATCGAGGATCACGCCCCGTGCGCCGCCGAAGCGGAAGGAGGAGACCGCGGCGTTGATCTGGGCGGCGGTGGAGCTCCCGGCGCCGTAGAGCGAATCCCAGGCCATGCCGTGGATCTGCTCGTCGGGGCTCGCCTCGAGGACCGGGCCGTAGGCGACGTCGCCGCCCAGGTCGTGATCCTCGGGTTGCCCGGGGAAGTGAAGCCGGGGTCGGTTGTCGCAGCTCACGCGGCCGAGGGAAGGCTCGAAGGGCTGGTTGGCGACGACGATCTCCTCCGGGGGGCCGCAGTCGAGGGTGCCCTGGCAGCGCACGACGGTGAGGGTGCGGGCCAGCATCACGATCTTGCTGCGGAGCGACTCGACGTGCTGCGCGTGGGAGGCCGGGTCGTTGACCAGCTCGGCGCTCCAGCTGCGCCCTTCGAGCTTCCTGGCCCAGCGGATCGGGTGCTCGCCGTCGATGGCGACAAGGCGATCCCCGGGCTGGAGGCCCCAGGTGGCCCCCTGCCCCACGTGGCTGACCAGCACGTCCGGAAGCGCAGGATCGCTGGGCGCCTGGCTCTTGCTCCTGTCAGCGTTGCCCGAGACAAAGCAGGCGTTGAGGGGGATACGGCCGGGGAAATCCTGGAGCTGAAACTGGAAGAACCCGAAGGCCGACGAGTGCGAATCCTGGAGCTTCTGGATCGCCGTCACGAAGGAGAACCAGAACCGGTAACGATCCGGCGCGAAGGGCATCGTGGCGGCCGCCGCCATGGCGCTCTCCAGGTACATCTCCCGGTTGAGCAGCGGCCCGAAGAGGAACGCGATCCGGTTGCGCAGGTACGCCGCCAGGGCCGCCTGCTCCTCCGGATCCTCGGGGATCGGCGGCACCAGGCCGCGGCCGTCGACGCAGGTGCGGTACAGGCAGAGCTCGTCCGGCAAGCACGAGGAAGCGTCGTTGACGCCGCTGCAGGAGCGGACGCTGCGGAAGGCCCCCGCCCGCACCACCTCGAAGCCGTCGGCCACGACACCCTCCGGGGCGAAGAGGCCCAGCCCCGGGTCGGGGCCCCGCGCGCCCTCCACCGAGAACGGCGCGCTCTCCAGCTCGATCCAGCCGTCGCTGGTGACCCGCCCGGTGGGGAAGAGCTGGGAGAACACCGGCGCCGAGCCGTCGCTGTACCGCATCTCCACCGCCGCCATCGCCTCGCCCTTGACCCAGACGCGGGCGGCGTAGCTCCCGTCCCCGGGCGGCAGCTTGAACCCCACGCCTCCGGACTGCCAGGGCCCCAGCGACAGGACCCGCTGCCCGGTCAGGGCCGTCGGATCCTCGATCAGCTGGTACGGCGGCGGCTCGCCCCCCCCCTCGCCCGCGGCTCCCCCCTCGCCCCCTTCGCCGCCCTGTCCGGAACTTCCGGATGATCCTGCCTCCCCGGCCTGTCCGGAGCTTCCGGATGCGCCTGCTTCCCCTGCGGGGGTCGGGTAGCTCTCGAAGTCATCGAGGGCGACGGCCTGGGGGTCCGGGAGGTAGACGCCCTGCTCGTCGAAGGACCCCGCGAGGGCGGGGGGAGACAGGAGCGCCAGCGCGAGCCCGAAGGCGCGCGGGGACCGGCGAAGCGGCGAGGACATGGACGCACCGTAAGACGCGAGCGACAGGGGCTACAAGCGCCTTGCGGGGCGAGGGTTCAGCGGTTGACGCGCTCGAGGTACTCGCCGGAGCGGGTATCGACCTTGACCCACTCACCTTCCTTGATGAAGAGGGGGACCTGGACGAGGGCGCCGGTGGAGAGGGTGGCGGGCTTGGTGACGTTGCTGGCGGTGTCGCCCTTCACACCCGGCTCGCTGTGGGTGATCTGGAGGACCACGTGGGCAGGGAGGGAGACGGCGACGGGCTGGCCGTTCCAGAGGGTGACGTCGACGTTGAGGCCATCGTGGAGGAAGGCCTTCTCCTCGCCGAGCTTGTCGTGGTTGACGTAGATCTGCTCGCCGGACTGGGGGTCCATGAACACGTAGGCGTCGGCCTCGGAGTAGATGTACTGGAGCTGACGCTCCTCGACGTCGGCGGGCTCGAGGCGCTCGCCAGACTTGAAGGTGCGCTCGAGGACGGCGCTGGTGATCAGGTTGCGGATCTTGACGCGGGTGAACGCCTGGCCCTTGCCGGGCTTCACAAACTGGAAGTCGACGACGGTGTAAGGAGCGCCGTCGAGCATGATCTTGAGGTTCTTGCGGATGTCGGAGGTATCCATGAGATCACCCGGGGAAATGCGGGGTTCAGCGGCGAGGCCACCGTGGAAATGGGCGGCAGGGGTATCATAACCCCCTGCCTCCGTCGACCGTCATCGGTTGACGACCGCCGGGGGCAGGATAGAAGCCTTGGCAGATGGCGACTTACCGCGAGGAATACGACCAGGAGATGCGCGAGCTGAAGCGCGAGATCATCGAATCGCGCGGGCTCGTCATCAAGACCAACAACCTGACCAACGCCCTCTCGGCGGACCTCAAGAGCATGGCCAAGCGCCAGCAGAGCTCGGAGCGCCGCCTGGTGTGGACCAGCGCCACGGCCTACGTGGTCTTCGTCATCGTGGTCTTCGTGGCCCTCAAGCTCGCCTGGGACGCGCGTCTGGACGCGGAGCTGGCGAAGACCGAGCAGACCCGCACCTCCGTCGAGCGCCTCTCCCGCGAGCTGCGGGAGGCCCAGAAGCGCGAGGAGGAGCGGGGCCGGGCCGAGACCAAGGCCGCCGCCTTCTACGAGCTGGTGCGGCTGAACAAGCGCGCCGAGATCCTGGAGCAGTACGACGCCATCCGGAAGGAGCCGCTCTCCAAGGCCGAGGCCACCTGCTTCGCCGACGCCGTCGACCGGGCCCGCAACGATCTCTCCTCGGTGGCCTACTACCAGGGCAAGGAGCATGCGCGCTTCGGCCGCTGGCACGAGGCCCAGCAATCCTTCGAGGAGAGCATCAAGCACAAGGAGAGCGCCGCCCACACGCCGTCGGCCCGCTATCACCTGGCGGACGCGCTGCGGCGCCTGGGCCGCCAGCGGGACGCGGTGCCGATGCTACAGCAGCTCTCCGAGGCCTCGCCGGACAAGGAGATCCTGGACGACGCGCTCTTCCTGCTGGCCCAGTGCCTGATCGACATCCAGGCCTGGAACGACGCCAAGACGGCCCTCCGCTCGTTCATCCGGCGCTTCCCGGAGAGCCCCTTCGCCAACGACGCCAAGATCCAGCTCGCGGATATCTCGCTCAAGCACTGAACGGCGCGCTCACCCGTCCTCGTCGCGCGGCTCAGCGTCAAAGAAGGCCCGGGCCTGCGCCGTGGACAGGGCCCACCAGGCGAGGCCGTAGATCACCAGCAAGAGCGCGAGCTGCAGGCGAAAGCCGGCCCAGATCGCCGAGAAGAAGAGCTGGTTCATCTCGTGCTCGGGCAGGCCCGGGGTGGATTTCATCGAGGCCTGCATGAAGCGAGCGACGACCGGCACCAGCTCACCCCGCATCCCGCGGCTGAGGGCGTAGTCGACCACCGCCAGCAGCCCGTTGGCCCCCAGCGCCTGCAGCGCCAGCGAGCGCGCCGACGAGCGCCCCGCGAAGGAGCGCGACGCGGCGAAGACCAGCAGACCCGAGAGCAGCAGGTTGGCGACCGCCAGGGGGAGCCGGACCTCCCGGGCGCGGTCGCGGACCTGGCGCTCGGAGCGGAAATACTCGGCGGCGAGCTCCTGCTCCCGGGCGTCGACGGTGAGGGACATCGGCGGCTCGGGGAGGTACTCGGCCCGGTAGAAGCTGATCTCCCGGTACCCCCCCAGAACCCCGGCCCAGCCCACCATGATGCAAAGCACCGAGGTCAGCAGCAGCCCCCGCGGTCTCGGTCGTTCGATGGGATCGGTCGAGGTGGTCACGCCGTCAGGGTAGCAGACCCGCGCGCCGCGCGGCTTCCGCGATGCCCCCGCCGGTGGTCGAGGTGGCCTCGAGGTGATCGGTCGCCGCCGCTTTCACCACCGCAGGCGCCTGCCCCATGGCGAAGGATCGACCCGCCACCCGGAACATGGGGAGATCGTTGTGCCAGTCCCCCACCACCACCGCCTCTTCTGCGGTGCAACCGTGGTGGTTGGCCAGCCACTCGATGGCGGTCCCCTTCGAGGGCCCGGGGGCCCGCACCACCATGCCCCAGAGCTTCTGCCCGCCCTCCTGCAGATCGAAGGGCCAGGTGATCGGGAACGACCAGGACTGGGCCCCCTCCCCCGCCTCGCTCTTCACCTCGTCGTGGAGCGGCTTCAGCTGCTCTTCCTCGCCGACGCTGACCAGCACCGTCAGGTCTCGCTCCCAGAGCGGGTGCTCGAGGACCGACGCCTCGTGGTGCCGGAACCGCTCGGTCCAGATGTTCATGTACCGCAAGAAGGGCAGCCCACGCTCGTCGTGCACCACATGATCGCGCGACAGCAGGAAGCTGGCCAGATCGTGCCGCCGGAACACCCGGCGGAGGCGGCCCAGCGCCTCGGGCTGGAACGGGTGGTGGAACAGCTCTTCCCCGCTCTCTGCATCGACGATGTGGCTGCCATCCGCGCAGGCAACGGGGCCCGTGATACCCACCGCCCGGGCCGCCTGCACCACCCCGCCGTAGAGGCGACCGGTGGCAAAGGAGACCGCCACCCCGCGCTGCTGCAGCGCCTGGAGCGCCTCGACATCGGCGGGGTGGGGTCGACCCTGGTGATCGAGCAGAGTACCGTCGAGATCCACGGCAAAGAGCCGGCAGCGACGGTACGTCTTCACAGGGCCCTGGGCTTCTTCACTCGGCCGCAGCAGCCGCGGGGGCGGCCGCCGGGACGACGCTGACCTGCTTCTTGGTGTTGCTCTTCCACTCGTACTTCACCACGCCATCGACGAGGGCGAAGAGGGTGAAATCCTTGCCCATGCCGACGTTCTTGCCGGGAGCAAAGGTGGAACCAACCTGACGGACAAGGATGTTGCCCGCGAGCACTTCCTGGCCGCCGTAGACCTTGATGCCACGCCGCTGCGCGTTGGAATCACGGCCGTTACGGGTCGAGCCTGCGCCTTTTTTGTGAGCCATGGTGTGTTACCTCGTTCGCTTCAGACGCTGATGCCGTCGATGTGCAGCTCGGTGTACGGCTGCCGGTGACCCTGCTTGCGCCGGTAGTTCTTCCGACGACGGAACTTGAACACGATGACCTTCTTGGCCCGATCCTGGGCCACGATGGTCGCCTCGACCTTGGCCCCCGCGACGGTGGGCTGGCCGACCTTCGGCTCGCCTTCGCCGCCCACCAGCAACACCTCGGCGATCGTGATCTTGTCGCCAGGATTGCCGTTCAGCTTCTCGACCCGGAGCTTCTGCCCCTGGGAGACCCGATACTGCTTGCCGCCCGTTTTGATGACCGCGTACATGCCTTAACCTCTTCACACCGCTCGCCTGACCCGAGGGACGCTCGGCCGGGCGGGGGGGTTAGCCCAAAAGGAGCGCGCAGTATACAGATCCTCGCGCCCCTCGCAAGCCCTCACCGCGCGTCCTTGCAGCACCGGTACCCCGTCTGCGTGTCGTGGTAGTACTCGTCGTGCCCCCCCGTCGTCGGACGGCACCGGTTTCGACCCGCCAGCCACCACCCCCCCTTCAACCCGGATCGCATGGGTGGATAACCTTTATCAAGGATGATCCATTCATCCACGTTGCCCACCATGTTCTGGGCCCCGAAGGGGCTGGTGCACTGCGGGTGGTCGCTGGCCCGGTGCCGGTTGTCCTTCATCTTGTTCTTCACCACCAGATCGGTCCGGTCGTGGTTGCATCGCTTCGCGTCCCGCTCGAACCCGTAGGGGTAGGGGCGCATCTCCTCGCCCTCGCAGGCGAAGGTCCACTCGGGCTCGTAGCAGAGCCGCTTGCCCTGGGCCTCGCACTGCTCCCTGGCGACGGTCCATGAAATATCGTTGATCGGCAGGTCATCTGGCGCCCTGGCGGCCTCGAGCCGGTCGATGCAGAACCGCAAGAACCGCCGCTCGCCCAGGCACTTCGAGGGGGCAAAGCGGGCGCACCGCTTGCGAGCCTGCAGCGGGAGCTCCGTGTCCATCCACTCCAGGCACTCCTGGTGGGTGGTCAGGCAATACTCCCCCTGGACCAGCGCCATGCCCCCCGGGCAAGGCTCGGGGGTGGGCTCCGGTATCTCGTGGGACGAGGGGGCCGGCATCTCCTCCGGCTCCGGCGGCACCACCGGGGAGCAGAGCGCCCCCGGGGTCGACGACAGCGCGCAGGTCGGCACCGGCGGCGGCACCACCGGCGCCGCGGCGCTCACCACCGGCGCCGGCTCCTGGCGGATCGGCTCCGGATCCAGCCGTGGATCCTTGCACCCCAGGCCCAGCACCAGCAGCCCCACGCCAACGCACCCGCGCATGGCGTGGCGCATAGCGCACTTTGCCCCGCGAGTAGAGCCACCGCTGCGGCGCCTGCAGCCGCGCAGCCCCACGGTTCAGGGCGCCACGACGTGGGAGGCCGCCGCCGGGAGCCCCGGCACCAGCAGCGCCCCGTCGCCGTCGGTCACCACCGGCACCACCAGCCCATCGGGACGCTCCCAGCGCAGCGCCGTCGCCCCCGCGGCCCCGTCGACCTGGATCCACGCCACCAGATCGCCCCCCGTGCGCTCCGGCGCCGGGAGCCCCCGCAGCGCCTGCCGCGCCAGCGCCCGCGTCCCCCGGTCCGGATCCAGCGCCGCGGCCAGGCGCAGCACGCGCTCCCGCTGCGGCTCCCTCCGCCAGGAGAGCGCCCGCACGATCGCCCGCCGCACCCCCGCCTCGGTCTCGAAGGTGTAGGCGTCCACCAGCCGCCCCGCCGCATCGGGCCGCGGCGAGCGACCGAGGCCCAGCGCCACGTGGGACCGCAGCGCCGGAGCGCCGGACCCCAGCAGCCGGCCCAGCCGCCCCAGCGTCTCCTCGTCGTCCCGCACCGCCAGCGCCCGCGCCGCCAGCGGCGCGCTGGCCCCTCCCTCCTCCACCCAGGACTCCAGCACCCGGGTCGGTACCTTGCCGCCGTCGTGCCTCGCCAGCAGCCCCGACACCAGCGCCTCCCGGCGACCTCGCTCCGCCCCTGGATCGCTCTCCAGCACCCGCAGCAGGGACTCCAGGCCCTCCGCCCCTCGCGCCAGCGCCCCCCGCGCCGCCGACCCCACCACGTCGGCCCCCTGCAGCTCCTTCTCCTCCACGGAGCGCTTGCCCAGCGCCACCCACGAAAACGCCGCCGCCCCTCGCTCCGCGGCGCTCCCCTTCCAGGCCGCTTCCACCGCGTCCCACAGCCCCGACGGCCGCTCCCTCAGCACCAGCGCCCGGATCGTCGAGGCCCGCACCGCCACCGCCCGCAAGGCACCCTCCCGCAGCGCTTTCTCCAGCGCCCTCCGCGCCCCTTCCCCTGGCGCCAGCGCCAGCGCCAGCCCCGCCTCGTGACCCCCTGCGCCCCCCAGCATCGACGCCAGCGCCCCCGCCGCCGCGTCCCCTCCGCAGCGCCCCAGCGCCTCGATCGCCTGCGACCGTTGCTCCCCCGCCAGACCCCCGCGCAGCAGCGCCACCAGCGGCTCCACCAGCTCGGGCCCAGGCCCCTCCAGCGCCAGCGTGAGCCCCTCCTTCACCAGCCCCGGCTCCTTCAGCAAGGCCGCCAGCGCCCCCCGCCCCTCCACCGGAGAGGACCTCAGCAACGCACGGATCGCCGCGACCCGGGGCAGCACCTCGGTCTCCTTCACCCACTGCCGCGCCACCAGCGGCGCCTCCCCGTCCCCCAGCTCTGCCAGCGCCACCAGGCTCGCCGCCCGCACCTCCGGATCCCCCCCACGCAACGCCTGCCGCAGCTGAGGGATGGCGCGCAGCTCGCCAAGGTCAATAATGACCCTTACCAGCTCGACGGAAGCAGGAGCCTTGTTGCCCAGGAGAGAATCGAGGCGCTCCGGGGGGTGAGCCTGGAGAGCGAGGGCCGCGGAGGAGGCGGCGACGCCCCCCTGACGGAGGAGGCCAGCGAGGGCATCGGTCCCGCGGGGGCCGCCGTGGTGACCGAGGACCATGGCGGCGGTATCGCGGAGCAAGGCGGCCAGGTCGGAGGTCGCACCGGGAGGGAGGGCAGCGCCGTCGACGAGGGCACGGACGACGACCTGGCGCGCCGCATCCTGGGCGAGGTGGGGGCCGAGGGCGCGGATCGCTTCGAGGCGAGCGCGGAGGTCGCGGCTGGCGAGGGAGCCCGGCTCCTGGGAGCGAAGGAGCAGGTCGAGGGCACCAGGGGAAGGGTCCGCGGCGATGCGCTGGACGCCACGCAGCCGCTCATCCGGGTCGGTCGAGGAGAGCAACCGCTCCTGGACCCGGAGGCCGAAGAGGCGACCGAGATCGCCGTCGGGAGGCGCCACGGAGGGGGGCGGAGGCGGGGGCGCCAGGGGAGGACGACCGGGCTGGGCGAGGGCGGCCCCGGAGCAGAGGGAGGCGGCGAGGAGGCCTTGAATCCAGGGCGTCCGGCTCACGGTGCCTTCTCCTGCGAGGGGATCAACGCCACGCCCTTGACCTCCGCGTCCGGGGGCATCTTGCCGCGGGTCCAGGGGCTCACGGCGAGCCGATCCGGGCGCCGGCTCCCCTGAGCGAGCAAGGTGACCAGGGCCTCGGAGCGCCTGCGCGCCAGGTCCTCACCGCCGTCCGCGGGGGCGGGGCGGACCGCGATCAGGAGGCGCAGCTCGGAGCCATGAACACGCTGGGCGAGGGCCCGGGCCACGGCGAGGGAGCGAGGATCCAGCTCGGTGCTGCCCTTCACGAAGCGCAGCGGCGCCGCGAGCTCGACCTGGGTCTTGCCCCGGCGCTCGACCACGTCGACCAGGGGCTTGCGCTTGCCCTTCGGTTCGTCGGGGCAACCGTCGTCGTCCTCGAAGCCGTTGTAATTCTCGGCCTCGTCCGGGCACTTGTCGCTCTCGTTGGGGATGGCGTCGCCGTCTCGATCCGGCGAGGGGCAGCCGTTCTGCCCCGGCATCAGGGAGCGCTCGCCGGGCGCATCGGGGCACCTGTCCTCCCCGTCCAGGATGCCATCATCATCGTTGTCCGGATCGGGACAGCCGTCGTCGTCCTCGAAGCCATCCTTGTCCTCGGGCTGGTCCGGGCACTGGTCGTCGTCGCCCTCGACCCCGTCGGCATCCGGATCGACGATGGGGCAGCCATTTTTCCCTGCAACCGAGGAGGCTGGGCCCGCGTCGTTGGGGCAGTCGTCCTTCTCGTCCAGGATGCCATCGCGGTCGTTATCCGGGTCCGGGCAGCCATCCTCGTCCTGGAACTCGTCCGCGTCCTCGGGTTCGAGGGGGCACTTGTCGTCCGCGTCGAGCACCTCATCCTCGTCGTTGTCGGGCTCGGGGCAGCCGTCCCGGTCCTCGAAGCCGTCGAAATCTTCCGGGATGTTCTTGCACTCATCGACCTCGTCTTCGATCCCGTCCCGATCAAGATCGTGATCGCGCGGGGCCCAGTTCGCCCCGAAGATCACCCGCAGCGGCGACGCCCCGGCCCCCTGCGAAACCCCCGTCTCCAGGCCCCCGGTGAGCTGCAGGTCGCGGATCTGATAGCGCGCCGAGCCCGCCAGGAACGCGGGGGACTGGGGCGCGCTGGTGAACGGAGCGTCGGGCCCCGCCGGCAGCGCGCCGTGGGCCTCCACCCCGACCCGCCAGCGCCCGCTCTTGTCCAGATGCAGCATCTGGGGCTTGATCCAGAGGCCAAACCCCCAGGGGATCTCGTCGCCCCAGACCTTGCCCCCGAAGGAGCGCTGCTCCGTCCGCAGCTTGAAGCCCGCGGTCGCCTGGAGCGAGGCCGCCAGCACCCGCATCTCGACCAGCGCCCGGACCTCCGAGGTCAGCGCCCCTTCGCCCAGGGTCGACGAGCGGCTCCCCGTGGGCACCCCCAGGCGACCCACCAGCGCCAGCCCCAGCCCCCCGATCTCCTCGTCCACGGGCCTCAGCGTCGCCTTCCCCGCCAGCACCGCGTCCCCCAGCGCCTGCCCCGGGATCTTCGACCCCTGCAGCACCTGCTCCGTCTCCGCCGTGCGCTCCCCGCTCTGGTGCACCACCACCGGCAGCACCACCCCCAGCTCGAACCGCTTCCCCAGGCCCACCGCCCCCGCCAGATCCATCGCCGTCTGCTGGCCCACCAGCGAGGCCGCGATCGACCCCTCCCGCCTCACCACCAGCGGCCGGTACGCCCAGGACGCCCACCCCGCCACGTTGAACCGGAGGTGACCCGGCGCGTTCACTGACTCCAGGTAAAGCATCCCCTTGGGGCCTGGCGGCGGCGTGAACCCCCGCAGGTTGATCGAGGGCAGCGGTTCCCCCCGCGCACCCCCCGCAAAGGTCAGCGCCGCGAGGAACAGCAACCAGCTTGAACGTTTGGTTCGCACCATGAGCCGCGGCAGCTTACGATGTCCTGGCCCTCACGCGCTCCCGAAGCCACAAGGACGCGTGGCACGCCGTGAAAACTCGTGTTACCGTCCGCGGGTGAATTCGCTCCTGCTCAGCACCTGCGCCCTCGGGATGGGTCTGGGGCTGCGCCACGCGTTCGACTCGGACCACGTGGCCGCCATCACGACCCTGGTGACCGGCGGCTGCAGCCCCCGCCAGGCCGCCGCCGTCGGGGCCTCCTGGGGGCTCGGGCATGCGATGGCGGTCGTGGTCTTCGGCGCCGCGCTTCTGCTGGCCGGCGTACAGGTCCCCGCCTCGATGGCGGCGCTGTTTGATCTCCTGGTGGTGGGGCTGATGATCGCCCTCGGCGTGAAGGCCCTGCGCAAGGCCCCGGCCCACGCCCACGCCCCTCGCCGCTGGACGCTCCGGGCCATCGGGGTCGGCCTGATCCACGGGGTCTCCGGCACCGCCGCGGTGGCGCTGCTGGCCCTCACCCGGGCCCCTTCCCAGGCCCACGGGTTCGGCTTTCTCCTCATCTTCTCCATCGCCGCGACCCTGAGCATGACCACCATCTCCTTCCTCCTGGCCCTCCCCCTCGCCGCCGCCTCCCGGCGCTCCGGCAAGCTCGCGCGCAGCGCCCAGGTCCTCGCGGGTCTCTTCTCCCTCGCCGTCGCCGCCCTCGTCCTCGTCGAGACCCTCCGCGGCGACGGATTAACCGCATCGACCCCTCGCCGCCGTCGCGTATCCTGGCTCATCGTGGGGGTTCTCCCCCGCTAGGAGCGCGCCATGCATCGATCCATCCTCGGCCTCTGTCTCCTCGGCATCACAGCCCTCCCCCTGGCCTGCAACAGCAACACCAGCGTGACCGACGACGGCACCGGGCTGCCAGGCGGCGCGGGTGGGTCTTCCGGAACCGGTGGAACCTCCGGACAGGGGCCAGGCGGCGCCCCGGGGGCCAGCGCGGCGCTGGGCGACCCTTGCTCGACCGCGGCAAGCTGCCGCCCCGGGCTGGTCTGCGGAGGCCAGGGAACCTGCGAGTTTGGCCGCTCCACGGCTCCCGGCGCTCCCTGCACGGCGAGCGGCGAGTGCCAGCCCGGCGCGTTCTGCGGCCCTTCCCGGGTCTGCACGCCCGCCGAAGGGAGCGCCAAGGAGGGTGAGCCCTGCGAGAGCGACGGGAGCTGCGCCGACGGCCTGCGCTGCGCCATCCTCGGGTTCGCCGCCGCCTGCCAGCCGGAGGGCCCGGGGGATCTGGGCAAGAGCTGCGTGCAGAACGGCGACTGCGTGGCGGGTCTCGGGTGCTTCGGCGGCGTCTGCGGCCAGGCTCCGCCGGGGCTCCCCCCGCTCGGCGGTGCGCCCACCAAGAGCGAGACCTGCGCGCCCGAGGAGGGCCCACCCCGGGCCCTCTTCGAGATCCCCCGGGGCGAGAGCACGGGGGATTTTTATCGCCTCCCCTTCCCGAGCGACGCCCGCACCAAGGACAAGAGACCGGACCTCGCAGGGCACGCGACGCCGGGCCCCGGCATCGTGGGCTTCGATGCCCTCCAGCGCTACGTCGAGGAGCTGCAGAAACGCGAGCATTTCGGCGCGTTTGCCCCGGTATTTTTGCGCTTCAACACGGTGGTCGACATCGACTCGCTGCGCAAGGAGAACGTGGTCCAGTACATCGACATCACCCCGGGCGCCCCGGAGCGCGGGCAGAGCCTCGGCTTCAGCTGGCTCCAGGCAGGCAGCCGGGGCACGTACATCTGCGAGAACTGGATGGGCATCCGGGCAGCCCCCTTCTCCGTGCCGCTCCCGGGGCACACCTACGCGGTGCTGATCAACAAGGGGCCCCTCTCGGGCAACGAGGATCCGGCCAAGCGCCTCCCCATCGAACCCAGCCCGGACTTCACCGCCATGCTCCAGGGCCAGGCCCCCGCGGACCCGGCCCTCGCCGCGGCGCATGCCACCTTCGCCCCCCTGCGCTCCTACCTCCAGGAGAGCTCGATCGACCCGGACACGCTGCTCATCGCCACGGTGTACACCGTCGGCGCCATCGATCAGCCCGCGGAGAAGATCATCGCCGCGGCCTCCGCCTCCGTGCCGACCGCATCGAGCTGGGTACGCTGCGGCGACGCTCCCTCCCCCTGCCCCGACGCCACCGGCCCCCGGGCCTGCGGCGAGCCATCCCCTGATTTTGACGAGCTCCACGCGCTCATCTCGCTACCGATCTTCCAGCAAGGGACCGCCCCCTACCTCACCCCTGAAGATGGCGGCGGCATCCCCACCGCAGGCGCCGTGACCCCGACCCGCACCGAGCAGGTCTGCCTGTCCCTCACCGTGCCCAGGGCAGCCATGACGGGCAAGGGGTGGCCCCTCCTGGTCTACGCCCACGGCACCGGAGGCCACTTCCGCAGCCATATCACCGAGGGGGTCGCCGCCAGCCTCGCCAGGGCCAGCAGCACCGACGGGCCCTCGCCCATCGCGGTCCTCGGCATCGATCAGGTGCAACACGGCCCCCGGCGCAACGGCTCCACCCAGGGCCCGGACACCCTCTTCTACAACTTCGCCAACCCCGCCGCCGCCCTGGGAAACCCCCTGCAAGCGGCCGCCGATCAGGCAGCCCTCGGCGCCTTCGCGGCCAGCCTCCAGCTGCCCCCCGACATCTCGCCCACCCAGACCGAGATCCTCTTTGACACCTCGACGATCCTGTTCTGGGGTCACTCCCAGGGAGCCACCGCCGGAGGTATAGCAGTTCCCTATTCTCCCCGCTTCCGGGCCGCGGTGTTCTCCGGCCAGGGTGCAGGGCTCGCCGACGCGCTGGTCAGCAAGACCAGGCCCCAGAACATCGCCGCCGCGCTCCCCTTCGCGCTCCAGGACCCGGAGGGCAACCTGCCCCCACGGCTCTACGCGGGCGCCTTCAACCCCGCGGTCGCGCTGCTCCAGGCGTACATCGACCCGGCGGACCCGGTGAACCACGCGCGCAGGCTGCTCCGGGCGCCGAAGGAGGGCGTCGGGCCCCGGCACGTGTTTCAGGTCTACGGCCAGCAAGACTCCTTCAGCCCCCGGGATACCCAGCAGAACTTCGCCATGGCCGCGGGCCTCCGGCTCGTCGCGTCCGACCCCTCGGTGACGACCCCGGACTCGATCTGGGGCCAACCCACCGACCCCGCCCCCCTCTCGGGTAACTTCAACATCGCGGGAGCCCTCTTCACCGGCGCCCTCCGTCAGTACGCCCCGGGGCAGTACGACGGGCACTTCGTGGCCTTCAACAACCCCACCGCCAGCGCCGACGTCGTGCGATTCCTGGCCGAGACCGCCCGGGGCAAGACGCCCCCTGTCGGCGCCCCCTGAGCCTCAGCCCCCGCGCTCCAGCACCCACGCCGCGTCCTCCGGCGTCAACGCCCCTCGCGCCCTGCAGGAGCGCCGCAGCACCGGCAGCACCAGCGCCGGATCGCAGGCGCAGATCCCCGCCCCCCAGGCCGGGTTCGCCTCCACCACCGCCCAGCCTCGCCCCTCGATCAGCCCGACGTCGATCACCGCCGCCGGAGGGATGGAGGCCTCGTCGTCCGCCAGCAGGGCCTCCAGGAGCCCCCGCGCGGCCTCCTCTTCCCCGGGCAACGAGGGCCACGAGCCGTCCGGATGCCGCGCCAGCTGCCCGCCCCGCACGTAAGGGGAGAGGGTATGGATCTTCCGGTCTGCGACGAAGGATCGGTACTCGACCAGGAAGCGCACCGGCTCCGAGGCCAGCACCGGCGTCGAGCCCGGCAGGTGCGGCAGCGACCCCAGCTCGGCCCCCGAGGCGTAGACCCTGGCCGCAAAGCACTTGTCGTCCGCGGGCTTGAGGAACACCGGCCCCGGGAGACCCCGGGCCTCCTCCAGCATCAGGAACCGCAGCTCGCGGCGCAGGTAGCCCCCCGGCAGGCGCGGCAGCCAGTCCAGCGTCGGCTCCAGCAGCGCCACCCCCAGCGCCTCCGCCGCCAGGATCGCCAGCAACGGTTCGTCGTTGAAAACCGGCTCCTCCAGCCGGAGCCCCTCCGGCAGCCGCCAGCCGCTCAGCCGATGCACGTCCCACCCCGCGTCGATGGCAGCGCGCCACAGCAGGATCGACTCGGGTGTGTAGCGTGGAGAAAGAACCAGCGTCGGCATCGTCGCACTCAAGACGAACACCCACCCGGGCCCCCGACAAGCATGGATGCATCCATGAAATGGATCCATGAAAGAAACATGGATCCATTCATCCACGATGGACTCAACCAGGAAGCATCCACCATCCGCGGGCCAGGAGCAGCGTCCAACCCTGGATCAACAATCCCCCAGGCTCCCATGGATCAACAATCCCCCACCCCCCTCGCAATTCATCGCCCGGGCAAAGGACAGGCACCGGACCAGGGGCGACAGGCGCCGGACAGAAGGCAAAGAACCCCCGATCCGCCCCCCAACCGCCAGGATCCCGGGGCAAACCCCTGGGCCTGGCCTCCGCGGACCACACCAGCCACGCAGGCACCGGGATCCAAGAGGATTCGCCCCCAGGAGGGGTCGACGGAAGGGGGGTGGGGAGAGCTGGGGAGAGGGGATACCCACAGGGTAACCAACAGGCTGTGGACAACCCGTGGACGAGCCCCCGGGCCGGGATCCCCCATCAGTCCCTTGGATCCAAGCCGATCAGGCCGCAAAAAGGCGCTGAAACCAGTTGTCCCCAGGTGTTGAACAGGCTGTGGAAACCCTTGGATCCAAGGAGTCCACAGCCTGTGGGGAGCGACGGAGCAACCTGTGGACAGGCTGTGGGTAGCCGGTGGATAGCCTTGGATCCAAGGTTTTTCATCCACAGCCCTGGGGATTTCTTGACAGCCGCAACAAGCACCAAAACGCGCCGATTTTCCCGTGGATCACCTTGGATCCAAGGCTGTTCATCCGCGCAGCCCCGCGGGGGGCTGGGGAAAAGCCTGTGGCCAACCTCTTTGGATCCTTGGGGTTCCCCGTGGGGAAGTGAGGTCGGTTTGCACCCTGTCGCAGATGCGTCACCAGGAAACCCCCCGGTTTGTCCACGAGTTACCAGGGCCCCTGTGGAGAGAATTCACCAAGGATCTCAAGGGGATGCAGGGTTATCCCCGATCTCCACAGGACAGACTACTGCTGCGATCTCTTTTTTAAAAATTTCTGGATCAGAATTCTTGGGAGAGAGACCCGCTTGCCGGGCTGGAGCGCTTGGATCCAAGGTCTCCGTCGCACCCTGGGCCCCCCCTGTGCTGGAGGGCCCAGGAAGGTGCGGGAAGAAAGCTCAGCTCAAGCATCCAGGGGCGAAACTAGGAGGGGTCCGGAGGGTGGGCCAAATTTGTGAACGAATTTTTTTGAGCACCGGCCAGAGGGGCCCAGGGGGAGCATTTCTTGACCCTCCCGGGGCGTCACCCTGGTTGCAGGGACCTGGGCGCAAAGGTATCGAGCCGGGCTATGGATCTGACCGTCGCGAAGAAGGATTTGCTCCGCATGGCCAAGCGCGCCCAGGCGGTGGCCGACAAGAAGAGCACGATGCCCGTGCTGTCGAACGTGCTCCTCGACGCGAGCGCGGGCGGTGAGCTGGTGATGAAGGCCACGGATCTGTACATGTCCGTGAGCGGGGCGATCCATGCAGAGATCCGGAAGCGAGGGTCCATCGCGCTGCCTGCCAAGAACCTCTTCGACCGGGTGAACACCATGCCCGACGGCCCGGTGCTGATCTCGACGGCGGACAACGGGGCGACGACGCGGATCCGATCCGGGGTGGGCAAGCTGGAGTTCCGTCTGGCCGGCATCCCCGGGGCAGATTTCCCCCAGCTGCCGGCGCCGGCAGAAGAGGCCACGCGCTTCAAGCTCCCGGCCGAGCTGCTCAAGCGGCTGATCAACCACACCAAGTTCAGCATCTCCCCGGACGACACCCGGCCCAACCTCAACAGCGCGCTGTTCGAGTGGCACGAGAGCCGGATCCGGATGGTCACGACCGACGGCCACCGGCTTTCGAAGATGGAGGTGGCCCTCGGGGAGACCCAGGGCGCGACCGCCACGCTGCTGCTGCCGCTCAAGGCCATCAGCGAGCTGGAGCGGCTGGCGGACGAGGCCCTCGCGGAGGCCAAGGGGGAAAAGGAGGCGACCCCGCCCCACGTGGTGCTGATCCCCTCGGACGGGAGCGCCTTCTTCGAGGTGGCCGGGGCCCTCTTCAGCGTCAAGCTCGTGGACGCCCAGTTCCCCTCGTACAAGAAGGTCATCCCGGAGCAATCGAGCCGCATGGCCCGCATCCCCGCCGCTGGCTTCGCCGAGCGCCTCCGCGCCGTCAGCCTGGCGGCCAACGAGCGCACCGGGGGCATCAAGCTCACCCTGTCCCCCGGCACCCTCCGCATCTCGAGCGAGAGCCCCGAGCACGGCGAGGCCAGCGACGAGCTGCCCATGGATTACCAGGGCAGCGAGATCACCATCGGCTTCAACGCCAAGTATTTCCAGGACGTCCTCGCCTCGATCAAGGACGACGGCGACGAGGTGCTCCTCGGGCTCTCCGGCGAGCTTGACCCCGCGGTCCTTCGCCCTGCCTACCCGGAGACCGAGGACGCCGCCAGGTACGACTTCGTCGCCGTCGTGATGCCCATGCGCATCTGAGCGCCGCCGCGCGGAGGCCCGCGGCCGCTGTCCAGAACTTCCCTGGACCCCCGGCCCGCCGACCGCCGCGGCCCTGCCCCCTCGAAGATTGCCCCAGATGGAGCCACTCCTCCTCGAACACCTCGCGGTCCGCGAGTTCCGCAACATCGAGCGGGCCGACCTGAGGCCCGGGCGCCGGCTCACGGTCATCAGCGGCGACAACGGCCAGGGGAAGACCTCGCTGCTGGAGGCCATCTACTTCGCCGCCACGTCCAAGAGCTTCCGTACCCCCCGGCTCTCCGAGGTGACGCGCCACGAGCATGCCATCGCCTCGGTGCGAGCGCGCTTCCGGGACGGACCGGGGGGGCTGAGCCGGGAGCAGCTCGCCAGCATCGACGAGGGGCAGCGCGCCGTGAAGATCGACGAGCGCAGGCCCCCCTCGCTGGCGGCCTACGCGGTGCGCTCCCCCATCGTGTGCTTCCACAGCGCCGAGCTCGAGCTCTCCACCGGGGCCGCCTCGGCGCGGCGCACCCTGCTGGACCGGGTCTCCCTGTTCCTGGAGCCGGGGAGCCTCGACCACCGGGAGCGCTACCGCAAGGCCCTGCGCGAGCGCCAGAAGGCCCTCTCGGTCCGGGGGCCTGACTCGCCGGAGCTGGGCCCCTACGAGGAGCTCTGCGCCCGCCACGGGTCCGCCGTGTCCAGGTCCCGGGGGCGCGCGGCCGAGGCGGTGAACGCCTGCCTGCCCGAGATGTTCTCCCGCATCGCCGCCCCGGGCCTCACCCTGGAGGCCATCTTCAAGCGCGGAGGCAGCGACGACGAGCAGCACATGCTCCAGGAGCTGGCCGCCCGCCGGGCCCGGGACCGCCTGCGCGGCGCCCCGGGCTTCGGCCCCCACCGGGACGAGCTCAACCTGACCATCGACGGCCACCAGGCCCGCGTCGTCGCCTCCCAGGGGCAGCACCGCGCCCTCACCCTGGCCCTCAAGCTGGCCGAATTCCAGGCCATCGCCCGGGCCCGGGGCGTCCTCCCGATCCTCCTGCTCGACGACGTCTCCAGCGAGCTCGATCGGGATCGCACCGCCGCCTTGCTCCTGCTGCTGGGCCAGATGGGCGCCCAGATCTTCCTCACCACCACCCGCCCGGAGCTCATCCTCACCCCCTGGGTTCGCCCCCTCGAGCGCGTCGATGTCCGCCTGGAGAGCGGCGCCCTGAACCCCATCGACGCCCCCTGACTCTCGCCGCCTCGATCGGCCCTCCGGCAGGCCTCGGCGTGACAGAAAATGACCTTCACATAAGGTGGCGATGGGGGTGGGGAAAGGCTATACTGAGATGACTGGTAACCACGGAAATTTACGGCGAAAAATGGCTCAAAACACCACGACTCCTCCTCCCCAGCCCGACGCCGCCCCCAGCACCCCTCCCCCGCCCCCTCCGGAGGGGGCCGGCGGCGACTACGGTGCCAGCGCCATCCAGGTGCTCGAAGGCCTGGAGGCGGTGCGCAAGCGCCCGGGGATGTACATCGGCAACGTGGTGGACGGCACCGCTCTCCACCACCTCATCTGGGAGGTGATCGACAACTCGGTGGATGAGCACCTCGCGGGGCACTGCAAGCACATCGAGATCGGTCTCCTGGCCGACGGCTCGGTCTCGGTCACCGACGACGGTCGCGGCATCCCGGTGGGGATGCACGAGCGGGGCGTCTCCGCCGCCGAGGTGGTGATGACGAAGCTCCACGCGGGGGGCAAGTTCAACAACAACACCTACGCCATCTCCGCCGGTACCCACGGGGTCGGCGTGAGCGCCGTCAACGCGGTCTCCGAGCTCCTGGTCCTCGAGATCCGCCGCGAGGGCAAGCTCTGGCGCCAGGAGTACCGCAAGGGCTCCCCCTCTCACCCCCTCGAAGCGGTCCGCGACATCACCCCTGAGGAAGGCACCGGCACCCGCGTCATCTTCAAGCCCGACACCGAGATCTTCCCCGCCAACGAGTTCAACGTCTTCAACTACGACACCATCTCGGGGCGCCTCCGCGAGCACGCCTTCCTCAACCCGGGCCTCCGCATCAGCCTCTCCGACGAGCGCTCCAGCCGCTCCGATTCCTACGAGTACAGCGGCGGGATCGTCGACTACGTCACCCTCATCAACAAGGGCAAATCCCCCATCCACCCGGAGGTGCTCCGCATCACCGGCACCCAGGATGGAGTCCATGTCGACCTCGCCCTCCAGTGGAACGAGACCTACAACGACCTGGCCTTTTGCTACACCAACAACGTCAGCAACAAGGACGGCGGCACCCACCTCACGGGCCTCAAGGGCGCCCTCACCCGCACGTTCAACAACTACGCCACGCAGAACAACCTGCTCTCCGGCCTTCATCGAAAAGGTTGGGATATCGAGAATCGAGATTGGATTTCCCGATGGTTCTCGAAACGACTTTTTGAGATCTTTGATTTCTAGCATCTACAGGATTACGCAATTGAGTGTGGGAAGTTCGCTTTGTCTATTGTGAAACAGCAGACAATAGGAATAGGTAGGCTGGGACCATTGTGACCAAAATCCATAAGCTCGGGACAATGGTCCCAAGCTACGGTCAAAAGGTGACTCTTGTCGAACTACCTGCCTTTCGCTTTTCCACGAATGGCACGCTGGATTTCACGTTTGGCGTCATTCTTTTTCATCGTCTCCCGTTTGTCGTGAAGTTTCTTCCCTTTGCAGAGACCCATCACACATTTGGCGACCCCTCGATCCGTAAAGTAGAGACGGAGCGGGACCAAGGTCAGACCACGTTCTTTCGATCGCCCTGCAAACTTCAAGAACTCGCGACGATGAATCAATAGTTTTCGAACCCGTTTGGTTGGATGGTTCCAGATGGTCGCCTGGCGGTATTCGTCAATTTCGCACCCAACTAACCAGAGTTCACCATCTTTGATTCGTCCATAGGCTTCTTCGATGGAGCATTTT